>CAZEWS010000331.1:1502-4195 GCA_964515985.1 uncultured Rikenellaceae bacterium | reverse complement strand
TCTAATCGAATATCTTCCAACTCTTTTAAAAGGTTAATGGCTTCCATCCCTTCTTCAGTAAAGTGTGCATAACCTTCACCGAAAAATTTATTCCTTATTTTAAATTCATCCTTTTGAAATTGAAAATTAGGAAAGGCAGGATCAAGGAAACGTAGAAAAGAAACGGTTTCAGTAAAGAGATCTTTGATAGTTTCAAAATTTGCAGTTTCAGAAGGCACAACCCTGACCGGTACTAACGTTGATTGGATATTGAGAACCTTAATCCCGATTAATAATCACGTTACTGTACCTACACTGCCAAGAGCTACATAAATGCGATCGGGTTCAGGGATTTGGTTTTGGTCTATTTGTTGTTTCAATTCAAAGGCAGCATTAATAAATCCTATGATTCCAACAGGTGAAGAACCTCCCATAGGAATTAAATATGGTTTCTTCCCTTTCCTTAACCAATGTTTGATACACTGATATTTTTTACCAGTGGAAAGCATGAAATCGTTTCGATAATAATGAAGTTCAGCGCCGTATGAATAACTTAACAAAAGGTCCTTTATGACGTATTCAGCATTCATCTGGGGCAGTAATATTGATATGCTTTGCAAGCCAACCTTATTTGCATAAATGGCAGTTGCCGTTGCATGATTTGAACCGGCACCTCCAAAAGTCATTACCTCTTTAGAATTTTTATTTATAGCCTCACCCAAAAGAAATTCCAGTTTACGTATCTTATTTCCTCCGTAGATTTTTCCGGTATATCCGTCCATCTTTATGTAAAGTTGATCCAGACCGAGTTTTTTGCCTGCATTGGTCAGATGAAGAATAGGAGTGGGAAGGTCACATAGACTGATATAACCTGGTTTGTTCTTTAATGCTGGAAAGAGTTCAAATAAAGGGATCATAATTAATAAAATTACATAAAATATAATCAAACTACGTAGCCGCTTAGCGGCTAACTTATATCAATTTTTATTCCATTCAAGCACCTGGTTTGAATCGAGTAATTTCCCGTAAAGTAACTCATATTCAAGATCTTGTATATCAACACTACTTTCGATTGACAGAACCGCTGCTATGGCTGATGATTCTCCAAGGATCATAAAGACCGGTTCCATACGGATGGAACCGAACGCTATATGGGAAGCTGAAAGGCAGAAAGGAACAAACAAGTTACTGCATTCTTCCTTTTTCGGAACAATAGCCCGGTAGGAGATAGGGTAGGGAGGGAAACCGCCAACCTGGACATCTCCCTCATTTCTAACATATCCATTCTCATCTACATATCGTTGAACATTATGTGAATCCATGGTATATGCTGCAAGGCTGACAGGATCTTCAGCAACAACTTTTCCCTGGCAATTGTGTTGTGTCATCACGTAATCGCTAACCATTCTGCGGGCCTCACGGATGTATAACTCCCTCGGCCAGTTATCGTTATCGGTAAATTCATCTTTTGCCAACCCCCAGGTTTGAAAATGTTCCCTTATTTTTTCAGGAACCCTTTCGTGATTAGCCAGTGTCCACATTAATCCCTTCTGGTAGTTTTCATGTTTCCGGAATATACTGTCGCGTGTGGCATAATCACCATCGGGATAAGCATCGTTCATACCAATATAATCGGTTGAAACCGCGAAATTGTTATTACAGTCCGTTTTCCTGTTGGGCATCCTGATTTTGCTCCAGGGTATCCGGTGATCGCCTGCCTCAAAATTGCGCAATAACAATTCATAGTTACTATCATCGTAGTTTTCTGGTTTAGGCCAGGGACACATGTTTTGTGAAGAATCGGTTGTACAAAGCCTGAAACAATAGGCTTGTATACGAAAATCACCATTCCCCTCAATGCCTTGCCCTCCTTCGTGTATACCATGAAGCAAACCACTTGACGTATCTCCGGGAATGATATATGGATCAACTTCTTTTATGAATTGATGATGGATGGCATTTTGGGTTTGAACCCCGTTTAATGTCTCTCCGTATTTTTCATTTGATTCTCTCCCAAAGGTATAAGAGACACCAGCTGTTGCCATCAGATCACCTTCATAGGTAGCATCAATGAACATCTTTGCCCTGAATGATTTGCCTGATTCCATGATGATTTCAATTATACGGTTACCATTTTTTTTAACTCCGTTTTCAAGATCGAGTCGTTCGCCATAAATTACAGGTACATTAACCTCATTGATAAAATCGTTAAAAATTTTTTCTGCCACATGGGATTCAAACCGCCATTGTGATCCTGAGGAATCCGGAAAGTAGTAATCAAATAATCGTTGATAGAATTCCCGTGACATTCCTCCGATGGCTGCTTTATTGTCGATATCCGTGGCTCCAAGACCGTTACTGCTTAAACCTCCCAAGTTCTTGCGGGGGGAGATCAGAAGCACAGATTTTCCCATACGGGCCACTTTTACAGCTGCAATCACTCCACCCGATGTTCCGCCATAGATGATTACATCATAGGACTTTTTATTAGTTGGTTTACAGAAAGAGAAAGCAATAAACAATACAAGAGTGAACGTGAAAAATAATTTATTTAAAAATCTGTTTTTAGTAATCATAGCGGTAAAAGGTTTTTGTTAAAGTTAATTTATTTTTTCAAGTAGCCGACTAGCCGTGCCACGGTTTTCCCTCCCAAAGGGATACCCTTGGTAAAAACCGTGGCACGGCTATTTCCGGTAGGTAATCCATCCGCCTAC
>CAZEWS010000331.1:404-1192 GCA_964515985.1 uncultured Rikenellaceae bacterium | reverse complement strand
AAGCTGTCCCTATTTTTCTGATTTACTAGTTGAAGACATATGCATATAATAGTTTGAGTAAAGTTTGATGTCTCTTGAAGCTGAATTTACTTATCGAATTAGCAATGAATGGTTTATTGTATAATATTGCATTGGCGGCCAGAATTCCGCTTTTTATTGCGGGACCAATACCTTCTCCCATATCTCTTGTTGCCAATCCTGCTGCATCGCCTATAATAAATGTATTATGAAGATGTATTATGTCTGTATAATTCCTTACATAATATGTGTATCCTTTTGGGTTGAACGGATGATTTTTTACCAGGGAAAGTTGTTCTAACTTCTGAGTAAAGAGATCCCAGTGGAATTTAATGTTTTCATTTTTAGCTTTAAGCTTTTCAAAGAAACCGCCAATCCCTAGATTTAAATATCCATCACTTTTTGGTAAATACCATGAATAACCGGGTAACCTGTTTTGTAAGAACCAGAGATGACAGTTACTATCCTGATAGTTATAGATGAATTCCTCTTCAAGAGTTACTACCTGCAACTCTTGAATCCGTGGATTACTCTGTTTGAAATAAGTCCGGTAAACAGGGCAATAAGTGCCTCCTGCTCCAATTAAATATTTGCAGCTATACTTTTCGTCAATGATATAATTATCCCCTTCATTTTTAATTTCAATGACTTCATGGTTGTGTAATTCAACACCACTTCTTTTTAGAAGCCAGTGATCAAATTCTTCCCTTTTAATGGCGTACTGATTTACCTTTACTTTTAGTTCTTTGCTGCGCAGATGAACATGAAAT
>CAZEWS010000331.1:0-306 GCA_964515985.1 uncultured Rikenellaceae bacterium | reverse complement strand
CCTACATGAAAGTTACTGAACGGATCGTTTATTTATGAATGATTTAGAGAGATTAATGGAATAAAGATTCAGCATATCCGGCAATCAGGTTGTTTCCTTCCGGTTTTTGTCATAACAATTTGCCAGAGCTGGTTTTTCCGCGATCTGAATCCTCCTGCACTACTCAACAAATAGTAGCGCCACATACGGTAGAACCGTTCGCCGTACTTCTCTTTCAACTGAGGCCATGCCTTGTTGAAATTCCTATACCATACCATTAATGTTTTATCATAATCCGGCCCAAAATTGTGCCAGTCTTCCATTACA
>CAZEWS010000330.1:558-4214 GCA_964515985.1 uncultured Rikenellaceae bacterium | reverse complement strand
AATTTAGCCTAAATTTAGTATTTTTCAATTTGAGAAGTAAAAATTATAAAAAATTTGACTTATAAAAAAGTTTCTTGTAATATATAACAAGTGGTTGCGCAAGCGCTTATATACTTATAATATTGTGTTTAACTAAAAATACATGTCATATAAATTACCTAAAATAATATTTAAAAATTATTATCCTGAAATATCCAATAATTCTTATAAGAAAGAGCTGAAAAGAAGAAAAATCATTTAGACTATATTTATTAATTGAAAAATATATGCGTACAATTATATTCTTTTGAAAAAGCAAGGAATTGAAATACACAAAAATACAAAAGAATAGGAGGTGATTTTAATAAGCAATAAAAAAAAGAGATTTGTAAGAATGGTAAGTTATAGCATGGTTCAAAGCAAATCTCGCAAATATTTTTATTAAAAGTAACTAAAGAATTAAATTTGAGGAGAAAAAATGAAAAAGTTATCACTATGGGTAGGAGGTATTGCATTGAGTGTTTTAATAGTTGCAGTTTTTTCATTAGGTGGTTGTAAACCTGCTGCAACATTTGAGAGTAATGAAGAAGCCGGTGCAGCTGAAGCAGCAACAGTTTCACCAGATGAAGAATTACCGGAACTGCCGTCCTCCCTCAGCATTAAAGTAAATCCGATTTCTGATTTAAGTCCGGATTTTATTAAAGGAGTTGATGTTTCGATGATCGCACAAATTGAAAAATGCGGTGGAAAATTCTATGATACGGATGGCGAACAAAAAGACTGCCTTACGATCCTGAAGAATCATGGTGTAAATTGGATCAGGTTGAGATTATGGAACAATCCGGTCTTTACAGCAGATCGTATCGCTTTAGAGAATCTTGCTGAGGGAAATAATGTAAAGCCCGGTGATCCTGTTGGTGGTGGGAATTGTGATCTTGAAAGCATGAAAGGTTTGGCCAAAAGGGCTAAAGCTTTAGGTATGAAATTTTTATTAAATTTCCATTACAGCGATTTTTGGGCTGATCCCGGGCGTCAACCTACTCCAGCAACATGGGCCGATCTCAGCCCGAGCGAAATGGAAGAAGCTTTATATGAATACACAAAATCTGTTTTAAACGATTTGAAAGAGAACAATGCCGCTCCTGATATGGTAGCTATAGGTAATGAGGTAACGGGAGGGATGTGTTGGCCGGCAGGTAAAATTATTGAAGATGATTATACAGTGTTCATTAAATTGTTAGAAAAAGGATGTCAGGCAGTTCGTGAAGTACTCCCCACTGCAAAAATAATGATCCATCTGAACAAGGGCGGAGAGAATGAAACCTACCGAAAAATGTTTGATAAGCTTGAGTCTGCCTCTCTTGACTATGATGTAATCGGCCTTTCTTATTATCCTTACTGGGATGGTCCCCTGGACGGATTCATAGCAAATATGAATGATATATCCAGCCGTTATGATAAAGAGGTTGTTGCCGCCGAAATCGCATATGCTTTTACTACTGATAATTATGATAATATGGGTAATATTTTTACAGCCTCTACCGTTGAAATAGGAGGATATAAAGCCACAGTTCAAGGACAGGCAACAGCTATAAGAAATATTATGAATGCTGTCTCCCAGGTCTCAGATAATAAAGGGCTGGGAGTATTCTATTGGGAACCTGATTGGATAGCAGTACCTGGAGCAGGCTGGGTTACAAATGAGGGAAACGCATGGGAAAACCAGGCATGGTGGGACAAGGACAGTTATCCATTGGATTCTATCTGGACTTATAGATTGGTTTCGGAATCGAAGGATTCTCATGAGCCCAGTTTTGTATCGGTTGTTCCGGGAATAAAAATAAATACTACTCCCGGCAATGCTCCCGTTTTACCGTCTGAGGTCAAAGCATGGTATGATGATGATGCATGCCATTTAGTTCCCATTGAATGGGATGAGATCCCACCTGAGAAATATGCTTCAAGTGGTGCCTTTATTGTAGAGGGAACTCTCACCGGAACATCTTACACAGCTGCCGCGTCTGTAACTGTTAGCATGCTGGCAAATCCGGGATTTGAATTAGGTAATTTTGACAGCTGGGATATAACTGGAACAGGAATAAAAGATGCCATAGAGACTTCTGCAGGAAATGTTCATAGCGGCGCTTATGCAGGAGGATACTGGTTGGGAAGCGATTTCCAATTTACAATTTCACAGACTGTTACGAATTTAACTCCTGGAGATTATACTGTTTCAGTGTGGTCTGAAGGCAGTGGTGGAGAGAATGAGTTTTATTTATTCGCAACATCCGGCTCAGTAACAGAAAAACAGGAAATAACAAATACCGGATGGAATATATGGAGTCAATATTCGGTTGACATTACCGTTGATTCAAGCGGAAACTGTACCCTGGGCTTGTATTGTGATTCACCTGCAACTATGTGGGGGACTTTTGATGATTTTGATATATCACTGAAGTAAATTTGAAGATAAATAAGAAAAAGGCTGTAATTTTTTTTACAGCCTTTTTTATAGAATGTCTTCTGGCAGATCAACATCTATAAAAACGCCATCCATCCAGATTTACCTTTACAAATACAGGAAGCAGAAAATTTTTGACTGGAAATAAAAAAGATTAGCACAGCAATAAAGTTTGAGCAATCCGAAGAAACCTGCTTTATATATTTTATTTACCTGGATATGAAGAATTTAAGAAGCTTGAAAATTATAAAGATTTACCAGATGCCTATAGTCCACATTGCATTAAAAAGTGATTAGAAAGGAACCAGTATGAGTGAATTCTATGTAACCATTATCCATAGGCCGGAAATGGTGCCGGAATATCTTCAAAAGGGAGCAGAGGAAGGCAAACAGGAAGACCTCACCAGAAGCGGGGTCATACAGGAATCCCTTGATATTTTCCGCACCCAACAGCAGGTTGCACACGAAAATGGCTTGCGAACCACCATCCAGATGACCTATGCTAGCCTGTTCAACGCAGAGGCGGTTGCTATCGCCAAGGAGCACCACCAAAAGTACGGCGATGAAATCGGCTCAACTTTTCTCGGCATCCAGTGCCAGGAATTCCGGGATAAGTTCAAGTCCAAGGAGCTGGCTATCTGGCTATTTTCCATGGAGGACAAAAAGAAAATTGTGGACGAGGTTCTGGGCAAATTCTATGAGGTGTTTGATTTTTACCCAACTTCAACCGGTTCTTATTACATGGACGCCGAGCTGGTGAACTACATTAAGGACAAGTATCCTATGATAAAAGTCGCAGTAGCAACCTGCTGGGAGGAGGGCCCCAGGGCTTACTGGAATGCAAACAACTCCTGGTACACTATATTTGACGGAAGTCCCTGGAATCCCTGGATACCGTCAAAACGTAATATCCACTGCCCTGCCTCGGATGAGCAAGATGACATAGGGATTGTAGCTATTCCTCACCTTTCGCGGGATCTTTTGGCAGTCTTTGATGGTCCTGGTTCCTACTATGGCACCCATCCGCAAAATATCTTACGCGGCATGGTCTACGAAGACCACGAAATCCCCTATTTTAAAAATCTCGTAGATCAATACCGCTCCATGGTCAAATATAATAAAGGCTATGCCTACAACATGATGTATGTGGGACCCGGCTGGATGAGTAAAAATCAAACACCTCATAGAATTTGCCCAGAACCTCGTCCACAATTTT
>CAZEWS010000330.1:0-548 GCA_964515985.1 uncultured Rikenellaceae bacterium | reverse complement strand
GGCGGATTATGACTTTCTACTCAAAAGTTACAAGGAAGGCATGGCTTATTACGGGGAGCTCAAGAAGAAAGGAAAAGCTAGAGACGTCACTATGAGTGAGTTTGCCGACATCTACCGTAAGAATCGCCCGTACGCTCATCCTGAGTGCACCCTATGGAAGGATATCCTGTACGGCTCCAAGCGGCAGCAGTTCTGGTATGCCGATCCCTGGATGCGTTTCTGCCTGGATATGAATGAGGGTGGTGCTATGATTGACCTCAGACCTTACGTGGCCAGGCTAGTGCGGCCATGCGGCGTAGGCACCAAGCATCTGCAGGATGCATCCTATCCCTTCCTGATACAGTCTTTCTATCGGGCGGGCTACTTTACTCACTACGCCGGCGAAGGAGCAGTAAAGAGCTGCAAATTCAGTCATAAAGGTGAAGAAGTGGATCTGTGTACCTGCCGTACCCTCGCATCATTTTCAGAAGAGGGAGACACCCGGGTGGTGACACTCGATCCTGTAGATATTGAATTTACCAGGCTCACCATCAGTGTCCAGTCAGTCT
>CAZEWS010000329.1:0-4215 GCA_964515985.1 uncultured Rikenellaceae bacterium | reverse complement strand
TAAAACACTTGCAGGTTTATCAAAGGGTATTTATAAAGACAGGGGAAGCAGGTTTTTAGCTTTTGCCTATCCTGTTTCTTCGGAAGAAGAGATAAAACGTATTCTTCATACATTAAAGAAAAAATATCATGATGCAAGGCATTTATGTTATGCATATCGTTTGGGAACCGAAAAGGAAATTTACCGCACAAATGATGATGGTGAACCTTCGAACTCAGCAGGAAAGCCAATTTTGGATCAGATCATGGCATACGATTTAATGAACGTACTGATTGTTGTTGTTCGCTATTTTGGAGGAACACTACTTGGTGTTGGAGGATTGATCAATGCATACCGCTCTGCAGCTATGGATGCACTGGCAAATGCCCGTGTCCTTACCAAAACAATCAATGATATATATGAATTGCAATTCGGCTATCCTTCGATGAATGATGTTAAAAAAGTAATCAAAGAAGAAAAACTTACGCAGGTTGAACAAAAGTTTGATTCAACCTGTTCAATAACAATAAGTGTCAGGAAAAGCAGGAGTAAAAATGTTATTGAAAGATTAGGTAGAATTGACGGACTAAGGATCAGATATCTAAGATCCGGATAATATCTATTTACTCGTCGAACTGGAGTTGTCTGACGATGGCACTTAAAAAAAAACTAAGAATTTAATTTGTACAAGCAAACCTTCGTCAGACGACTTCAGCTCGTCTGACGAATGAAACAAACCACCAAACCATGGATTTTGAACCTGACGAGTACTAATTCAACAATATTTCAACAATGCATACTTTTTTCCCACAACTTACGTATCTTTGAAAGTGAAATAAATCTCACCTAATTCATTTACTAAATGAAAGACAAAAGCCTGGTTTCGATCAATGATTATAACAAAGAAGAGATACTAAAGGTACTGGAGCTAGCCGCTGAATTTGAAAAAAATCCGAATCAAAACATTCTTACAGGAAAGGTTATTGCGACCCTGTTTTTTGAACCCTCAACCAGAACAAGATTAAGTTTCGAGAGTGCAATAAACCGGTTAGGTGGCCACGTGGTTGGTTTTACCGATTCTTCCTCATCAAGTGTCGCAAAGGGGGAAACACTTAAAGATACCATTAAAACAGTTAGTAATTATTGTGATTTGATCATAATGCGGCATCCGCTTGAAGGTAGCGCAAAGTATGCAAGTGAAGTGGCAACTGTACCTGTAATTAATGCGGGAGACGGTGCAAACCAGCATCCTACTCAAACTTTGCTTGATCTTTATTCAATTATTAAAACACAGGGAACACTGGATGATCTGAATATCTTTCTTGTAGGTGATCTGAAATATGGCCGTACAGTTCACTCCCTTTTAATGGCAATGTCCCATTTTACAACCATCTTTAATTTTATTTCTCCGGAGGAATTAAAAATGCCGGATGAATATAAATTGTTTTTAGAGAACCTTGGGCTAAAATATTACGAACATACCGATTTCACCGAAATCATCTCCAGGGCAGACATTGTATATATGACAAGAGTTCAGCAGGAAAGATTTTCTGATCCTATGGAATACGAAAAGGTTAAAAACATATACGTACTGAGAAAACATATGATCCGGAACACCAAACCAAATATGCGGATACTGCATCCCTTACCCAGGGTAAACGAAATCCACCCGGATGTGGATGCGAGTGAAAAAGCCTACTACTTTCAACAAGCATTAAACGGAGTATTTACCAGGCAAGCAATCATTTCCTCCATTTTAGGATTGAAATAAAATGACCACAATGAAAGAAAAAAAGCAATTATCAGTCAGCGCAATAAAAAATGGAACCGTAATTGACCATATACCCGCCCAAAGTCTGTTTAAGGTAATACAAATCCTGAATTTAGAACATATCAGAGACCAGATTACCTTTGGAGCTAATTTTGAAAGCAAAAAACTCGGGAAAAAAGCACTCATAAAATTATCTAATCAGTTTTTCCGTGATGTAGATATCAATAAAATTGCTCTTGTGGCCCCACAGGCAAAACTGAATATTATTAAAGATTACGAAGTAGTTGAAAAAAAGGTGGTGGAAGTACCCAATGAAATTATCGGTATTGCGAAATGTGTGAATCCCCAGTGTATTACCAACAATGAAGAAATCGTTACCAAATTCACGGTGATATCAAAGGAAAATGTGGCATTGAAATGCCATTATTGTGAACGAATAACCGACCAGGAAGATTTAGTTATCCTGTAACTTTATAATACCACCCCCTATTTAATGTGTTTCATCCGGGAAATGCGTAGTTTTGGCTTTTCAGTAAATATATACTAAAAAGAAAAATACCGCGTAGCGGTTATACTATTGTAGCCTAATGTAGCCACACAGAATATTTTCGTTGTAGACGATTGATAAATTATCGATTTGTGAACATAGTTTAATTTAGCCAATTTTGTTTAACAATCTTAAATTTAAAATAGATTATGATGAGCGGTTTCTATTTGATTTTTTTGATTGATTTAAAAACAAATTTTTATATTAATCCCCTACAGGGAATACATAAAACTATAATCTATTCTTCTACAAAAATGAATGCCCTACGGGCAATTCAGGTATATAAATCAGCTTGGTGTAACCTTCATAGTTGAATTTGACTTATAGAGGTATTCATAATATTGCTTAATACTAATTAACGTATCCGGTCGTAAGATCGAACTATCTCCTCATCTTTTTTTATACCTCTGAAAGCCAGGTAAGTTAAAATAGCTGAAACCAGCGGTAAGACAATTGGAAAGGAATAGTACACATCTGCATCTAATTTCCCCTGTCCATGCCTGATGTAATAATACATCAATCCTGTTGAACCCAACATTAATAAAATATTAAAGATGGTCAGCCTGATTTGAAGCATTCGGTTTTTATACAGGTAAATTGTGACAAAACTAATTACAGGGATAGCAATTAATATAATTGCCAGGGGAATTGCTCCTATAATAAGTTCCTGTCCATCCGGATTGGTTTTAAAAATACCGGAGAAATTTAATAAGAAGGTTTGATTTTCCCCACCGATAAGTCTTGCTATCGGGAAAAACAGAATTAGTATCATTAAAACCATCGACAAGAATAAATATATGCTTTGTACTCTTTGTATCATAGTTTTATTCTGTAATAAAAAATATGACTTACTAAATCATACAATACTCAGAGTAAAGTGATTCAAATTAATTACCGCCCAAAATTAATGGCAGCCCCTCCTTTCCGCTACCAACAATAACAACCTTTGCATTGGGTGACTCAGCAAGTTTCAAGGTTGCATCAATTCCTTTCTGCTTTAAGATTCTTTCTGTCAGACTTGCATTGAGAATCCGGTTGTAAGTTGCAATTCCTTCCGCTTCGATCTGCTTCCGTTCGGCTTCACTCTTCTCTCTGGTAAGCCGGAACTCATATGCCAGGGCTTCCTGCTCTTGCTCGAGCTTGTTCTCGATAGCACCTTTTATCTGAGCCGGAAGACCAATAGACCGGATCATCAATGCCCTCATATCGATAAAGTTTTCTTCCAGAATTACTTCGGCTTCTTCGATAATAGTAACTTCAACTTCATTCCTTTTGGTAGAATAAATTTCCTCTGCAGTATACCGGCCCGCTACTCGTCTGACGGTTGAACGTACCTCCGGTACAACAAGTCTGTTAATATAGTTTATCCCAAAAACCTCGTGTAAATATCCGATTTTGTCAAAAATAGGATTAAAACGAACCGTCACATCAATATTGACGGATAGTCCGTTCTTATCAAGTACGTCCATGGTTTCCTCGCTTTTTTGTTCTTTTACATCGTAGCGGTGCATATCATTATATGGTGCGATCATTCTGAAACCCGGTTGGATAATGTTTTCTTTGTCAAGTCCCATTCCGAATTTTTTGAAAACGACGGCTCTTTCGCCCGGCTGAATCACGAAAAACATCTTGCTCCCAAAAAGGAGAAGAATTACCACAATAACAGCGGCAGCAATAATAATGGTTTGTCTTTGTTTCATAATAATTAATGTTTTAAGTTAATATTTTATTTAAACGTATCGGAATTTACTCACCCCGATAGCCATCGGGGCTAAGTTCAATGTTTTGAGGCTTATAAACAATTAGAAATTAAAAATTAAAAATTAAAAAAAATGTTATTTAGATGTTTTGCTTGAAATTGACCCTAACCTGAATAATTCATCTGGATTCCCAATCAAGTTGGGAATGATAGACTTAT
>CAZEWS010000328.1:550-4239 GCA_964515985.1 uncultured Rikenellaceae bacterium | reverse complement strand
CCTTGCTGAATAGACAACAACTTATATTCAGTCAATCAAAGAAAGATATCAGGATCAGTCTGCCTCAGGAATTAAAAAATATTTTGCCTGCAGTAATTAAGCTGGAATTAAACAAACCTGCTAAACAAGTTGAACCCGTTTCCATGCCGGTCGATTTTATTGAACTATAAACCTGACAGGTTTAATGGAATAAATGAGTACAAACATGAGCAGCAATACAGTCCCTCTGGAATATGGTAAATGTTACCATATCTACAACCGGGGAATCAATGGTTGTGACCTATTCAGGGAGCGTATCAACTATGAGCATTTCCTTCGGTTGTATGACAAGTACCTTTTATTGGTAGCCGATATATATGCCTGGGTATTGATGAAGAACCATTTTCATTTTTTGGTGAGGATTAAGGAGGAAGAAGAAATGGGGTATTTACCTCCTAAAATATTAAACCCTGACGGTCAGGAAAACCCTGTCAGGTTAAGGAAGGGAAAAACCCGTCAGGGTTTAATAAACCTGACGGGGTTTTATGCTCAGATTAATATAAAAGTTGGATATTTGGGAAAAATAATTAATATGTTTCAAACAAAAATTTTAGAATTATGAAAAAGAACATGGGAATTATTGACAGGATTATTAGAATTTTGATAGTTGTTGTGATCGTGATCCTTTATTTTACACAGGTTATCACAGGAACGCTGACGATAATACTGGGATTGGTGGGTTTGGTCTTTTTACTTACCAGCTTGGTTGGTGTTTGTCCCCTTTATCTTCCTTTTGGCATTAAAACCTGTAAAGTAAAGCCTCAGGAAGAAAAAACTGAATAACTTTAAACTCACCGGTTGAATCCAGTCACCTGGTGAGTTTAAGATTCTTATAAATTAAAAGTGTAAGTATACTTCACCAGGATAGTCCGGTCACTGATTGACGGAAGGGCAGGAACTTCACGGTCTAAGCGGGTATTTCTTCCCTCATTGAATACAAGATACAGATCATTTCCTTCTCTTGGGTTATAACGAAGCCGGAAGTTGGTAATAATAGCATCTACTTCACTGTTATACTGGATAAAAGTACTTGCTGAAAGTTTGGTGCTGAACATGTACATAAGTTTGAAACGGCCGATATGGCTTGTATACTCCTGTTGCCGGTCTTTGAAATCAAGATGGTTAAACTGGTACATTCCGCTCAGTTCAATACTCGATGAGATGTTCCAGGTTGGTCTTAAAGTGATTGAAAATCTTGTTCCGTCGTAAAATTGACCAGCATCAAGTTCCCCTATGGTATAAAAGCTTTTGGTCATTGGGGTTATAAACATCCCTCGAATGTCCCAATAATAATAACGTCCCATAGGTATTTCCGCATCAGGGATTTCTACATCACTTGGAAATGTATACTTTTCCCTTACATCCTCGATATTATAATTAATTCTGAAGTTACCTATACTGGAATTTCTTGTCTGAAATGACCATCCGGGTCCGATCGAGACAGATTCAAGTAAGCCGTCTTCCACCCTGTTGAACTGCATTCCACTAACAAAGACTTTATGGCTGTATAATTTTGAATTTTCCCCGGGTAACCAGCCATACTGGATCTGACCTCTCCCCATGTAATAATTTTCCCTCATCTGGAAACCCATACCCGGATTGAAGTGTTCTCCCGACCATGAAAAGGAAAAATCATAACCCAAATCTACTTCCGTCCTGCGCTCCCAATTCAGTCCGAAATGGGTTGGTTTTAAGGAAATAGGATCATTCAGACTGTCTGTTTCAAAGCTCTGTGCCCATTTAATGTCGAGGTAATCATCTCCGAACAGCCGGAATATCCCATCCAGACCGTAAGCATAGTTATAAGACCCATTAGTTCCCATCTGGGAAGTCAATATCCCTCCAACATAACTATATGGATTTATTACTTGCCTTCGTGTCCGTAATACTCCAAAATTCTCTGATGGTAAAACCTTTTGTCTTTGACCAGTAGAATCTCTCTCCCAGACTGGTGCAGTCTGCATATCCAGTAAACCGATATCCCAATTTCCTGCTCTTCCGACTATTCTTGCGCCACCGTAGATCCTGACTGGTTTTTCATCGTAAATTCCAATCCTGCGACTGTAGAAAAGATTGCTGGGACCTCCAAGATTAAAACTGAAATTACTTGACCTTTCCTGAAAAAACAATCTTTTTTCAGGAAAGAATAGAGAGAACCTTGTCATGTTAACCTGCTCGTCGTCAGCTTCAACTTGTGCAAAGTCCGTGTTCAACGTTATATCAAGGGTCAGATTACTGGTGAGACCATATTTTACGTCCAGACCACCCTCCAGAGTGGGTGTATTATCTTTTATGTAATCTGTTTCTTCTTCATTCAGCTCGTACACTTCTGATATTCCTGAGAGTGCATAGGGAGCAATATAAACCGGTTTTTCGGGTTTAATGCTATTAAATACGATCTTTTGCGCCTGGGAGGGTTTCATCGTGGCCCAGATACCATATTTTGGATGAATGGCAGGAAATATGATTGTTTCATTTTTGTGTGGAATCGAACGCCATACAATAAGCCCCATGGTCGTATTCCCGTCAATATCCTGGAATCGCAGGCTGGAAATAGGAATACGTATTTCGACAAACCACCCCTCTTCATTAATAACTGTTTTCACATCCCAGAAAGTATTCCAGCTAATATTAAAAGGCATATGATTCATCCTGCCAACCACGTCATTAAATATCATAAAATCCGATCGCAAACCTACGGGAGTTGTTGAAAATAAAAGGGCATTTTCATTATCGTCAAAAGTGTCAAGTATTATTCCAAAACCATCACTGTTCCCTCCAAAATCGTCTCTTTTTTTGGTTGAATACCGGATCTTTGAAGGATCCTTGTCATACAGCCTTCCGGAAACGAACAGGTATTGGTCGTTGTAACACAACCGGATTTCCGTTTTCTCAGTTGGTTCCTGCCCATAATTTGGCTGGAACATAACCACAGGAAAAGGCTCTACCTCATTCCAAATATCTTCGAATGGCAAACCATCAAAAACGATATTATCTTCAATTTTTGTAATAACCAGGGGCTCCTGGCCAAATGAAGGATGAATAAAGCTGAAAATAATCAGACAGATAAAAATAAATCGATATAGTATTACGACTTTGAAGTTCAAACTCTGTTATTTTTCTCTAACTAAAAATGCCCAAGATAAAGATTTTTTGCAAATATTTTTTAGATTAAAATATTTATCGTATATTTGCGATATACGTTAATATTATGGGAGTTAATAAAAAGGAAAAATTTGACAGCCAGGAGATAGAGCTTGCTGATTTTGCCAAAGCTCTTGGACATCCTGCAAGAATAGCAATTATGAAAGCATTGGCACAAAAAAATACATGTATTTGTGGAGAGATTGTGAAAGTACTTCCCCTGGCACAGTCCACTATCTCACAACATCTCAAGGAATTACTAAAAGTCGGATTAATTACAGGGGCCGTCGATGGTGTTAAATCGTGTTATTGTATTAACTGGATTACTTTTGAAAAGTTTTCAGAAGAATTCAATCAGTTTTTTGATAAAACAAAGACCCTGTTTCAAAACATAAATTGTTGTTAAATTAAATAATTTGTAATGGGAAATAAAGAATTAATTAAACAAATAGTAAAGGAAAAATACAGCCAGATCGCTTTACAAGAGAACAAAGCAAGTAAAAATC
>CAZEWS010000328.1:0-427 GCA_964515985.1 uncultured Rikenellaceae bacterium | reverse complement strand
TACTCAAAACTGTATGGATACAATCCTGATGCCGATCTGGGTTTAGGGTGCGGGCTCCCGACTCAATTTGCAAAAATAAAGAATGGGGATACCGTAATCGATTTGGGTTCAGGCGCAGGTAATGATTGTTTTGTTGCCAGGTACGAAACAGGAGAATCAGGAAGAGTAATTGGAATTGACTTTTCCGAAGCAATGATTGATAAAGCCAGGAAAAATACCCGGAAGCTTGGGTATAATAATGTTGAATTCCGGTCTGGTGAAATTGAGCATTTACCTGTGAGTGATAATGAGGCTGATGTGGTTGTCAGTAATTGTGTACTTAACCTTGTACCTGATAAGGAAAAAGCATTTCAGGAGATCTTTCGTATCCTGAAACCGGGCGGACATTTTAGTATTTCTGATATTGTTTTGGTTGGAGAACTACCGG
>CAZEWS010000327.1:0-4239 GCA_964515985.1 uncultured Rikenellaceae bacterium | reverse complement strand
CGGAAAGACCCCGTGAACCTTTACTGCAACTTAATATTGATTTTGGGTAAGCGATGTGTAGGATAGGTGGAAGACTGTGAAGCTCCGGCGTCAGCCGGGGTGGAGTCAACCTTGAAATACCACCCTTCGTTTTTCTGGGATCTAATCCGCCAGCTGGCGGAGACAGTGTTTGGTGGGTAGTTTGACTGGGGTGGTCGCCTCCAAAAGCGTAACGGAGGCTTCCAAAGGTGCCCTCAGCATGATTGGTAACCATGCATAGAGTGTAATGACACAAGGGCGCTTGACTGTGAGACTGACAAGTCGAGCAGGTACGAAAGTAGGGCATAGTGATCCGGTGGTTCCGTATGGAAGGGCCATCGCTCAAAGGATAAAAGGTACTCCGGGGATAACAGGCTGATCGCTCCCAAGAGCTCAAATCGACGGAGCGGTTTGGCACCTCGATGTCGGCTCGTCGCATCCTGGGGCTGGAGAAGGTCCCAAGGGTTGGGCTGTTCGCCCATTAAAGTGGCACGCGAGCTGGGTTCAGAACGTCGTGAGACAGTTCGGTCCCTATCTGTTGTGGGCGTTGGAGATTTGAGAGGACCTGACACTAGTACGAGAGGACCGTGTTGGACAAACCTCTAGTGCACCTGTTGTGGCGCCAGCTGCATCGCAGGGTAGCTACGTTTGGAAGAGATAAGTACTGAAAGCATCTAAGTACGAAGCTCACCTCAAGATGAGATCTCCTTTAAGGGTCGTTAAAGACTATGACGTTGATAGGCTGCAGGTGTAAAGGCAGTAATGTCAAAGCCGAGCAGTACTAATTACCCGTTCGCTTTATCTGGCAAATGGCTGTCAAATATTCTTCCAATGTGTCTGTCATATTTCTGAAATAATTCAGATTACAACCTTAAGGTGACTATTGCAATGGGGAACCACCTCTTACCATTCCGAACAGAGAAGTTAAGCCCATTAGCGCTGATGGTACTGCGAAAGCGGGAGAGTAGGTCGTCGCCGACTTTTTAAAAAATCCAGCCCCAAGGGTTGGATTTTTTTGTTAAAATCGGCGGACGACTCCAGTCGTCCACCGATTATTTTTCCCTATATTTGTTTTCCATGAAACCCTCATTGAAAAAATTTCTGTTTATACTCCTTGTTGTTTCGCTTAGCCTTCTGTCAAAAGGATCCTCCTTTGTAACCGACAGCCTCGAAAAAGTAATCTATTCATGGCAGCTAAAGGATGACCTGACAAGAATTCTCCCGGTTCCGGTTGATACATCAATCCGTTTTTTTCAGATATTTAATCCAAATTTTAAAAAATTTCCATTTTGTGCCTACCTTGGCAACCTGGGCTCACCATCTTTGTCTTTCCATTATCTTCAGAAAAGGGATGCAGCTGATCTGTTCTTCCTGAATCCTTATTATCCTTATCTGTTTCTGCCTGAGAACCAGAAATATTTTAACACCAAAAAACCTTTTTCAAATCTTGGCTATACAGTAGCGGGGGAAAAAACAAATCTTGAGCAAACCTTAAAATTTATTCATACTCAAAATATTAACAGATTTCTAAACGCGGGACTTTTGTTTGACCTGATTTCTTCCACTGGACAGTATGCCCGGCAAGCGACATCAAAAAAATCTTTTTCTTTTTTTTCCAGTTACATAAAAGACAATTATTCAGTACATGGCAGTTTTACCCTGAATAACATTTCTGTAGATGAAAATGGAGGAATTACTGATGAAAGGGATCTTGAAAATGTGGAAAGTCAGGATATACCCGTGAATCTCGGTAACCTCAATGAAGCAAAATCAATTTTAAAAAACCGGAATTTACTCCTTGTTCAAAAATACACCTTCGGGAAAAGTAAGAAAGTAAGAAATGGTGACACGACGGTGGTCAATAGCTCTGTACAAAAAAAACCGGGCATTGAAGGGACTTTATCACATATTTTCCTTTATAAAAAAAACCACAGGATTTATGAAGACAATCGACCCAATTCAGGTTTTTACAGGGACATATTCCTTGATTCCCTTCAAACTTTTGACTCGGTTTATTATCGAACCTTACAAAACACATTGCAATTTGAATTCCACAGTAACCCGGAAAGGAAGTTTCGATTTGGAGGTAAATTTGGATTAACAACAGAATTCAATAAATATGGGAGAATTATCCCGGTCGATACCATTGTTCATGATTATCCAAACGATATTTATAACTATCCGGATTTGCAAATAGTTTTTAACAATGCAGATACAACTTTTAAGGATATTCATGATGAGATTTTTCGGAACAGTTCATTATTTGGTCATTTGTATAATGATTACGGGGAGATGTTAAAGTGGAATGCCACCGGAAGATATTATTTTGAAGGGTATAAGAAAGGAAATATTCTGCTGGAAGGGGCTTTAACTACCTCCCTGGGTGGTAAGAAGGGCACAACATTGTTGTCGGTGAAAGGAAAATTCTCAAAACAGCGGCCACTTTATTGGTACAACAACTTTTCTTCCAATCATTTTATTTGGGAAAATAATTATAAGGATATCCTGGAAACATCACTTAATGCTTCCTTTCAGAATTTTGACAGGAACTTCCATGCTGAGTTTTTTTATTCTCTAATTGATCATTTGGTTTTTATCGACAGCCTTGCCAAACCCTCTCAACATCCAAATACAGTATTAATGACAGGTGCAGTAATAAGAAAGGATATTGTGCTTTGGAAGTTTAATTTTATCAATAAAGTTATATTACAAAAATCAGGTAATCAGGATATTTTGCCTCTTCCACTGTTTGCATTTCACCAGTCAACATTTCTTGAACATAATATACACTTTAAATTAACAGAAGGAAATCTATTGGTCCAAATAGGATTTGATTTGTTTTATCATTCGTTTTATTGTGCAAAAGCCTACATGCCATCAACAGGATTATTCTATTTACAGGATAAAAAGGAACTGGGTAATTTCCCTTTTGTGGATTTGTTTCTTAATTTAAAACTGAAACGAACCCGGTTCTTTTTCAAATTCGAAAATATGGCTGCCGGATTAATAAGCTATAATTATTATACCATTTTGCATTATCCGATGAATCCCTCCATGTTTAAAATGGGCCTTTCCTGGACTTTCTATGATTAAAAATTACCCAACTGTCCGGGAAATATGGAAAGAATCCGGGGATTTGGGATAATAATGTAAGTGATTTTTTGTTGAAAAAATCAGATCCGCAGTATTTTCAGGACACTGTTGTAAAATATGGTTATTGCCGGGGAGAGGGACCCTTTAAATATGTGAAAAAAATATTTGAGAGGTACGAACATTACAGGAATATTATTGGAGGCGAATAAGTTCTTTTCTTTTTATTATCTCAAGGAATTCACTTAAAATCATTGCCGTAGCCCCCCAGATATGTCTCCCGTTGAAATTAAAATAAGGTATCTGGATATTCGTATTTTGTATTACCGTTGTTTTTTTCTTAACTATATCTGGTCTGAGTAAATAATCCAACGGTGTTTCAATAATAGATTTTACTTCAGTTTTGTCAGGTTTAAATACAGGTTTATATAAAATACAACCCACAACCGGATATACTTCGATATTACTTACAGGAATAAAAACAGGGGTTAAAGTTCCCAGAATCCTTATATCTTTTACAGATGCACCGATTTCTTCCTTAGTCTCACGTAAAGCGGTGCCAATCAGATCTTTATCGCCTTTTTCAAATTTCCCGCCAGGAAAGCTAATCTGGTCACTATGCACGCCCGGATAAGTTGCACGTTGGATAAGAACAATATTGATTTTTTTATTCTTCGGGAAAATTAATATAAGGACACTGCCCGTTTGAGTAAGATTATTCTTTTCGGAGGGAAATACATTGTGAACCCTCTCAGACGGAGCCATACGGTATTGTACAACTTTACCCGGGAGTTCTTTTCTTAACTCCAACTTCAGCCGATGAGTAAACTGATTATATAGGTCTGGTCCTTTTTCCAATGATCTGAAAAAAACAGGTTATTTTCAGGAGTTATGATTGTATGAGAATCTTGAACATATGATTAATAACCATGTATCAAACCTTAAAAATACAATATTATTTTATAGGTATAGGCGTTTAGATCGCACAAATTCAATAATTAAATCAAACTTTGTAAATTGGTGTGATTGTATTATAGTTTCCGTCAGCTGACGGATTGATAGTTGCGGTAAGAAAGTAATTTTCAGAAATAAATTTCAAATTTCGAATATCAAATGATAAATAATAAAGTC
>CAZEWS010000326.1:0-4266 GCA_964515985.1 uncultured Rikenellaceae bacterium | reverse complement strand
ACTCTCCGCCAGCCCTGTGAAATAAATCGAAGATTTATTGCAAAGCAATATTTCATAGGTAAATTTGCGAAACTAAGTTCTTAAAATACTTATTCATGAATCTAAGTAAATATTCTTTCGGAATTGGTGACCGGTTTGGACTCCAGGGTAAATCTCAATTAAAAGCCATTATAAAGGCTAAACAAGCAGGCATTGATATCACGCCTGTCTGGAACAAATCATTCCGGGAACATATTATTGTTAACTCCAACCCTTCCGATACCCGGAAAGAAGCGGACGCTGCTGTCAAATCCCTCGAATGGAATGAGGATTATTTTGTCGACGCTGACCATATAAACCTTTCCAATGTGGATCAATTCATTGAAAGTTCAGACTTTTTTACACTTGACGTTGCAGAATATATTGGCAAACCCGCTTCTCAGGAAGATATTAGTTCATTCATGGATAAAAACAAAAAGTATGTAGGAAATCTTTCTATTCCGGGAATTGAACAACCCTTCTATATTTCAAATGATATTTTACAGGAAATATCCCTCAAATACTTGTTTGCCATTATGGAAGCGAGCAAAATATATAATCATATTGCTGAAAGAAAAGGAAATCAAAATTTTATCACCGAGGTATCGATGGACGAAGTGTACCAACCACAAACCCCGGTGGAATTATTCTTTATTTTAAGTGCAGTATCCATGTATGGTATTCCCGCACAAACCATTGCACCGAAATTCACCGGTAGATTTAACAAGGGTGTTGATTATGTGGGAAATCTGAATCAATTTGCTAAAGAATTCGAAGAGGATCTGCTTGTTATTGGTTTTACAATAAAGGAATTCAGGCTTCCTGACAACCTGAAATTAAGTGTTCACTCAGGAAGTGATAAGTTCTCTATTTACCCGGTCATGGGTAATTTAATCCGAAAGCATAATAAAGGGATACACATAAAAACCGCCGGTACAACCTGGCTTGAAGAACTAATCGGTCTGTCCCTTTCAGGTGACGAAGCCCTTCAACTGGCAAAGTCGATTTACCGGAAAGGGTTTGAACGGGCAAATGAACTTTGTGCCCCCTACTCTACCGTTATCGATATTGATCAAACGAAACTACCGGATCCTTCAGAAATTGATTTTTGGGATGGAGAAAAACTGGCTAATTCTCTGAGACATGTTCCTGATCATCCCGATTATAATCCTCACTTACGGCAGTTATTACATGTTTCTTATAAAATTGCAGCAGAATACGGACAGGAATATCTGGATCTGTTAAATAAAAATGCTGAAATAGTCGGGGAACAAGTAACTGAAAATATATATAACCGTCACATCTTGAGACTATTTAAATCATAACCCCACACACGGCCAGTTAAAACTTATTTGCCCATCCAACCTCCGTCGACGGTAAGGATAGTACCGTGAATGAAATTGGAAGCTTCCGAAGCCAGGAACACTACAGCTCCCTTCACGTCATCCGGTTCACCCCATCTGCCGGCAGGGATACGGGCTATAATTTCAGAATTCCGTTTTTTGTCTCTCCTCAGTGATTCGGTAAGATCCGTTGCTATGTATCCCGGAGCAATGGCATTGACATTTACCCCATGTGAAGCCCATTCATTCGAAAGAGCCTTTGTTAACTGACCAATTCCTCCTTTGCTTGCAGCATAACCGGGAATCGTTATGCCACCCTGGAAAGTATTAATAGAAGCAATAAATATGATTTTACCTTTGCTCCGTGCAACCATATCCTTTCCAACCTCTCTTGAAAGAATAAATTGCGAATTGAGGTTCACTTCAATAACCTTGTCCCAGTCATCATCAGGATGCTCAGTTACAGGTTTTCGGAAAGTAGTCCCTGCATTATTAACCAGGATATCAATTTGCCTGAATTCCAACTTAACCTTCCCTATGAAATCATACAGTTGTTGTCTTGCTGAAAAATCACACTGAAAGGCTGTAAATGACCGGCCAAGTGCTATTACTTCCTTTTCCACCTCACTTCCCGATGCTTCCAATGAAGTTGAAACACCGATGATGTCGGCTCCTGCTTCTGCCAGTCCAATAGCTAATGCTTTGCCAATACCACGCCTGCAGCCTGTAACCAGCGCTGTCTTACCGGAAAGGCTAAACTTATCCAGAATTCCCATGTTGTTATTTGTTATTGGTTATAAGAAATAAGATAGTGTCATGTTAATGATAAATGAAAGTATTGTAACCTGGAATAATCACAATATTCTTGTACACCCGGAGCTATAAATTGGCACCCTGCTATCTTTCCCGCCCGGATGACCTCGGTCGCCCGCCTGAATGACGAAGTCGGGCAGGGACGGGCAGTCCGGTAAGCCGGATGTTGATTCTATTATTATTCTTCTACCAGGCATTGAAATGCCTGTCTATTTTCATTCTGTCCCTACCGGGACGGCTAAAATAAATAATTCACAACTCTCTGAATGTGTCCCTTCGTCCCGTGAGGGATGGCTTTGGCACAACTTATTCATATATCTTTTCCTATTTGACCGAGACCTTTAATGCAAAAGCAAACTCACAGGGTTTTTCCAACGGTAATTCGACCAATAACCCTTCTTCCGTTTGTTCCCACTGAATTTTTCCCTCTGTGCCAAGCATTTCAACTTTCTTAATCTTCCCGTCGAAATACTCAGACCCTTTGGCCAGTGTCTTAACCATTATCTTGCTGTCTTCCGGAAAGTCCAGACAAATGGCATAAAGCACATTATCCTTAACTGTAAACCGGATATCTTCTGCAGTATATGCCATTCCTACATTTTCTCTTTCGGTCATATGGCCTGTAACCATTCTGGTAGGACCTTCACCATAAATTTTCCACGGCCTGGTTCCATAAATTGCTTCACCATTAACATCAAGCCATGCTCCGATTCCGAGCAACAGAGTTTTTTGCTCTTCAGGGATGGTCCCGTCCGGCTTGGGACCGATGTTAAGGAGCAAGTTACCGTTCTTGCTTACACGGTCCACCAGGTTATCCACCAGGGTGTTTACTGATTTGTATTGTGGTTCTGAGATGTAACTCCAGGATTTCAGATCAACCGAGGTATCGGTGATCCATTTTTTCTTGTTTAAGGTATCCAGTTTACCTCGCTCAAGGTCAAGTATAGCTACACCTTCAGGAAGGTTGTCATTCTTATAGGTAACCACTACTTCTTTCCCCCAGTTTATTGCCTGGTTATAATAATAGGCCAGGAATTCTTTTTTGTAAGGTTCAAACCCCGGTTGTCTCCATCCGAAGTCAAACCAAAGGTAATCGGGTTGGTATTTGTCAATCACCTCCTTTACCTTTGCCAGCCAGAATTTTAAAAACTCTTCTGATTCGGGTTCTCCTTTTTCATGAACAGGAGGATACAATTTATTCACGCCGGCAAACTGCGGGTCACGTGTGTCAGCATTTTCCAGATCATAGGAAGGTTCATAATATTTCCAGTGAAAGGCATGGTGAAAAGAAGTGACAAATTTCATCCCACGCTTTCTGACCGCTGTTGCCAGTTCGCCAACTATATCCCTACCGGGGCCTTTGTCCCTGGCATCCCATTCGGTCAGGTCGCTATCCCACATGGCAAAACCATCATGGTGCTCAGCTACAGGACCGGCAAATTGCGCCCCTGATTTTTTAAACAGTTCAGCCCATTCTTCGGCATTAAACTTTTCTGCTTTGAACAGCGGAATAAAATCTTTATATCCAAACTCGGAAGGATCACCCCAGGTCTCTTTGTGGTGCTCGTAAAATCGTTTCCCCCTGTCGTTATCTTTCATGTACATCAGGCGGGGATACCACTCATTCTCCCAGGAAGGAACCGAATAAGGACCCCAGTGGGTATAGATCCCGAATTTAGCATCACTGAACCATTCAGGACATTCATACCTCTTCAGGGATTCCCAGTCTGCTTCATACTTCTCAAAGATTTTTTGAGTTTCTTTTGGTTCTCTGGCTTGTTTACATGTTACCAGACCAAATAGACATACGATAATGCATAAACTAGCTTGTTTTTTCATATTGGTACAATTTAATTTATCGATTTTTACCGTCGTTTGTTAGCTGCTTTCCTGTGAAAGAAGAAGGGCATCCGATCATGGAAAAACAAATAACTACCAAACCACAATATTTAAACGCAGGATACATTGACGTAATTTTCATTACTTATTCTTTTTGAATTTATGGGTTAAGATATTAAAAAAAAACATAGCTTCGGGAATTCACCCTGTGAAATAAATCAAAGATTTATTGCAAAGCAATATTTCACAGGGT
>CAZEWS010000325.1:0-4266 GCA_964515985.1 uncultured Rikenellaceae bacterium | reverse complement strand
GATCAAACTCTCCTTCAGTCTTACCTTGACTGTTTACTTCATCGCTTTTCTGGGCAAAAAAGTTGAAGGGATTTATGAGGCGCAGATCATCGGGAATATTGTCTATCTCCTATTCCTGTCACAATTCATAATCAAAAATATTACATTCAGATTTGATCTGTCCATCCTGAAAAAAATGCTTGTATTCAGTCTGCCGCTGGTTGCATCGGCACTTTCCGGATTAATACTGAATATCACAGACCGTTATACATTAAGATTCCTGACCAACATGTCTGAAGTGGGTATATATACACTGGGTTTCAAGGTGGCCAATATAATAAAAGTTTTTGTTGTTAATTCTGTTATGCTGGCCGTTTCACCCCTAATCTTCAAGATGATGGATGAGCCCAATAACAGGAGGTTCTATTCCAAGATATTGACATACACTACATACATAGTATTGCCTGTGGTTTTGGCGGTTTCAATTTTTGGAAAAGAGGCGATTAAAGTCTTATCCCAGAAAACCGATTATTGGAATGCCTATAAAATTATTCCGATAATCTCCTTTGCAATACTTTTTGGAATGATGAAAGATATCGCCATGACCGGCCTGCACCTGATGAAAAAAACTAAAACAATCGCTGCAGTAGTTTTTACAATGATGTCATTCAATGTGCTATTGTGCGTGGTACTTGTATATTTTTGGCAATCATATGGAGCTTCAATAGCAATCCTTATTACTCAAATATTATATTTCATAACAATATTAAGATTTGCCCAAAAACAATATCATATCCCATTTGAGATACGGAAGATCATCAAAATGATCATTACAATAGTCGCATTATGCCTGATCGCCAAATTATTTAATTCATTTCCTCTGTATCTCAGACTGATCACCAAAACTGTTTTGATAATGTCCTTCCCGTTTATTCTATATTTCTGGAATTTTTATGAGGAAATTGAATTAGAAAGGATAAAAGGTGCGTGGTACAAATGGAAGAATCCACTAAACTGGAGGGATAATATAAAAGGCATGAAATTTTAATGGGAATTAACAGCCAATAATTGCCTGGCAAGAGTAGCAGCCTGTTTTTTCCGGGAATACACTAAATGCCTTTTGGTTTTCAGGTCAAGGTTAGGATTTTTTAACCATTGTTGTATTAATTTATTTAGATAATATTCCATTTCGGTATCCATATCGTAATCAAACACTTCACCAGCTTCACATTTTTTAACAACAGTAGCGGCATCACCATCAGTTGGTCCAATTAGTAATATTGGTTTCTGAGATGCCAGGTATTCAAATATTTTGCCTGTTAATATTCCACGGTTCTCTGTGACTTCCGGTATTACAAGTAACAGAATAGTACTGTGGTATAAGTATTCAATGGATTTAGCATGTTCTACATGATCAATATACTTAACAATTTCATCAAGACCTTTTTCAGCAATTAATGATTTGATGTAATCAGATACCTTTCCTACAAATCTTAATTTAATATGTATGTCTGATCGCCTGGATATTTTCTTCAGGGCTTTCAGTAAAGCATCGATGCGATAAATGCGGGATAAAGTACCGGTATAGGTAATAATAAAATGTTCTTTATGTGGGGCTAAATTGTGTAAAAAATCTTCTTCATCAAAACCATTTGGAATAATTGTAAACTTATCAACTGATAATTTATCTAATTTAGCCTTCAATCTTTCTTGTATGGAATCGCTAACCACAATAATCCTGTCAGCAATTTCTAAAACCATTTTCTCGTATTTACTATCAATCCGTTTTGCAATTTTTGTACGCAAAAGATCTTTATAGTAATATATATCAGTCCAGGGATCCCTGAGATCAGCAATCCATTTAAGATGGAGTTTCTGTTTTAGTTTTAATCCAATTAACTGGGTAGAATGCGGCGGGCTTGATGTAATTACCGTTGTGATATGATAATTATTAATTATTTCTTTCGCTTTTTTATAGGCATATTTGTTCCACCCTTTCCTGGGATCGGGAATAAAGAAGTTACCCCGGATGAATCTGGACACCCTGGAAAATATTCCGGAAGTATTTTCATTCACGAACCCGGCAAAGGGTATTTTTTTCTCCGGAGATAATTTTTTATAGAGGTTATATATTTCATTTGTTACAGTTTTATATACCCTTAAATCTACAGGAACTTCATTTTGAAGACTCAAGTCAATCTGGGGGAAGGAAGCTTCTTTTGGATCTACCGTTAAAATTATAGGTTCCCAACCAAATTCAGGAAGGTATTTTGTAAATTTTAGCCATCGTTGTACTCCGGCACCTCCGCTGGGTGGCCAGTAATAGGTTATGATCAATACCCGTTTGAGGGACATAGTAATGAATTGGATTTTTGAATTAACCGATTTTTTCCAGAAGCTTTCGCATATTAACTTTCTCGCTAAGTATTTCTCTCAGTTTTTCAATCTTGACGCGGTCTTGTTTCATCGAATCCCTGTATCTGATGGTTACTGTATTATCATTCACAGTTTGATGATCAATGGTAATACAATAAGGAGTTCCAATGGCATCCTGACGCCTGTATCGCCTGCCGATTGAATCCTTCTCCTCATATTGACAATTGAAATCAAATTTTAATTCTTTTACGATTTCCCTGGCAATTTCAGGTAATCCATCCTTCTTTACCAGGGGCAATACAGCAAGTTTAACCGGTGCCAGAACTGGGGGGATTTTCAAAACCACCCTGTCTTCCAATTGTCCTTCTGCATTCGGCGCTTTTTCTTCTGAATAACCGTTTGAAAGGATCATTAGAAACGTCCGGTCAAGACCTATGGATGTTTCCACCACAAACGGAACAAAACTTTCTTTTATTTCTGTGTCAAAATATTGTAATTTTTTTCCGGAATACCGTTGATGTTGAACAAGATCAAAGTCGGTACGGGAGTGAATTCCTTCTATTTCCTTGAACCCGATAGGGAAGTCAAATTCAATATCTACTGCAGCATTCGCGTAGTGTGCTAACTTGTCATGTTCGTGGAAACGTAATTTATTTTCGTCAATTCCAAAGGCCTTAAACCATTTCATTCGCTTTTCTTTCCAGTATTCGTACCACTTTATTTCATCTCCCGGCCTCACAAAAAATTGCATTTCCATTTGTTCAAATTCCCTCATCCTGAAAATGAACTGCCGTGCTATAATTTCATTCCTGAAAGCTTTTCCTACCTGGGCTATACCAAAAGGTATTTTCATTCTGCCCGATTTCTGTACATTCAGAAAGTTTACAAATATTCCCTGGGCGGTTTCAGGTCGTAGGTAAATGGAATTCGCTTCTTCGCTAACTGATCCGAATTTTGTTTCAAACATCAGGTTAAACTGACGAACATCAGTCCAGTTTCTCGAACCGGATACGGGGTCAGCAATTTCACAATCCAAAATTATTTGGCGGATATCTTTCAAATCATCAGTTTCCATTGCTGCTACATACCGTTGTTGAATTGCATTGAATTTTGCCTGGTTTTGTTTAACCTGTGGATTGGTTTCCCGGAACTGCTTTTCGTTAAAAACATCTCCGAATCTTTTTGAGGCTTTTATTATTTCCTTATTGATTTTTGCTTCAATTTTCTGAAGGTATTCCTCAATCAGGATATCTGCCCTGTATCTTTTTTTAGAGTCTTTATTGTCGATTAACGGATCATTAAAGGCATCCACATGGCCGGAAGCTTCCCAAATTTTCGGGTGCATAAATATTGCTGAATCAAGACCGACAATGTTTTCATGGAGTAAGACCATCGAATCCCACCAATAGTTCTTAATATTATTTTTTAATTCAACACCATATTGACCATAATCATACACTGCACCCAATCCATCATAAATTTCACTCGACGGGAAAATATATCCATATTCCTTCGAGTGGGCGATCAATTTTTTGAAAACATCTTCCTGAGCCATAAAGCCGGTAATTAAGTATTTGTAATTAATTCGACAAAAGTAAATTAAAATCTTTTGTTTTCATAATAGCCGGTTATATGGTTAATTTAGATAGAGACAGTCTCAAATATCAGGTTTCACGCAAAGATCGCAAAGCATACGCAAAGGACGCAGAAACTGCGATTAATTTGGTTAATACTAAAATGAAATAGACTGGTGGTGTTTAAGAGAAAATGTAGTATCTTGGTACTATGAAATTAGGAGTAGAAAAAAACAATTATTTAGAACACGGATGACACAGATAACACGGATATACACAGGGAAAAACAGAATTCAACTTTTTAAAAGGAAGGATATGAAATGCTACACGCAAATTT
>CAZEWS010000324.1:3784-4271 GCA_964515985.1 uncultured Rikenellaceae bacterium | reverse complement strand
CTGTTTTACAATGGCACCCATCATATCCTCAACAAGGCTTTTCTCCAATTCTTTTTCTGTAGCAAAACCAACCAGGGTATTTCCTGCCCGTATATTAAAATCGATGTCGGGCAAAGGTTCCATGCCCAGGTTGGGTTTTCGGTAGTCGGCATCAACCGTGGCAACAAGTTTTAAGAACAAACGGAGTTTGGCAATCTCAACGGCTTCTCTCATGATGTCAACCCCGTAAAGGTTGTTAAGAATGATCTTTTTATAGATGTAGTATTTATCGCCCGGATGTTTATCCATTTCCATCAGCACTTCACGGAAATTGCTATGCTTTTTTAGCTGTCCTTTTTCATCGGCTTCTTTTACAAAATCGTGCATGCGGTTGATACAGGTTTCATACAGCGGTTCAAGTATATTAAGGGCAGCAAATAAAAATGCACCCGAACCACAGGTAGGGTCCAGAATAGTTAACTTGCTGATGGAAATGGACAAACATCCC
>CAZEWS010000324.1:3386-3760 GCA_964515985.1 uncultured Rikenellaceae bacterium | reverse complement strand
AAAATCATTTATCTCCCTGATCTCATCGTTTTCAAGCTTCATTTTCACTTCGAAGTAGCGGTTGCGGCGTTCCACCACCTCCCGCCAGATTTCCGTGGGTAAAGCAACATCCTCCGGAGCGTATTTGTTCCAGGCTTTGCGTCTCTCCAGCAGGTCAGGTTTTCCGGTATCCAATCCAATAGCGATCTCTTCAGGATAGTCTTTGTATTTTTTTTTCTCCCGTTTCTTGATCCAAATCATAAATGCCATATTGTACAGCAGGATAGATATAACGGTCGGGGTCTTCGCGCAACATTTGCCATAAGCTGCTGTCTTCACGGAACGCATTGGCACACTCCTTCTTAACCTGGTCGAACAGAAAAGGGATCACCGTG
>CAZEWS010000324.1:2932-3359 GCA_964515985.1 uncultured Rikenellaceae bacterium | reverse complement strand
TCAAAAATATACCCGATCTCATCAGGATTGATATCTTTACCGGTAGCTGTAATGGTTGCATCAAGGTGCCAGTTGTATTCATCGAAAAATTCAAATATTTTCTTAAATGCATCGTCTTTGATCTGAATGTCGTGTTCCTTTTCCAGTTCATGGATATCAAACAAGCCACCATTCAGGTAAGGAATTATGCCAAGGTCGGTTTCTAATTGTTCATTTCTTTCAGGACTGCCCAATCCTTTGTGGAATAAAACCAACAGGAAGTTCTTATAGAAGGAGTAAAATTTATCTTTTCCTTTTTTCTTCTGTGTTTCGTAGAGTTTGTCGCTAAGGTAATTAATGTTCTTATCTAAAAACCCTTTCCGCTGGATGAAGTAAATAAACATCAACCGGTTCAGCATCAATGATGCATACCAGTCTTTGTTTACTC
>CAZEWS010000324.1:0-2727 GCA_964515985.1 uncultured Rikenellaceae bacterium | reverse complement strand
CAGTTTCTGATAGAGGTATTCAGGTTTCTGGTTGGTATAATACTCAACTTCGCGTATAACGATCGGTTTGTTTGGCTCACGGATGGCAAGCTGCCATACCTGCTTATTAACTTCTTCACCGGTAAATATAATCAGGTGTTCATAGAATTTTTTAGCAATATTGCGTTCAATTTTTTTGCGCTCTGTTTTATCGGGAAATCCTCCGTTTTTACCGGTACAATTAAGAACTATAAAGTCCCGTTTTTCAGCAACAGCATTCAATTCATAGTGATTATCTCCAGCTATAACCGATCGTTATACGCGAAGTTGAGTATTATACCAACCAGGAACCTGAATACCTCTATCAGAAACTGGCCAGCTATAACCGGTATTGTTAACTCAGCGAAATCCCATCCAAGTTCATTAAAAAGTTTTTTAAATTTCTCTGAAGTAACAAGTTCTTTGAATTTCTTTTTGGAAATGAGCTGATCCATAGACCTATGCTTTTAATCCCAGTGAACAAATAATTTTTGGCGGGCGGTTTTCCAATTCTTCTTTATCGATAATACATAACCTGCCCTCTTCCCTTAATGCCACAACCAGTTCGGCAAGTCGCTGATCATCAATTCCTGTTTTCAACCAGCGGTTCAAAGAATCACGGGCATATTCCCTGAGAGGATACTTGTAAATTTCGTCGATAGCACGCTTTAAATTCTCATTTGCAAATAATGTATTTTGATATTCCCGGTAGTAACTGTTCAGGCGCATATAAACCCTGTAACGTGCACCGGTTTTTTTACCGAGCTGTCCGCCAATATCTGATTCGGTATCCTTAATATATTCCACACCGGTTGCTACCAGTTTATGATGTTCCGGTATTTTATGCACAGCTGTTGTTTCAGGTTTACAGGCTGCAGTTTTGAGTATTCTTAACTGGGATTGTGTAATTATATTATTACCGGTATCAATCCATGTAAGCACATCGTTATCATCAGCGGTTTTGGCATAGACGATGACCCCTTCCGGATTCGTATCTGAAACTTCAGCCTTCCTGGTACTATATATTACATCAGGATATTCCGGAATTATCTTTTGTAGCTTTGGGTTATCATCAATGGCATTTTTCCAAATCTGGTAAGCATATGAAGCCAGGTCCACCTCTCCGTCATCTTCATCGTCCAGAATACCTGCTTTTTCATTGTACAAATCAGAGATATTAACAGGATCTCCTTCAAAGAAAACCTCATCGGATCCCACCACTTCGGCATTTTCTCTTATTCTCCTTGTCAAACGCCTTCTCAGTCCGATAATCCTTTCAATACCGTCTTCAGGCAAGAATGAGTAACATAGAATTTGCTCAGATTTTTGTCCAATACGGTCCACCCTGCCAGTCCGTTGGATCAGCCTGATAATTGCCCAGGGAAGGTCATAATTAACTACGATATACCCGTCTTGTAAATTCTGGCCTTCGCTAAGTACATCGGTTGTAATTAAAACCCTGATTTCACCTTTCTCTCCCAACTCTTCCTTTTTTACTTCGTTACTTACGGGACTAAAGCGATAGGCAAGATCTGTCGGATCTTCGCTATCACCCGTTGCGCATTCAATTCTCTTAATCCCCCTTTTCTTTAACTGTTCAAATAAATAATGGGCTGTATCCGCGAACTGGGTAAATACGATAATTTTCTCTTTTGCGTATTTTACAGAACATAAATCATATAAGGCATTTAATTGCCTGTCTTCATCTGCATTCCAATCTTTACCTAACTTTAGGATTTCAATCAGTTTCCGGGCATCTTCAATGAGCAGGTTCTTTACTTGTTTTAAAAACAATCCCGAACTGATCCACTGATATTTCTTTCTTTCATTTACCTGAGAGATGATTTGATAAATTTCTTCAGCATTTTTCAAGTATGTTTCTTCATCTAAAACCAGGTTTAAAAAGTTTGTTTTATTTTGGCTGTCAGGATCTTCATCTCCCAAAAATTCATCCAGCATATTTGCCTCCTGCGAGCCAATAGAGAAAGGTAAATTATTTTCCATGGCATAAACGAAAATAAAGTTCCTTAAAATATGCCTTGATATTGACAACAGGAAGGAATATCCGCTGCTTTCGAGCCTTTTGAATAGTCCTGTCCTGGAGAATCCTATTAACCTTTTCCCGGCTCTTGCCAAATTCTCAATAACAACCTTTTCATTAGGTGTTGGAACAAGTAAAGATTTTTCATCAAGGTAATTACCTAAACCATATCTGACAAGTTCCAGTTGGTTAATGATATTTACAACTTCAGTCGAGTATAATTTTGCATATTGATCAGCAGGATTATCCGGATCAAATTCATATTCCATTTTTCTTGGTATCCGGTCCGGGAAGTATGAGCGATCTCCGTTACTGAAAAGTAAATATTTTCTATCTTTTACTGGGTCATTCCATGTTGATGTCTGGCTGCAAATTCCACCTTTCCACCTATTTCAGTAATGTAATTTTCAGGGCTGATCCCCAAATCTTTATCTTCAGGAATAAATAGCCTTAATTGGCTTGAAAGGTCTAAGTAATCTTTATTGTATGGTGTCGCTGTAAGTAAAACGACCATGCTGTCATTTTCCTGTATATATTCATTAATCGCCCGGTATCTTTTGCCTTCACGATTTCTTAAATTATGGCTTTCATCGATAATAACCAACCTGTATCGCCTTAGTGAAGGTAAAAGATACCGGGCGATTAATGAGTATATACAGGAAAATGAC
>CAZEWS010000323.1:0-4324 GCA_964515985.1 uncultured Rikenellaceae bacterium | reverse complement strand
ACATTTCACAAACTGATAGAATTTGGACTAGGTAAATCATTGAATATCAGCATAGGATAAAGAATTACAAGCCAACAACAGCGGGTTTGCAAAATGCCTGCTGCAGATGCAACACAGGCACTTCGCAAACCCGCGAAACGTTGTGCTCAATTTGAAAAAATGAAAACGATACTTATAGCATTCTTAGTTTTATTGACCAACATTGCATTTTCTCAAAATATGTATTACATAACAATTACGATAATAAATACAAAACTAAATCATCAGGGAGGTTAATATGAATTTTTATGAACTGATAAAAAACAGGGAAAGCATAAGGAATTATGATCCTGCCCGACCTGTTAAAAACGATATCCTGGACAGGATACTTGATGCAGGAAGATTAGCGCCTTCAGCCGCAAACCGTCAACCATGGCGCTTTATCCTCGTTACTTCAAAGGGAATGCTTGAAAAAGTAAGACCCTGTTATTCGCGCGAGTGGTTTCAAAATGCTCCGCATATCCTTATTGTGGCTGGTGACAAGGACAAAGCATGGGTGAGGGGAAGTGATGGTTATAATTCTTTGGAAACGGACCTGACCATAGCCATGGATCACATGATACTTGCTGCCGAATATGAGGGCATCGGAACTTGCTGGATTGCTGCCTTTGATCCGGATATTTTACGAGAGGCGCTTTCCCTCAAAGAAAATGAGTTTGTTTTTGCAATAACTCCGTTGGGTTATACGAAACCGGACTTTGTGAAAAAAGGTGACAAACAGAGAAAACCGCTGAACGAAGTCGTTCGCAGGTTGTAATATGCCTCAGCTAATAGCACTCCAGTCGAATCTTCTTTTTGATAGTCTTTTCAGTTGAAAAACAAGAATAGAATTTTCCGGTTTGGTCAGGAGGGGATCTTCTTCAAGCACTTGTTCGGCAATATCTCTTGCATATTGGAGGATCTGTCCGTCCTTGGCAAGATTTGCTATTTTAAGGTCGAAGGCAATACCGCTTTGCTGGGTTCCTTCAATATCGCCCGGGCCTCTTAATTTCAGATCAACCTCAGCGATTTCAAAACCATCGTTGGTGGTTACCATGATTTCCAGCCTCTTTTTTGCCTCATGTGTTAATTTATACGATGACATTAAAATACAGTAGGATTGGTCAGCGCCCCTGCCAACACGACCCCTGAGCTGATGTAGCTGTGAAAGGCCAAACCGTTCAGCACTTTCAATAACCATAACTGTTACGTTGGGAATATCCACACCTACCTCGATAACGGTGGTTGCCACCATAATATGGGTTCTTCCGGATATGAAATATTGCATGGAGACCTCTTTCTCTTCAGGTTTCATTTTGCCATGTACAATGCTAACGGCATATTTAGGGGGAGGAAAGGACCGGACAATGCTTTCGTATCCGTCTTCAAGGTCTTTATAGTCCATTTTTTCCGATTCTTTTATCAGTGGGTACACAATATAGATCTGCCGGCCCGCTTCAATTTGCTTCCGCATGAAACCAAATAACCGCAATCGTTTTGAATCGTAATAATGAACGGTTTTTATTGGTTTCCTGCCAGGCGGAAGTTCATCAATCACCGAAACTTCAAGATCGCCGTAAAGGGTCATTGCCAGGGTCCGTGGTATCGGGGTTGCAGTCATTACCAGTACATGTGGCGGTTGAATATTTTTCTTCCAAAGTTTCGCCCGTTGTGCCACACCGAATTTGTGTTGCTCATCGATAATGACTATTGTTTTGTTGAGCCCGTTAGAAGACCGATGTGAATATCAAGTCCTTTCAAAAAGCTTTTTATGGCTTCTAAATGCTGGTTTGCCAGGATTTCAGTCGGCGCCATCAGGCATGCCTGGTAGCCGTTATCCAGGGCCATGAGAATGCTCATGAGAGCAACAAGGGTTTTCCCGCTTCCCACATCACCCTGCAGCAAACGGTTCATGTGTTTGCCGGAACCGAGGTCTTTTCGTATTTCTTTTAACACCCTTTTTTGGGCATTTGTTAATTCAAAAGGTAAGTTGTTGTGATAAAATGAATTAAAGTTTTTTCCCACCTTTGAAAAAATATTACCCCTGAATTTTTCCTTTCTGAAATTCTTCTGTTTCAAAAGATTTAGCTGAATAAAAAATAATTCCTCGAATTTTAATCTTGCCTGCGCTTTTCTCAACAGTTCCATATTTTGCGGAAAATGAATATTCAATAAAGCTTCCTCAAGCGAAATAAATTTTAGCTGTTCCAGTAAATATTCCGGGAAACTTTCATGAATTTTCCCCTTGATTGACTGCAGGAGATTGTTTTGCAATTTCCGGATAACCCTGGAATTGATATAGCTGTTCTTTAACTTTTCTGTTGTACTGTAAAAAGCCTGGAGGGAAGCATTGATGGATGATTCATGATTTATTACATCCTCAATTTCAGGATGAATAAGATTGATCTTATTATTGAATAGACTGGGCTTCCCGAATACAATATATTCCTTACCGGTAGCCAAACTTTCCTGTATCCATTTCACTCCCTTAAACCAAACCAGTTCAATAACGCCTGTTTCGTCGGTAAAACCGGCAACGAGTCGTTTTTTATTTCTTGTCCCGATGGATTTGAACCCCAGTATCCTGCCTTTTATCTGTATGTAAGGTAAGGTGGCATGTATTTCATTTATGCGGTAGAATTTTGTACGGTCGATGTATTTATAAGGAAAATAATACAACAGGTCTTCAAGGGTAAAAATGCTTAGTTCTTTGTTCAGCAAATCAGCCCTTTTGGGTCCGACTCCGGGCAGGAATTTGATGTCTTGTTTAAGAAATTCTGACATTGTCTTGTCCTGATATTTGTCTACAGGTTAAACATAAAAATTAAAAATTAAAAATTTAAAATCCGAAATTCATAATCACTTCGTTATTCATAAATCGTTAATCGATATTCGTAATTCTTTCAACATACTACTTTACTCTCTTGGTAGAAACTGAGTACTGCCTACTTCGGACTTTTCCCTGCCTCCTGCTACTGCCACTGCTACTAATTTATCAATCCTCAATAAACATAATGACGAACCGCCAGCCCGACAGAAGTCATTCTGGCAGGGGAGCTTCGTCCTACTTACCACTTTTTGCTCCTTAGCCTTTAACCTTAACTTAAGCCTCCATTCCTTCACAGACTCTGCCAGGTCTTTTCCAGCCGAATACAATTCGGCTCAACATCCTTCCCCATGCTCTCTACATCCTTCATCCTTTATATTTCATATTCCATCATTCCACTCTTCCATGATTCCCCTTATTCCATATCTTACAATATTTAGAATACAGCCATAATATTTATTACCGATTGTTAAAAATATTACATTTGCCAAAATAATACCAATTTTCCAGTACAACAATTTGTTTAGAAATTGCTATACCCTTTTAAATACCTGTTTTACAAATTGTTTGCCAGACATAAACATGGGTTTGGCATTCATTCACCTTTCGTTTACGATTTTATTACCGGTGTTCTCAGGAACAGGGAATATGTTGAAGAATTCAACCTGATTGAAGAATTAAGAAAAGAGTTGCTTCGGTCCGGGGAGTCAATTACTTTTTCTGAATTCGGGTCAGGATCAAGAAGATTACACTCTCCGCAGAGAAAAATTGTTGACATAGTACGATATTCATCCATACCTGGGAAATACGGAAGGCTTTTATACCGGCTTATCCGTTTTTTTAATCCTAACATAATTGTTGAATTAGGAACATCACTTGGTATCAGTACCCTTTATCTGGCTAATGCCAACCCATCTTCGGAAGTATACACGATTGAAGGTTGTCCTGAATCAGCCCGGATTGCAGTGGATAACTTCAATAGAATGAACACAAAAAACATACACATGAAAATTGGCAGGTTCGATAAGGTTTTTTCCTCTCTTCTCGAGGATCTGCCAGGTGTTGATTTAATATTTTTTGATGGAGATCACCGTGAAGAATCAACAATGCAATATTTCAATGAAGCATTACTTTTTAAACACAATGGCACAATATTTGTATTTGATGACATTCATTTGTCAAAAGGCATGGAAAATGCATGGAATAGAATCAAACAGAACCATGAAGTAACGGTGACGATTGATCTTTTCAGGTTTGGGCTGGTATTTTTCAGGAAAGAATTGCAAAAGCAGGACTTTATTATCCGGTTTTGAAAATATTGTTAACCGCTTTTCGTTTTATAGTTTAAATCAATTATCTTCGTAAACTTAATCCAAAAAAGATAAGATCTCATGAACCGAGCATGACAAAATTTTATTTATTTTGACACACAGTGGTATGATTAAATTTTGTCATGCGAGCTGCATCTAACCATTAAAA
>CAZEWS010000322.1:0-4326 GCA_964515985.1 uncultured Rikenellaceae bacterium | reverse complement strand
GCATCAATTTAATTAGAATTTAAGAACTCTCAATATAAATTGTTTTGTCTAAAAGTCTACAAAGATAACGATTAACAGAAGAATTGTGATATGAGTTTACTAATTACAGGGAGATTATTTTGTTCACGTAAATACAAAATAAACATTAGCTCCCTGATATCGTTTTTAAAGCACCTCCCGGGATTTTCATTAAAGTGGTAAATATTTCCCTGGCAAAACTTGAATAAACTCCTGTAAGGGCCCATAACGTGCCTTCAGCCCCTCGCGGGATCAGGGTACTGGATCATGACCATGCCCGCCCCATGGGTTACAGGACAAAATACGTTTAATAGCAAGCCATGATCCTTTAATAGGGCCGTGTCTTGTAATGGCCTCTATACTGTAATTGGAACAGGTGGGAGTATACCTGCAGGTCGAAGGAAACAACGGAGAAATAAGACGTTGGTATATTTTCACCAAACCAATTATCAGTATACTAAGAAGCCTTTTCATAGCTTTCCATTAGTTTTTGCAACGTTAGGATCATTTTTTCTTCCAATTCAGGATAGGCCATCAGATCATGAGCCAAATAGATGAGGATAAATGCTATGTTAAGATTTTTGCTCTTTAGGTCAAAATAAAGATTTTGCTTGTTTTTTCGGTATGCCTCTTTGATTCTTCGTTTAATAAGATTACGATCTACGGCTTTTTTAAATTTTTTCTTCGGAATGCTGATGGCAATCCGGGCAGGTGGAAGTTGTTCGCTGGTTGTGATTTGCCAGTAAATCCTGAATGGAAACAGAGCAAAAGAATTTCCATCCCGGAAAAGGTTACCGATGATTTTTTGGCTGCAGAGACGTTCTTTCTTTCTGAAAGTGAATTTTCCCATTTGGAAAAGCGATAATTTTGGATGAAAGATAAGAAAAAAGGGGAATTGCTTCCCCTTACTTAACATCCGGTTTTAGGCTTATTTATTGTTTTTGTTATGGTTTGTTATGTATTGCTCAAGCGCCATGGTCATGGAAGGAGCTTTGGAAGTAGGTGCTTCAATGTCAAGGTGAAGCCCTGCTTTTTTTACCGCCTTGATAGTTGTAGGTCCAAAGGCAGCGATTTTCGTGTTATTTTGTTTGAAATCAGGAAAGTTCTTTAACAAGGATTTTATTCCTGAGGGGCTGAAAAATACCAGGATATCGTAGTTAACATCAGACAGATCGGAAAGATCACTACAAATAGTCCGGTACAAAATGGCAATGGAATAATTAATCTTGTTTTTATTCAATTGTTCAGGAATTTCAGGTTTATGCATATCTGACAAGGGAACAAGAAATTTTTCCTCATTATGCTTAAGGACAAGCTCCATTAGCCCTTTGAAATTATTTGTTCCAGCGAATACTTTTCGCTTCCTGTAAACAATATACTTCTGCAGGTAATATGCGATGGATTCAGAAACGCAGAAATATTTAAGGGAATCCGGAATGGACACTCTCATTTCTTCACAGATCCTGAAAAAATGATCAATTGCCGTTTTGCTTGTGAAAATCACGGCAGAATGACTGCTAATATCTATTCTTGATTGCCTGAATTCCTTTGCGGCAATACCTTCGATATGAATAAATGATCTGAAATCGATTTTTAAATTATGTTTTTTTGCTAACTCGAAGTAAGGCGACTTCTCATTTTGTGGCTTCGGTTGAGAAACCAAAATCTTCTTAATTTTCAAGGCACCAAAATTTTTGTTTACAATTCAGAATTAACTGGTTATTTTCTTAAATAAAAGATTGAAATAACCTGAAAAAAAGTATAAGCGGTAAAAATTCCAGGGCACAAAGGTATAAAATCATATAAAATATTGAAAATCCTTCTTTAAAAAATATAGTTATGCCTCTGAATATCCTTAAAAGATAGAGAATTACAATAACAACAATTCCTGCATAAACGAATATGGGAGTAAGATAATCAGCTATATAGGGAATTCCGGTTAGAAAGGGAAACAAAAACAACCCAAGATTTCGGTTAAAAAGAAAAACATTAAACAAGTATTCGGAAAAGGCTTTTTGTGTCAGCGAGATATATCCGGTAACAGAGCATACAATCCACTTGGCAATATAAACGGTCATTAGAAATCCGGCATACAAAAGAAAAGTTATTATTCCGTAAACATTAAAAAATGTGATACCGAAATAATTAAAAACCAGGTACAAAAATAATCCGGTGTTCAGATAGAAAATAATGTTCAGGCCAAAGGATGCTTTTAAGGAAAAACTGCTTCGGTCGCGGAACAAATTATAGGATGTTTGGTAATTTAAACATGACTGGAATGTTGAAACCAGTAATTTATTGTAAAATAGCCTGATCCAGGCCAGAATAATAAATGAAACAAAGATGATTCCGATGATCCAGTTTTCTGATGTTACAGGCTGTTTTATTGTTGGGAAAAGCTGATCGGGTTGTTTTTCAACCACCGCACTGGTTTCATTAACAAACAGATCCGGTGTATACTTGTACTCTATTAATGGGATTACTGTAAGATTAGATAGAAAATTTGGATTGGCCAAAGCTTCGATGCTGTCAACGGAAAAAATGATATGATTTGAATCCAGGCGAAAAACGGTTTCGGAAGTTTCTGTTCTTAAAGGAGCAGCCCGGACTATCTGAGATTTTGCCTTTTCGGCTGAATCAATCCGTTCAAAACTTTGGTCATTCAGCTCAAAAATGGATTGTATTTCATCAAGTGAATATTTTTTTACGTTAAGGGTATCCGAAGCTTCAGCTTTTCTTACCGTATCCTGTTCTTTTTGCTGAGTCAGACTGTCGGGCTGAAGGGAGAAGGTAAGAGTATCTGCTTTTTGCCTGACGAGAAGAGTATCCTGGGGATGGATTAATTTTTTTTGTCTTTCCACAATCATTCGCTGGCTAAATCAGGTAAAATTTGTGCAAAGATAATTAAATTCAGTGATACTGGGTGCTGGGTACTGGGTTTGTTTCTGTTAAGGATACTGTTTCAGGTTATGCCATAGGAGTCTTTTGGACAATGGTCATTTAATAGTCATTAGCTCGAGGGTGTCCAAAAAGTCAAATCTCTAAGTTGTTTCACAAGGCTGTGATTTTTATATGTAATATTTTTTTTATTATTGGACGCCCTCTCGCGTAATTAAGTGGTCATTAGGTAGTTATTGTTGGATACTTATTGGTTCATAAATCATCTTTCATCGTTCGTCCTTCCATCTGCTCCATGCCTCCTGTATCCAGTATCTAGGTTCTGGCATCCAGAATTTTGGTAAGCAAGTCGTTAACCAACCGGCTTGCTCCAATCCGGAATAAGGCGGGATTTAACCAGTTGTCACCCAATATTGTTTTAACCAAAGAAAAATAGTCCATTACCTGTTCAGCAGTAGCAATTCCACCGGCAGGTTTAATACCGGTTTGTTTGCCGGTTTTGAGGTAATATTCATGGATGGCTTGTGCCATAACATATGTTGCCTCCAGGGTTGCAGCAGGATTCAGCTTTCCTGTAGAAGTTTTTATAAAATCAGCACCAGCTTCCATAGCCAGCCAACTGGCAATCTTGATAAGATTTAGATCTGGCAAGGCACCGGTTTCAAGGATCACTTTTAGTTTAACGTCACAAATGATCCTTTTAATTTCTTTTATTTCCTGTGATACGGTTCCATAGTCACCCGACAAAAATATTCCAGGAGACATAACCACATCAATTTCATCCGCCCCGGCATCAACAGCAAGTTTTGCCTCGAGGGTTTTTACTTCTAAAAAAGTCTGTGATGACGGAAATCCTGCAGCAACAGAAGCAATTCTAACTCTTGGATCCGATAAGGACTTTTTTACTGTTTGAACAAGGGAAGGATACACACAAATTGCGGCAACATTTGGAATATCAGGATAAACTGACGGGAATTGATTTACGTTCCGGCATAAATCCTTAATGTTTTCTTCATTATCGGTTGTATTTAATGAGGTGAGATCTATCAGTCCGTAAATGGTTTTCAGGTTTTCAATGGTATACAGATCTTTTGCTTTTTTCTTTATTTCCAGTATTTCCTTCTTTACATCGTTTGGATTGATGGTGCCGGAAAAAATATATTCAGATTTTTTCATTGAAAAGTTGTGATAGTAATATACAAGTATACTAAAAATTTGTAAAACCCCGACAGGGTTGCAAACCCTGTCGGGGTTCAACATCAGGTATTATCTGTGTTCCGTTTTTACTTGCATTTACAAATATGGTAATTTGCGGTAGAATATATGTTAAGCGGCGCTGTGCGCCGCTTAACGGGTGCGAGCTGAGCTTCGCACTCAGCGATTTCACGGCGTCGCGCAGCGCCGCCTAAC
>CAZEWS010000321.1:0-4333 GCA_964515985.1 uncultured Rikenellaceae bacterium | reverse complement strand
CCTGATATTAATCTACAGGTTAAACATAAAAATTCACGATCCAAAATTACTCGCTCCCGCAATCCTTCGCTCAATCCTGCTCGTGAGACATTCTGTTCACTTTGCTCACAGAATGGTTACTCGTTCCCACAATCTAACACACATGCCACTCCCCGAAAAAACGGGACAGGCGTGAGGTTTTGCTACGCAAAACGTCCGAAATCCGAAATCCGAAATCCGAAATTCTTCTACTCACACTCTTAGCCCTTAACCTCTTTCGTCCTTCACTTCGAAAAAGCTGCCGGCTATTTGCGCCGGATGAAACGGCTTTAACACTAATCAAAACCGGTAGTTCCGGCAGTTTTTCTTTGTTTGCTTTATTTTCTACAATAATGTTACCCCTCCGGGGTAATTACTCTGACGACTCATTTCTACGTTCTGCATACTGCATATCCCGAAAATTAGCTTATTCCAACCTCTTTCGCCCCCTCTCCCTCTCATCCCCTCTTCCTTTCTCTCAGTTTCTCAGTCACCTCTTCGCACCATGCCCTATGCCCCAAGCTTCTTCCCTTTTCACTTTTACCTAACCTCACTCCTGTATGGTATGGAAGCCTGGGCTCCAAACTTTGTTACGGCAATTGAAGCCGCTTTATTCGCGAATTTTACGGCTTCCTCAATATTAAAACCCTCCGAAACAGCAACTGCCAGTGCACCGTTAAATGTATCACCGGCAGCAGTCGTATCAACAGCTTTAACTTTCGATGCGGGAATTAGTTTTGACAATTTATTAGTAAGGACATAAGCACCATTTGCACCCATAGTAATTAAAACAATTTCAACACCTTTGTTCCTTAAGATCCCGGATGCTTTTTCAGCGCTATCTATATCCGTCACCTTAACTCCGGTAAGAATTTCTGCTTCTGTTTCGTTTGGAGTAAGGATATATATAGTTTTCAGCAATGAATCGGAGAGCTTTTGGGCCGGAGCAGGATTAAGGATTATCTTCCTTTTGTTCCTGAATGCTATTTGAGCTGCATATTCAACTGTTTCAATTGCTATTTCAAGCTGCAATAACACTATTTCTGCCAGTTCGATCTGTTTAATGGCTTTATCGATATCATCAGGTTTAAGTGTCATGTTGGATCCGGGAGCAACAACGATACAATTTTCTGCCATTGAATCAACCGTTATTAATGCAATCCCTGAAGGGTTTTCCGGGTCAACAGCCATATATTCGGTATTGATACCTTCATTCTTAAGATTTTGAACAGACTGTTCTCCAAATATGTCATTTCCTGTTTTTGAAATAAAAGTAACTTTGCCTCCAAGCCGGGAAGCTGCTACAGCCTGATTCGCTCCTTTACCACCGGGATTCATGAAAAAGGTTCCTCCCAGGAGGGTTTCACCCGGGGCAGGCAAATGATCTGATTTGATCACCATATCAGTATTTGTACTACCTATAACAACTATTTTGGTTTGATACATTTTACCTCCCTCTTTTTACCGGTTTTTCCTGTTGGAATAATTATCTTACGGGGTTTACCCCGTTGGAAAAATCATCCTACGGGGTTTACCCCGATGGAAATTCCTACGGGGCTTATCCGAGTAGAGTCTTTAAGATAGCCAGATATAAATTAATATTGTAGCTATTGCTAAAACCAACCATTGAAAACGCCAATCGGATAAACCTTTTATTTGTTCAAACTTTTTAGACCAATTAATGGTTGTTTTTGCGAGCTTTATTGTTTCAGTTTTCCGCGTAAAAGCAGAAATACTGAAAAGTACTGCAATTAATATTAAAGTTCCCCATAATCCGCGATAGGCAAAGTTGAATGTTAATTTATAATGCAGGAATGGGAATAACTTTTCGCCATTCTCAATACCGGTTAATTGATCCACGACAAATATTGTAGCCAAAACAACCCCCACCAAAACGGATATAAATGCTCCTTTCAGGGTTACTTTTTTACTGATAATTCCAAATACAATAGCCGGCATTACAGGAAAAACAAGGTAAATTGAAATTGTTTGAAGATATTTATATAACCCTTCCTCTGTTTTGTAAATAAGATAAGCTGCTGCCATACCAGTGAAAGTAGCGATAAGAATCACAATCCGCCCTGTGAAGACCTGCATCTTTTCAGAGGTCTGAGGACGATATTCGACAATAAAATCTCTGACCGTCATGGTTGAAACAGAATTCAATACAGCAATGAGAGATGATATCAGGGCTGCCATAAGAGAGGCTAATACAATACCACGAAGTCCTGACGGCAACAGATCATTTATTAAAAGGACAAAGGTTTGTTTACTCTCATTATCGTCTAATCCGGGGAAAAGAGCAAGGGCTATCACACCAGGTAATGCAAAAATAAAAATGGGGGAGAATTTTAATAATGTTGAAAACATTGCACCCCATCTTGCCTGTTTCAGGTTTGGTGCTGCTAAAACCCGCTGAACATTAACCTGGTCAATCCCCCAGTAGAAGATACCTGCGTAAAATGCAGTCGCAATGATTCCCCAGAATGGATAAACCGGATCATCATATGGTTTAGCAAGACTCATTGATTCGGGAACTTTTTCAATAAGGGCATCCCAGCCACCAATTTTTTGGAGCCCAAGGAACAACATTATACTACAGCCTATTATCATGATTAACGCCTGAATGGAATCTGTATATGCAACGGCAGTAAAGCCACCAATGATTGTGAATACGGCTGTTATGATACCGATAAGGAAAACGGTAGTCATAACATCCCAGCCTAATATGCTGTTAAGTACTAACGCCCCGGCAAATAAGGTAAACGCCATTTTAGTCATTATGCAAATCAGCAGCATAAGACCTGAAAAGAAAACCCTGGCAGTCCGGTTATATCGTATTTCCAGGAATTCCGGTATTGTATATATTTTGTTTTTGATATAGTATGGAAAAAGGACTGCACAGGCAAAACCAAGGGTAATCGCGGTTGTCAACTCAACAGTTCCCGCACTCAAACCATACCTGTATGCATCTCCTGAAAGTCCGACCAAATGTTCAGCCCCAATATTTGTTGCAAACAATGAAGCACCAACAATTGGCCAGGTTATCCGGCGTCCTCCAAGGAAAAAATTTGAACTGCTTTTACCAGCTTTGGCACGATAAGCAAAATACAAGCCTAAAAAAAGACTTCCAACAAGAATGACAATTCCTACAACCCAATCTAAGCCGGAAAGGGATATTCTCATGATTAATAGTTTGCACACAGTTTTATTACACACCCCTTAATACCCTCTTTTTAGAGGGGAGAATGTTGCAATAAAATTAACAGTTTATATACTATTTTATAAGTTATCACTAAATAATTCCCTTAGCTGTCTGTCCCTGAGGGGTTAGGGTAATCACCAAACAAGCTTTCCTTTAAGGTATTTCCAAAGCCGGATTTCGGATTTTGTGCTATCATTTCTTAATTGGCGGGCAAGTTCTTTCAATTTAGGATTGTAGTAAATTTTCATAATTGTTTATTATTAAAATACACTCCTTGATTCTCTTCTTGCCTGTTAGGCAGGTTTACGTAACAATGTTCCTTGTAAAATAATATATACTTTAGAACATAGCAATTATAAATTATATATTGTTAAACAAAAGACTGATCAGGTCTTTCAATTGTGAAAAATCAGGCGCTATTATATGAGCTCCTGCTTTAATCAGGCGGGTACGTTTATCAGGATTCAGTCCATGCCGGCGTATTTCGTTACTTGCAATTCCAATAGCAATTCCTTCATGTTTCCGACACTCTCTGATTTCTACAGGTCCATCTCCAAATACTGCAAGTTCACTTCCTTTTAAGTTATTTTTTTTAATGATTTTTTCAATTACTATTTTTTTGGAATATTTACTGACATCTCCTACCGAGCCATAAATGCCACCATCAAAAAGATCAGCATAACCAAGCAAACGAGCCTCATTTAGAACATCTTCCTGATCCGTACCACTTGCCAGATACAGCTTAACGTCCCTGTCTCTTAAAGCCTGCAGAAACCGAACCGCCCCTTTAATTGTATAGTCATTAATGTCAAGTTCTCCTTTATTAAACCTGGTCAATCGCTTATTAACCATTTCCATTAGAGCATCATTATATATTTTTTTATAACCGAACTTATCTAATATGTTATCTTTGGGAACAATGTTGAATTCTTCAACCATTTTGATTAGACCTTCCATTTGAACAATTGTCTGTACTCCGGTTAACTTATTAATATAGTCAATTACTCTTTTTCGAACTCGGTGATAAAGTGTTTCACTTGCGATTTTGTATTTGTCACCTAAAATTGCATTAATCAAGACAGGCTCCATAATGGTTTCCCAACCCTGTCT
>CAZEWS010000320.1:0-4347 GCA_964515985.1 uncultured Rikenellaceae bacterium | reverse complement strand
ATTCACAGGATTTTCGATGCACAAACAAACCTGGCGCTAAAAAATCTGGAAAAGATTTACCAGGTAGTTGGCAACCGGATTGATGCTGTTTTTAACTTTTTCTTTACTTGTCATAGTTTGTATATAATATTTCTGTTCGAAAGTTAAGGTTTTTTTACGATTTGTAGAATGACTCTCCGGGTCGTTTTTTATATTCGCTTAGCGGGTTTAAGATAAAATTTTTTTTGTTGACTTTTGAGACAGCAATAATTTGTTTCTTATATTGATAAAAGTATTCTTTGGTATCTATTTAGCTAATCTATTGGAATTTTCATTCTGTATTAATCACATCTGATAAAAAATTTCCTCCATCGTCGCCCACCATTCCTCTTCCTTCCTGGTTTCCAATGGGATCTGGCACGGATCAGTCAGTTTCCACCATTCCTGTGTATGTTAGACAAAGTCCTTTGTAGCATCATATATTCCTCTCGTCTCCTTTTTGTATTCCTCCAATTGTTTTCTTTTCCAGTCGTTTGCCAGCCTTCTTAGTTCAGTATCAGCATGAGTGAAAAACATTTGATAGGACTGACAAAAATGAGAAAGTCCCTTATTCCTGGGGTCACGTACCCTGTCTTTTGTGCACCCGCCGAAGCAATGTCTGAACCAGTTACAGCGTCTGCAGGGCGGAGGGACATGTGCCTTTATCTTTCCGAACTGGTCCTGCTTCTTTGAATTGAGCAAATTGATTATTTTATCCTTCATGATATTCCCGAGCTTCCATTTTGGCTCGACAAAAAAGTCACATGAATACACATCTCCGTTATGTTCTATAACCACGTACACACCACATTCTTTGTGGAGAGTGCATTCAGTAGCCTGCAAACCCACATAAGTATGAAAGACTGAATCAAAATGCCGTACGGAGGTGGTTGGGATACCATTTTTAAAATCGGTTATCCAAAGATCCCATATTTTACACAGGAATTCACCAAACTTACCGGGTGTAACTGAAAAAGGCGCTGCCTGTGAGGGATCCGTTTTATCCGTTTCCACGATGGGAATAAATTGCATAAATTCAAATCCCAGTGATTTATGGTAATTGTAGATTTCTTCAGGAAACCGGACTGAATAATCGGTAATGCAGGTAAGAGAATTAACTGCAACCCCTTCATCAAGTAAAAGTTTGGCAGTATTTTCAACCTTTTGCCATGTGCCTTTCTTGTCTTTTGACCACCGGTATTTGTTATGGATATGTTCCGGTCCGTCAAGAGAAAGCCCGATCAGGAAACTGTACTCATTGAAGAATTTCGCCCATTCTTTGTTGATTAAAATCCCGTTTGTTTGAAATCCGTTCCCAACAGTTTTTCCCTGCCCGTAAATTTTTTCAAACTGTACCGCTTTTTTAAAGAAATCCAATCCCAGGAGTGTGGGTTCGCCTCCCTGCCATCCGATAGAAACCGACTCACCTGATTGCTGCATGACCTGTCTAATCATTTCTTCCAGGACTTCAATACTCATTCTATGGATCCTTGATTCCGGATACAGTAAATCCTTCTCAAGATAAAAGCAATATTCACATCCCATGTTGCAATCCGGACCGGAAGGCTTAACCAGTATTGAATCCAGCAATTTTCTTTTACCATGCATAATAGAATAGGTGTAATTCAAATTTTATAAAACCCTAAGGGTTTGGTTTAATATTAATAATCCAATTCCATTTCCTCAACGTATTTTTTTAAAAGTTTTTCATGCCGGATTAAATCTTCTACGGTAATATAATAATGATGATATTCAAAGACCAGACCCTTAGGGTTTAAAGGTTTTAATATTAGTAATCCAATTCAATTTTTTCGGCATATTTCTCATAAACTTTAGACCAATGGTAATATAAGAAATTCTCCAATCCGTCAAACCATTCTAAACCATCTTCAATATTTATTAATTCAGATCGATTTGTTTAAAGGGAAATTCTTTGGATGGCGTTCTTGCCTCCATCATGATTTTTCGGATCTGTTCAACTATTTCCGGATGTTGCTTTGATATATCGTTTTGCTTGCCGATATCATCAGACAGATTATATAATTCTATCTGAAGGCTATTCTTAAACATATTCTGTCTCAACCCTTTCCAATCGCCCATTCTCACCATTTGCTTTCCTCTCACTTCAAAATTATTTCGCACATAGGAATGTCCCGTATGTTTACCGGTCATCAACACACAGCGTGACGGAGCACATACAGGGCTTCCGGAGTAATGTTGTGTAAACCGCATTCCTTCCGCAGCGATCCTGTCGATATTCGGTGTTTTTATAATTTCCTGGCCATAACACCCCAGTTCATTGTAGCCCAGGTCATCAGCCAAAATAAAGATGATGTTGGGAGGTGTGGTTTTTTCTTTTTGATAATTACTGCCACAACCGGTTAAGGCTGCCAGGGTTACTCCCATGCCTATTGTTCCAATTAAAGGTAAGTTAAGTTTGGTATGCATCGTACAATTATTTATGATTTTAGAAAATTTCAGAAGGTGATTAAAGTAATAAAAAATGCGTAACTAATCAGTATCCCATAACAATTTTTGTTGGATTCCACAGAGCGAGCATTTCACTGGGTGAATTGTTATTAGTTTAATTGATAAGGTGTTTAATTTATATCACAAAATACTCCTCCTTAGGAAGGAGGAGTATCCTGACGGTACCGTCAGGGGGAGGTGGTTGAAAGGAACATGATTATTCAATCAGATATTTTTGCAGAAAGAAAATACAGGGCAAGAAGTGATGGATTTATTGGTGAGGAGATCTTTGTCGGGTTGATGAATAATCCCCATATTGATGATATGCTTACTATTCTGGAGACACCAAACGAGGAGATATGGAAGAAAAAGATTAAGTTTCTTTACCGTTCTGTGGAGGGATAAAACCCGACAGGTGTATTGGTTTCAGCTGGTGTATGACAAATAGAAAGAGGCGCCAGAAATTAATCTGACACCCCAAACCTAAACTAAACTAAATCTAAGTTTATGTTAACCGACCTATGGTAACATTAAATTAAGCTTCATCATAAGCAGTATTTTACAGGTCATAAACAATTGTCAATACTGGGGCAAGGGTACCACTTGAAGATCCATCAGAAGCTTCAGCTTCCCTTCCACCTGAACTGGAGGTTTCATTTTCAGTGCCCCCGCTTGGCTCCATAATAAAAGCCATACTATTTCCTGAGACCCAGTCTCCTCTAGCCACAATCTCTTGTACAATGGCAGCTAATTCGACAGTTTTTTCAGCAAGACCTGCATCTCCTTCAGAAACCCATTCAGGAATATCCCAGACACTATTTTCAGTAGTTTTTGCCCTGCCTGTTATATTATACGGATCTACGGTAAAGGTTGCAGCATCTCCAACATTTTCTCCATAAATGGTTAGCTGTGCCGGGTCTGCTCCTTCAACATCGCAGGTAAACTGGATGGTGGCGCTCAGAATTGTGGATCCCTGTGGGATGGTAATCCCATTAAACCTGAGACCAATTGTTTGAACTCCCTGCTCAATACCACCCTGTGTCCATGTGTCATATTCTCCAAGCTCAAGGTCTGAGCTTTCGAGCGCCATAGCTCCATTTAATTGTCCTTCCTCTGCGTCATCGAATGAATCCGGAGGAATTTGAACAACCAGAGTTGCAGATTCAACCACAGTAAACAAAACTCCATTTGATTCACCATCTACTGTGACGGTAACATTTCCTGTAGTTGCTCCCGCTGGCACAGTGGTGGTAATAGACGTAGCTGTGGATGCAATCACTATAGCTTCTGTTCCGTTAAAACTAACAGTATTTTCGTCAGGCGTTGTACTGAAGTCTGTACCGGTAATGGTTACTGTTGTCCCAACTTTGCCGCTTGATGGATCAATAGAGGTAATTGTTGGAATTATTGGTAGTGTGACAGTAAATGCATAGCCTGCTGATGTTTTACCATTTGTTGTCACTGTGACCTCAGCTGCACCTGGGGCTGCACCCGCAGGTACGGTTGTTGTAATTTCTAAAGTTGTGGTTGCAGTAATAGTAGCAGCAGTTCCACTAAAGCTAACAACATTCCCAGCAACAGCAGAGCTAAAGTTATTACCAACAATAATAACCTCCTGGCCTTCAAAAGCGGCACCCGGGTTTATTTCCGTAATTGAAGGTGGTAGTATCCCCGGATTGTATAGATCTTCTGCGCACGACCATAATAATCCAATGATCGCTATAATGCTCATATAGAACATGAACGAATTATTTGCAATTGTCACTAATTTCTTCATAACTTCATAATTTTTATAGAATTAAAAATTGAGGCTATAGTCTAAATTCCATATGATTCATTGCAATATTCTTAAAAGTCATC
>CAZEWS010000319.1:0-4347 GCA_964515985.1 uncultured Rikenellaceae bacterium | reverse complement strand
AAAATCATTCGTGTCAAAGTTAAAATTTTATCAGAAAATTATAAATGATTCTTATCATAATCAAATTACGAATGATGTTCATGGAATTTTTTTAAGCGGTATTCCAGATTATCCATTTGATTCCAGCCGACATACGAAACACATGCCCTTAATCCTTCATGACGATCACTGCCGGTGATATCAAGTGTTATGGCACTTATACCATAATAAAGCAATTCTTCAAGAAGTTCATTTCCTGAAAACCCGGGATAGGCAAAAGTAAAATAAAAGCCATCCGCAATGGGTTCCCCTTCATCTTTATCATACACAATGGTAAAGCCGTTTCTCAAAAACATTTCTTTCATGATCCTGGCTTTTTCTCCATACTCTTTAACTTCTTCTATAAAATGATAATTTCCATCATTAGCTTCTTTCAGGATGGTAGCCAGACCCCATTGGGAAGAATGACAAACACCGGCTGAAAGGGCATATAAAGCACCGTAGATCATTGAATGTCCAAACTGACCGGAAGCATAATATCGTTTCAAATCCGGATACTTTCTGTTAAACAACTTATCCGAAATCACCATCATTCCTATCCTCTGTCCGGCATAGCTAAATACTTTCGAACTGGAGATCAATAAGAGGTAATTATCTGTATATTTTGCAACGGTTGGCTGGAAGGGTGGTTCACCCGGTCTGGAATAATCTTTTCTGAAATCCATACATATGTATGCTAAATCCTCAACAACAATTACATCGTATTTATTGGCCAATTCCCCGATAATTTTCAATTCCTTCTCTGTAAAACAAATCCAGGAAGGATTATTCGGGCTGGAGTATAGAATACTCGAAACTTTTCCTGTTTCAAGATAGGATTCAATTTTATCCTTCAATTTATTTCCTCGGTAATTATATACATCAAACGACCGGTAAGTATGGCCCAGGACTATAACCTGTTGTTTCTGAACGGGAAATCCCGGGTCAATAAAAAGGGTTCCTTCCCTGTTTTTATCATTCCTGTTTGCTACCATAAAGGTTGCCATTCCACCCTGCATGGAACCAACTGTAGGGATACAACCTGCCGGGTTTACATCAATATCCAGGAATAATTTAACAAACCTTGCGATTTCCCTTTTTAATTCCGGCACTCCTTCGATCATCGCATATTTGGAGGCAACTCCTTTTTTAAGCGCCTCAATTTCTGCTTCTATTCCTACCTTAGAAGGTGGCAGGCCCGGAACCCCCATTTCCATCCGTATAAACTTTTCACCGGTTGCTTTCTCGATGCAATTTACCAAACGAACAATTTCCCGAATAGAACTTTTACCAACACTGGTTACCACACATTCCCGGATTTTCTTCTTAACCGTTACATAATCAATTAGTGTGTCTTTCATATAGTGGACATTATATTTTTGAAAACAAAAAAGGGCAGTATTATTACAAACTGCCCATACAACAAAACCTTTAATTAAACAAAGGCAAAATAAGGTCAAGCCATTCTTCTATTCTGCTGTCTGTTTTATCGGCATCGAAATCCTCATCAATTGGTAAGCCAATAAATTTTCCGTCGATCACACCCTCAGAATCTTCAAATTCATAGTTTTCGGTAGGAACCCTGCCGATAATTTTTGCTTCATTTTGAATAAGTATCTTTCCCAGGATTCCCAGAGCATCAACGAAGTGAAGAGGATAGGATATATGATCCCCCAACCCGAAAAGTGCAAATGTTTTACCAGTGTAATTAACATGGTCCAGTTGTGAAAGAAATTTATCCCAATCATTAGCCGGACTTTCCGATTGCCAGGTTTCACTGCCGATGGTTGAAATGCCAAGTATTATGTTTTCATATTCGTCGAAATCTTTCGCCGTAGCTTCCTTAACGGGTCTTATATCAACATTATCCTCACCTATTTGTTTGGCTATTTTTGTTGCAACCTGCTCTACAGAACCTCCAATGGGACCGTAGAATAAACCGATTTTCTTCATTGTTTTTCCGATGTATAATGTGAAAAATAAAAGTTTTTTTTACAAAGATAAAAATTACATAACTATTCAGTTTTTAAGAGTCTCTTTTTGTTATGTGTTATAGATTATGCCAAAGGCATTATTTGTTATAGGTTATATGTTTACAGGATCTTACTTCTCAATTCTGATTCTTGCATCGACTGCAACAACTCGATCCCGGTTGCCCAATAAAGGATTGATATCCATTTCATATATCTCCGGTGCAATTTTTACAAGATTGGAAATCCTGACCAGGATTTCAGCAAACTGTTCCTCATTTACTCCATCCTGCTCCCGAACGCCCTTAACAATACCGTATCCGCGAAGTTTCTTAATCATTGAACCGGCTTCTTCCATCGATAAAGGTGCCAGAGATGCTTTTACATCTTTTAATACTTCAATAAAAATTCCACCCAATCCGTATAGGATCAAATGACCAAATTTCGGTTCCTGTTTGGCACCTGCAAACAATTCGATACCTGAAAGCATGGGCTGTATTAAAATTCCTTTCACTTCATTTATTTGTATCATCCTTTCAAACTCTTCCTCAACCTGCGTTCGGGTATTAATATCCAGGACAACGCCTCCAATATCCGATTTATGAACAGGGCCCACTACTTTCATAACGACCGGAAATCTGAGATTTTCTGCTTCCTTCACGGCATCTTCTCTTGAATGAACAACCACCTCCCGGGTTTGGGATATACCGGCAGCATCCAGTAATTGTTGAACCTTGTCAGGTGTTAAATATCCACCGGATAATCCATCAATGATTTTCCTGATCTGTTCACGATTTATATCTTTCAATTCATCCCCGGGTTTGGCTGGAGCAGATGCGTGAAATACCTTCACAAGCGCCTCTCCCAAAACCACTTCATCCGGGAAATTAATCCTTCCTTTTGCTAAAAAAGCTTCTATTTCTTCCTTCACATTTATCACAGAAGGTAATACCGGATAGATTGGTTTCTTACAGGTTTGCATTTTTTTATCGAGCAGTTCATATACATCAAATACCGGTAACAAGCCCGGACTACCAAAAATGACAACCATGGCATCAATAAAATCGAAATCGTGCTCACAGGCATCGATAATCGCACCTAACTGCCCGGCTGTCCCTGTCGCAAGGAAATCGATTGGATTGGAAACGGAAGAGCCCGGATACAGCTTCTCCAAAAGCTTGTCTGCCTTTGGTCCGCTGATCTCAGGAATCTCCAGACCTCCATTCGAAAGTACATCAGTAAGCATGACCGCCGGGCCACCAGCATGGGTAATAATGGCAACGTTTTTCCCCTTAAGTTCTTTATGTTTGAAAACCGAAGCAACAGTTGTCAGTTCCTCCCTGCTAAAACACCGTACAATTCCTGCCTTCCGGAACAAGGCATCCACAGCCATATCGGAACTTGCGAGGGCACCGGTATGTGAAGTTGCTGCCCTGCTCCCGGCTTCTGAACCGCCGGCTTTAATGGCGGCAATTTTACATCCTTTATGAATCAGGGAAGATGCATGCTTCAGTAACAAATTGGGTTTCTCTATGCTCTCGATGTATAAAAGCTTGACCCTGGAGCTGGTCGCCGGATCAAAGCTTTCATCCATGTATTTTAAAACATCCTCAACCCCAATTTGAGCGCTGTTACCAACCGAATATACACTTGAAAAGGATAACCCCTTGGGCATACCCGATTCCATGATAAATACGGCTGTCGCTCCTGATCCTGAAATAAAATCACACCCTTCCGGTTCCAGTTTGGGGACAGGGGTTGTGAAAACACCGTGGTAATGTTCATTCAAAAATCCAATACAATTCGGACCAATCAGGCATCCGTTAACTTCGTCTATTATTTCAACGATTTGGTTTTCCAGCTTTGCTCCTTCTTCACTTTCTTCACTAAAACCAGCAGAAAGAATAATAAAAGCCCTTGTATTTTTCTCTCTTGCCAGCACCCTGACTGTATCGGGGCAATACTTAGCGGCAATGGCAAGAATAGCCAGATCGACGTCAGGAAGACCGGATGGATCACGGAAAGACTTTACACCCTGTACCTCATCCATTTTGGGATTTACCACATAAAGATCTCCTGAGAAATGACCATCAAGGAGATTCTTGAGAACCTTTCCTCCCGGTTTTCGTACATCGTCTGATCCGCCGACAATTACGATGCCTGAAGGTTTTAAAAGCTGCTGATTGATCATGGTTACGTTTTGGATGAGTACAACAAAGATAATAAATAATGCAGGGAGGGAAATGTTGTTTTAAAGCAGAAAAACTGAATCGATCAACCGTCGATGGTAATTTGTTTGCATTATTAAGTCGGCAATCTGAAGACTGGGCTATTTATACTTTTCAGGATTTTGAATCAT
>CAZEWS010000318.1:0-4349 GCA_964515985.1 uncultured Rikenellaceae bacterium | reverse complement strand
AAGTATTGTTACCCAAAATTTTCAAAGGCCGGAATTAAATTCTATTTTAATTTTTTCTCAATGAATAAATGTTTCTAAATTCTCTCAAATTTCAAATCTATTTTTTCCCGCTTGCAATTAACTTGATTATACAATTAACTTTTCTCTAAGTTAACAATTTCTGTCGTTTATTGGTACTCCTGAAAATACCTTATGTTAATTTAGTCCAAATATAATTTCATTTTTTTTTGTCAATTTACTGTGGGTTATAAACAACCCTTCCAGGTCTGAGAGACTCTGGAAGGTTGTTTTGGAGGAAGACCTGCCAGAGTCAGCGGGTGACTCAGTTTAATGGCATGGAAGAGCAAAAGGCGGCAATTTTTTTATTCTGGCGGGGGTGGGATAGGCCTGTTCGTATTTGCTATTTCAATGATTGCAAGAAACAGCAATTGTGCCAGATCTTCCATGATCTCGGGTGTTATGATTTCAAGATTATCATGCGGAACATGATAAGGTGACCTGGTGCCATATGCCGAAAAGCTGATACTTGGTACTCCTGCCCACATAAACCTGGCAGCGTCAAGTCTGGGACGTGCAAGGTTCGGGAAATTCGTTGGCCGCACGGATTGATGGATGTATTGTTGGTTTGCCTGATCAATGGGTTTCCAGATTTCCGGATAATTTTCCCCGGCCAGTGCATTAAGCTTGTTTCCAGCGCCAACTCCATCCATATTGATCAAACAAACCGTTTTTTCCAGTGGAAAACGGGGATGTTCCAGGTAAAATTTGGATCCTATGATGCTTTGTTCTTCAGCACCGAAAGCCAGGAACAAAACAGACCGTTTTAAAGCTACCGGTGATTTGGCAAGCGCTTTTGCCACTTCGAGCAATACAGCTATTCCGGATGCATTGTCGTTGGCACCAGGCATTATTTCATAACATCTTCCCAAATGATCGAGGTGTGCCCCGAGAATGATCACTTCATTTTTTAATTCAGGATCGCTTCCTTCAATCAACCCGATCACGTTACTTCCTTTCCCTTCGGGATGATATTCGGTGTAATTTTTTATTGTAACCGTTTTTCCCGTTTCAAAAGATTGTGGTTTAAGTTTTTTCTGTATTTTTTCTACGGTCTCTTTATGGTTCTTTCCTGTACCTGCAAACAAGTCTGAAACGACCGTATCACCAACATGCGAATAGATAAACCCAGGATCATAAGCGTTATTTGGGTTGGAAATCGGACCGTAATTATAAAGCATACCTTTGGTGCCGTGTTCCACTGCGTTTTTCAATTTATATTGATGAAATGAATAAGGTCTCCATTTTTTGAATAATTCCGGATCTTTTCTGTCGGATACCGGGGCTTCACATTCAATCAGAATGATTTCCCCTTTTACATTAATTCCTTTGTAATCGTCGTAGTCCAGTTCAGGAGCAGTGATCCCATATCCTGCATATACAACTTCTGCTGTTATTTCTCCGGATCCCGAAGTTGAACCGGGAATAAATTCACTCACATATTTATAATGTTTTTGTATCTCACCGTCTTTTACCGGGATATGCAGGTAGGTTTCACATCCCTCAAAAACCAATATGTATGGGATATCAAACCATTGATAATAGGTGTCGTTATCACCGTAAGGTTTAATGCCACATTCCTCAAACTCACCGGCAAGCCATTCCGCTGCGGCATTGTACCCTTCGGTACCTGTAAGCCGTCCGTAGTATTTATCCGAAGTCAGTTCTTTAATGGTATTGTAAAGGTCATGACTGGAAATAGAGTGCATTACACTCAATACTTCATTTTCCTTTTGTGCAATTGAGCTTAGCTGTGCAAAAAGTGGTTCCGTAAAAAATAGAACCAGAATAACTAAAAGGAAAAAGGATCTGATCTGTTTCATGATGGGTATAGACTTTTATTGGTTTTATTATTTAGGAAATCACTTTACTGCCTGTGAAGATACCAAAAAAATGTACTTTTCTATAACTTGCAAAAATTACTAATTACTTGACATACCCCTATCAAATTTGTATCTTTGTTAAAAAGCTAAAAAGTCGTGACCACAGAAGAAGTACTGGTTGAGAAACAAAAGGAGAGAAATCTCAGAAAACCTTCCGGGAAATGGAAGGGTACAAGCATTAGTGCAAGGGATGGGCAACAGTGGGATAAGGCAAAAGAAATGGATTTTACATACACTAATCTGGACAAATTCATTCGCTTAAGCCTGGGGGAAAATGCGCATTTCAGTAATGCCATGTACGATGGAAATTATTCAATGTCGCTGGAGGAAGCTCAAATACGGAAATATGAATTTGTAATTAACCAGTTGAATATTAAAAAAGATTCAAAGGTATTGGACCTTGGCTGCGGCTGGGGAGGCTGGCTGAAATATATCAAGGATAATATAGGTGCTAGAGGTATTGGTGTAAATCTGTCACAAGGCCAGGTGAATGCCTGTAGGAAAAATAACCTGGAGGTATATTTAAAAGATGCCAGATTTATCAAACATGAGGATTTTGGGATTTTTGATGCTGTAACTGCTTTCGGAAGTTTTGAACATGTTGCTGCCGTCAATGATTATATATCAGGTAAACAAGACGAGGTTTACGATGATTATTTTCAGCATATATATAATTTATTACCAAAAGGCGGAAGGTTTTACATGCAAAGCATGGTCTTTAGCAAGAATATGATCCTATATGAGCAAATGGATATCGATGCCTCTAAATCGTCCGATGAATATATTACGGCACTTCTAACCAAACATAATCCGGATTCCTGGTTACCGTATGGACACGAACATATCATAAGAGTTGCAAAACCTTATTTTAAAAAAGTCTTTTATAGCAGCGGAAGGCTGGATTATGTTAAGACAAATAGGGAGTGGACAAAGTTATTTTATAAGTTTAATCTAAAAAAGTACCTGTGGTTTGCTTCATTAGTTCCCAAACTCATAACAGACAAAGAATTCAGACACCAATTAGCTATATTGAGGATGAGGCCCAACAGAGTATGTTTTGAAAGAGAGATTATGGATCATTCAAGGTTAGTATTTGAAAAAATTTAAACTACTTTCCAATTTCTTTTCTCCAGACAATTTGAGCAGACCGGTATGGCCTGATCTTTTCTGACTTTTGTAACCCTGTCGGGGTTACAAACAACTCTTCCAGGTCTGAGAAACTCTGGAAGGTTGTTTGGTTTGATAGTTTATTAGCAAATTACCAATCCGGAATAATGTTTTAAAAGCCAGCTAAAGAAGGTGGATATCGTTTTTAAGACATTGTTTGATCATTTCTTCCGGCCAGATACTTGACTGAACTTCCCCGATATGCGCTTTTTTCAGGTAAAACATACACAGACGGGATTGACCTATCCCTCCACCAATTGAGCATGGTAACTCACCTCTTAGCAGTTTTTTATGAAAATACAATTCTTTTCTTTCTTCTGTTTTACGGATTTTAAGCTGCCGGATCAACGCTTCTCTATTCACCCGTATACCCATTGAAGATATCTCAAGTGCACTTTCAAACAACGGGTTCCAGACGATGATATCTCCGTTTAGCCCTTTGTACCCGTTTATTGTTTCTGTAGTCCAATCATCGTAATCCGGAGCCCGTCCGTCATGAGGTTTGCCATCCGGCAGTGTATTACCTATACCAATGATAAATACAACACCATGTTTTTTGGCAATCTGATCCTCTCTTTCCATTGGCGTCAGATTCGGGTATAACTCGCATAATTCTTCTGAATGGATGAAGGTGATTTCATCAGGAAGAAATTCCCTGATTTCAGGATAATTTTCAAAAACCACAAATTCAATCCTCTTGAGGACTTCATAAATCTTGGTTACGGTGTTTTTTAAATAATCCAGGTTTCTGTCTTCCGGACGGATAGCTTTTTCCCAATCCCACTGATCAACATAGATGGAATGGATGTTAGTTAATTCTTCATCAGGACGAATGGCATTCATATCCGCATATATTCCTCTGCCTGTTTCTATTTTTAACTCGGCTAACATTAACCTTTTCCATTTAGCCAGTGATTGAACCACTTCAACGATTATATTATTGATATCTTTAATGGCAAAACTGACAGGGCGCTCAATTCCATTCAAATCATCGTTGATCCCGGTACCTTTTAAAACAAACATGGGAGCAGTTACTCTCCTTAGTTTAAGTTCAGCAGAAAGACTCATCTGAAAATGATCTTTAACCAGTTTAATGGCTTTTTCTGTTTTCTTGACGTCCAGAATACTTTTGTACCCTTTTGGAATAACTAATTTGCTCATAATTCAAAATTTTTATGGTTTAAAATCTATTACCGCCAAATTTGGACGATTTGTTAAAATTTCAGATTTTGGATACATTCT
>CAZEWS010000317.1:3369-4380 GCA_964515985.1 uncultured Rikenellaceae bacterium | reverse complement strand
TTAGACCCTATTGTACCTATCATCAAACGCATATCTACCAGCTCCTTTGTTATTGTTACAGGTGGGTGGTCAGTGCTGACGCTTGCTTTTTCTTACTGGTTGATCGATATAATAAAATTCCCAAAATTGGCTTTGTTTTTTGCCATTGTGGGGATGAATCCGTTGTTTATTTATCTTTTCGCACATGTTGGTGGCGCCGTTTTTGTCTATAATATTATAAAACCTTTTACCATGGCCTTATTTAGCTGGGCTGGTGAGTTGACCGCGAATATTATTACCGGTTCAATTGTATGGTTCATTTTATGGTATATCTGTTACTGGCTTTATAAAAAGAGAATATTCATTAAAATCTAAGTTAATAATTCAATTGATTATTGTCGATTTACAATTGATAATTTAAACCTGATTTCAAAATGAAGACACATAAAGTAGGGATCATTATGAATGGTGTCACCGGCCGTATGGGGACCCACCAGCATCTGATGCGTTCTATCGTTGAGATCATTAAACAAGGAGGCGTACCTGTTGGTTCAGATGAAGTTATCATGCCGGACCCTGTTCTCGTGGGGAGGAATCTTTCAAAACTGGAAAAACTAAAAATCATGTCAGGTGTGGAGAAAGTGACCACTGACCTGGATAAGGTTTTAACTGATTCAGCATACAGTGTATATTTTGATGCCCAGACCACAGGCAGAAGGGCAGAGGCAGTAAAAAAGGCTGTTGCTGCGGGCAAACACATTTATTGCGAAAAACCGACAGCTACAGACACTGAAACAGCAATGGAGCTATTCAGGATTTGTGAAAAGGCAGGAGTGAAACATGGTGTCGTACAGGATAAGTTATGGCTTCCCGGACTCATAAAACTAAAAAGACTGATCGAAAATGGATTTTTCGGAAAGATACTGTCAGTGCAGGGAGAATTCGGTTATTGGGTTTTCAAAGGACATACTATTCCAGCACAAAGGCCTTCATGGAATTACAGGAAAGAAGACGGAGGCGGTATGATCATGG
>CAZEWS010000317.1:2869-3359 GCA_964515985.1 uncultured Rikenellaceae bacterium | reverse complement strand
AACCCATACCAATGCACAGCCGATGATGCAGCTTACGCGACCTTTGAACTGGAAGGAGGCATCGTGGCACATTTCAATTCTTCCTGGGTCGTAAGGGTCAGGAGAGATGATCTGCTCACCATACAGGTGAACGGCACAAAAGGATCTGCAGTGGCTGGTTTACATGAGTGCTATATCCAGCATTATGACAATACACCAAAGCCGGTGTGGAACCCGGAAATCGTTCAGCCCATTAACTTTTATGAAGGCTGGGCCAGGGTTCCTGACCAGGAAAAATACGGCAATGCATTTAAAATACAATGGGAACTTTTTTTAAAGCATGTGGTAAAAAATGAACCGTTCCCCTGGGATCTGAAGGAAGGGGCCAAAGGAGTCCAGCTCGCGGAAAAGGGTTTGGAAAGCTGGGGAAAACGCAGATGGATGGATGTGCCAGAACTATAATCAGAGTCTGTCAATAAACAAAAAATGCTTGCTTAAGTTTGAAATTCCA
>CAZEWS010000317.1:836-2859 GCA_964515985.1 uncultured Rikenellaceae bacterium | reverse complement strand
GAAGGGTTTGGAAAGCTGGAAAAAACGCAGATGGATAGATATTCCGGAACTTTAGATTGTCCCAATAGCTGTAATCAGCTTGTGATACATGTAAAAAACCATAATAGAGATTAAAATAAATCCGAAAATAGCAATTGTATTTTGTGTTTTATTATTTCGGTGCTTACCCATTACCTTTTTGTTATTCAGCAATAAAAAAAGTCCAACGGCAATCAACGGAACGGCAAATATGGAAGAGGCCTGAGCCATAATTAAGGCATAGATAACATTGCCACGGAAGAAAACAGCGATCACCATGCCCAAAAGCAAAATAATCGATATAAAAATTTTAGGTATTTTTTCATTCATCGAACGGCCTAATCCGAGACCATCAGCCAACAAACCTCCGCCAATAACAGCATTTACCATTAATGATGAGAAAGCTGCTGCACAAAGTCCTACACTGAATATAATTTTTGCAAAACCACCGAATAATGCTTCCAATTGCAGAGCCATATCGGCCGCGGAGTTCACTTCGATCCCCCGGGGATGCAGGGCTGCTGCTGAAGTTATTATTACTAAAGCAGAAATAAGGGCAAGCATAAATATACCCGTGTAAGAGTCATTTATGCTAGTTTTTAAATTACCCGGCTTCCAGCCTTTATCCTGTGCCAGATATGACTGGTATATAGCACAATGAAGGACAAAAGTTGTCGCAACCAGAGCAGCTATAACGTCAAAATGATCAATCGATACAGAAAGAGGCACAAAACTTTTTCCTATTGAAATCGCATCCGGTTTTGTAAGGGCAAGGTTGAATACAAAAGCAATAATCATAATCATTACCATAATCATCATAAGTTTTTCAAGAACCTTGTATAAGTTTTTTGCCCAGAATATAAGGACCATTCCAAGAGGCGTAAAAATTAAAGGCCAGACACGTTCATCAATACCGGTAATTTCCTGCATGCCAATTCCAATTCCCAGGTTATTGCCGAACTGGAAGCTGGAGGCAGCCATAAATGCGGAGATGCCGATCAAGACTGCAAACCAGCGTCCGTATGTTTCCGTGATGGATTGAAGGATCGATTTATCATGTAATACCCCAAACCGGGCTCCCATTGAGGTATATACAGCCATAGATATGGCGGCTATAACAGTTACCCAAAGAAAGGCATATCCGTTCTGAGACCCAATTCGTGAAGCGACAGTTATGCTACCCGGGCCTAAAACAACAGAAGCAATTATAAAACCGGGACCAAATGATTTGAATATTTTCTTAATATTCCATGACATTAGTAAATGTTTATTAGATAATTTTGATATTTGAGATTTCAGTATTCAAGATTTAGGAAGTTTATGGGCAGATACTAAATTAATTATAGTCTGGTTCCCTTAAACGATTATGCCGCCGTCGATATAACCCGGTCGTGCCCAGCACAAGGCATGTGGTCCGGCAAGGCTGGCCAGACGGGATTCCAATTCCTTTGGATCGGCACTTGCCAATTCACTTTTACCAAATTCATGCGCCAACTTTATGTTTTCCTCTAAAGGTTCGATGCCAAAATGACCGACTATTGCGCTTGCAACTCCTTCTTGTGTCCAGGCATATTCTAAAAGCTCTTTTGCTGTTGCTTCCACCCCAACGATATTGCGTAATACTTTCATTGCAATAACACCGGTATTTTTCTTCCGGGCGGCAGGCAAAGCTACTTTTGCATAATTTCCATACCCGGTTGGATTCATTGCCAAAATAACAACATCAAAATCAAGTTTCTCAAGGAAATCCCTGGAACGTTCTGCACTGTCCATACTTGAAAATCCAATATGTTTAACAATGCCTGACTCTTTTAATGCAACCATTTCTTTATACAAACCTTTTTCAATTTCAGCGACATCATCCGAGGGTGCGATAGCATGTATAAAAAGAATATCGAGATAGTCTGTTTTCATCCTAACCAGGCTGGTCTCTACTTCTTTCCTGGCTTCACCAGGATCACGTGATTCCAGTTTTGGTAGAAAGAATAATTTTATCCCTGTATCC
>CAZEWS010000317.1:0-711 GCA_964515985.1 uncultured Rikenellaceae bacterium | reverse complement strand
TTTCAACACTTTTTCCCATTCACCATCCTTATTCTTCAGAAACTGTGAACCTCCGCCAAACGATAAGATGGAAACTTTTAACCCGGTTTTGCCAAGTGTACGTTGTGGAATCTTGATTTCTTTATCCTTGTCTGAGAATAATGAGCAAGATGTTATCAGTCCTGAAGCAGATATAACAGCTGCTCCTTTAGCGGATTTCTGAATGAATTCCCTGCGTGAATACTTATCTTGTTTTTTTTTCATAATTCTAATTTTTTAATTTGATATAATACGGTTCCTTTTTCATAGGACCTGTGTACATTCGGGGTCCGGGATTATCCCTGGTTCCATTGGTTCCATAATGAAATTTTGAATAGTTCATGCCGGTTACCACCACAAAGCTTATCTCTATTTCGGAATTTTCACCCGGGAGCGTGGTGAAACTATTGACTTTTCCGTGTTTGGTGTATGTACCAGTTATGCCATATTCCAGCCGGTAAAAGTAACGAGTGGCTGGTTTCAAATCATCCACTTTGATTTTTATAATGTAGTCGTTATCGGAATTGGCCGGTTTCCATGATGAATAAACAGGATGGCTGAAATCTGGTATAGTATCTATTTCGAACCGTGCAATACCTTCAGCTCCGGGAGGGTCTTCATTTTGCAGGTTTTCAGTTTTAGTCAGACGGGATCATGTGCTCCTCGGCAAGGAGCGGCATGCCTGGGTACGAA
>CAZEWS010000316.1:3391-4400 GCA_964515985.1 uncultured Rikenellaceae bacterium | reverse complement strand
GTGGTCAAAAGGAGGAGAATTGAAAGGTGAAAGTCCTGAAAGAATTAAATTTCTTCGTAAAATTATAGATACAGCACCTGACAATTTACAACCTGTTCCGCTCTTACCTTCATGGATGCCATTTGCAGCAATCGGAATTATAAACGATTACTATTTAGTTTATTTCAATGATGACCAACCAAGGAGCACAATAATAAACCTTCCGAAAACTGAAACTTTTAATGTAGAAGTTATTGATACATGGAATATGACAATTACCCCTTTAGAGAAGAAATATTCCGGATTAAGTTTAATAGAATTGCCGGCAAAACCGTATATAGCATTAAGAATTGTGAAACAGAAATAAAATTAATAAATCTACTACTGCCAATGTATAAACCGCATTAAAACGCGGTTTATACCAACCGTTATTGTTTCATAAACAATAAAAAAACAATCTCTAAAATAATGATGAAGAATGCTTTAATAGTAATCTTATTATTCACAACACAGAATGTTTACAGCCAGAAAGTTGAGAAACAATTCCATATAAATAAAGAATATCTAAATTATCCAATCCAAATGGATGTAGAAAGGCAAAAAATGCATTTAATATCCGGTGATGATACGTTGTTCTATTCAGTTATCCGTATTGCCGAAAACAGGACTGACTATTGGGTGTTTACAGATGTATCGGCATATAAGGAACAGAGATTAACATTAGTATTTGAGAAAAAACACTTCTGGAATAAATAAGATTTATCAATCGGATGAAATAAATGGAGTGGATAGTCTATACAATGAAACTAATCGACCTCAGTTACATTTTACTTCTCGAAGAGGATGGAATAACGATCCTAATGGCCTGGTTTATTATGACGGCGAATACCACCTCTACTATCAACACAATCCATATGAAAGAAATTGGGAAAACATGCATTGGGGCCATGCAGTCAGCAGAGATTTGATTCACTGGGAAGAATTGAATGATGCTCTTTTTCCTGACAAATTTGGTACAATGTTTTCGGGT
>CAZEWS010000316.1:571-3381 GCA_964515985.1 uncultured Rikenellaceae bacterium | reverse complement strand
AATACCTCCGGCTGGGGTGAAAATGTTTTGGTTGCTGCTTATACAGCAGCCGAAAATAATCAAACCCAATGTATTGCTTATAGTAACGGTAAAGGTCGTACGTTTAAAAAATATGACGGAAATCCGGTAATTAACAGTAAAGAAAAATGGAACAATATCAATACTCGTGATCCTAAAGTTTTTTGGTACGAGCCTAATAAAGAGTGGGTGATGGTTCTTTTTGAGGCGAATGGACATAGTATTTATACCTCAAAAAACCTTAGAGAGTGGAAATATGAAAGTCATGTAACGGGTTTTTGGGAATGTCCTGAATTGTTTGAATTACCCATTGATGGAAATGAAAACAATACAAAATGGGTAATGTATGGAGCTTCAGGAACATATATGATAGGAAGTTTCGATGGCAAGGAATTTCATCCCGAAGGAGGCAAATACAGAACTACTTATGGGAATCAATATGCAGCCCAGACTTACAACAATGTTCCCGATGGGCGTCGTATACAAATAGGATGGGGAACTATAGAGCAAGACGGAATGCCTTTTAATCAAATGATGATGTTTCCAACTGAACTTTCGTTGCGTACTACTCTAGAAGGTGTAAGACTTTTTAGTGAGCCAATTGAAGAAATTGACAAATTACATCAGAAAGAACATAATTGGAAGAATCTCACACTAAAAGAAGTTAATGAAAAGTTAAAAGAGGTAAAGAGCGATCTTTTACATGTAAAACTTAAGGTTAAAATCCCCAATGGTATATGGTACACCCTATATTATAAGGGAAACCGGATTGTGACTTTTGACGGTAATTATGATTTGATGAACCAGTACCAGTATATTCAGGATCATCCTGGCGAATATGTTTTTGAAGTTGAGGTATTAATAGATCGAACCTCGGTAGAAGCATACTTCGACCGCGGAAAAATGGTAACGGTAACTCCATTAAAAGAGCCGAAGTCTGACGAAGGGCTTTTTTTGAATGCAGCAGAGGATGAGCTAATTATTCATAGTCTTAAGGTATACGAGTTGAAATCGATTTGGGATAATTATTAAGTTAATAATAATAATCCAAATGTACTGGCCTCCTGAGCTTGTAACAGAGTTTGTGAAACTGATGCCCGGAAAGCTTAAAGCTGCGGGTCTTGGGGAGGTGGGCATCACCCCTGGCGAAACATCTAACTGGTACCGGTTTGGTACCTGGGGATATGTGGAAGCCTTACTGAATGATGAGAATGCACTTCAGGAACTTGATCTGATCACCAGTCACGGATTTTACGGAGGTTACTACGGACGGTGGTTCGGTGAGCATAAAAGCGCCGGCATTGACCGCCTGCGTGAGAAGAGACCAGAATTGCATGCCTGGGTTACATCCACCAGCTGGAGCAACATGGACGCGTACAATATCAAGGAAATGCACGGGAATATATATACCGCAAAGGTCAATGCTATTATCCCCTGGGCCGGGATCCAGCGACCTCCGCACTGGGTAGGCGGTGATCCTAATCCAGGATCAGCTTTTACCGTAAGTGAAGATGGTAACTACACAATAAGACCTGGATACTATTTTTACAAGCAGATCACACGCGCGGGTCAGCTTAGTATGGCTGTGGCACAGGCGTCGGCCATGGATTCCGAGATTGCGGTCATTGCCTTTGCATCCAATGGCACCAACAATCCGGATGCCTTTATTGTAACCAATATTAATATGATTGATGAAAAATATGTCTCCCTGGGGGAATACAAAGTAGAGGATGGGGGGATTGTACTGACAGCGCCTGCAGGGAGTGTCACGACCTTTTTTGCCAAATAAAATGATTTAAAGTACTTTTGTCATGCATCAGTAAACTGCTTATGCCAGTGTAGAAGCTGAATAGTATTATCAATAATCACAAAAACCATGAAACAGATTACTTTTCCCTTTCTCATTTTATTGTTCCTGTTCAGTAGTCATCAGGTCACGGCACAGAGTGAGTTTTCCAGCGCCACTATCGAGATTGGTGTTGTTGTGAGTGATATCGGGAAATCACTTGACTTTTACACCAATGTTATTGGTATGCGCAAGGTGGGAGAATTTTACATCAACGAGGAAGTTGGTAAAAATTCAGGTCTTACCGGAGGGGTGCCTTTCCACGTGGATGTGCTAAAACTTGAAGATTCCCCCGGTGCCACCCAATGGAAATTGATGAGTTTTAACAGAGATGCCAACCACCCTCTTTCAGAACACATACAGGATGATACGGGGATGCAGTATATTACCATCAATGTAACAAGCCTTAATCCATTCCTGGAGAGGATAAGGAAACATCATATCAAACTTCTGGGAGATACACCTGTTCCTTTGGATACCACCAGGCATTTCGTCCTGATTCGCGATCCCGACGGAACATTCATTGAGCTTATCGGACCTCTGGAGTAAAGGTTGACTAGACCTAACAATAGTAACCATTGCACAACCTTATAAAAATACGCGATAGAGTAAAGGCCGTTTTTTGATTCTGACATGATTTCAAAATTGCTCATAGTTGAAGCACTGGTTCCCTACCCCGAATAGGGTTGAACTCATTTGATCAACATATCTGCGAAATATTAAGAGTCCTTTGGATTTGTTGTACGATTAAGGTAATTTTGTTTTACAAACCAACCTACGAGTGAAGCTATTGTTAAAATAAATAAAACAACTAATCAAATATAGTCATGAAAAAATTAATCATTCAAATTATTATTTCATCAATTTTTGTTTTTTATTCCACCTTCTTACTTTTCGGGCAAGAAAAAGTTATTCATGGAAAAGTAACAACTTTTGACCGTATACC
>CAZEWS010000316.1:0-286 GCA_964515985.1 uncultured Rikenellaceae bacterium | reverse complement strand
ATTTGGGGTTCAGATTAGCGGTGGTGAAATTATAATTCGCGGCATACATACAATTATGGGAAGTAATGCCGCTTTACTTGTAGTGGATGGTGTTGTTGTTGACGAAAGTTCCTTTGCGTCCATACCAACGACAGAAATTGCAAGTATCAGTGTATTAAAAGATGCAGCCGCTTCTATTTATGGAGTAAGAGGGGCAAACGGGGTTGTAATAGTTGAAACAAAAAGAGGCGGGAAAAATCAATAATTTGAAGAAAAAGATTTTGTAAAGCGTGCGTCCTTTCGTCTG
>CAZEWS010000315.1:0-4475 GCA_964515985.1 uncultured Rikenellaceae bacterium | reverse complement strand
TCCATGGATCAATTTCTCCCTGATGAGCCCAGGTAGTTGGACCGGTATTCTATTATACGTCTTTATTCTACAATAATCCGACCCCGCTGGGGTCGATGTTTCGTTACAACTCTTCCCGGTATAGAATACTCTGGAAGGTGGATTTGAAAAAAAAGAACCTCGGAGAGGTTCCATTATTGTAGAAATTACAGACAATGTACAAAAACGCCGAAACTGCCTTAGCAGATCAGGGATGAACTGTTGCTTTCGGCGCAATTACAAGGCAACTAAATCAGAAATCAGGCTACAAGCATAACCTGTTGTGCAGTTTGATTCTAATATAAAGCAACATGTACGCAATCCCATTTTTATGTTTTTAACGTTATCATGAAATTCATAAAATAATAATTTTTAACTTTATAACTATTATCGGGAATAAAAATGAACACCAGTATCCTGAACCTTCGTAAATCCATCAACAAGGCTTACCTTAAAGTAAAACCTTCCAGGCCGGAGTTTGAAGCCTTCAGGAAAAACATGGTTAAACTCCTGGATCAGATCAGCGAACAGGAATCCGAAGAGTTCCATAAAAACATTTTATCAGAATTTCTGAAAGAAACGTTTTACTCTCCCGACCATTACATCAATACCAAAGGCCGGGCCGACCTGGTCATCCATAACGGAAAGAACACCGGCAGCACTGTCGGTGTTTTGATCGAGACCAAAAAACCGGGTAACAGGACCGATATGCCAACGCAGGATAACTTGAACACGAAAGCATTCCATGAGCTTTTGCTGTATTATTTCAGGGAGCGTATTACGGATAATAATCTCGGGATTAAATACCTTATCGCGACCGATATTTACGAATGGTATATTTTCAATGCCGGTGAATTTGAAAAATTGTTTGCCGGAAATAAAAATCTGGTGAAACAATTCAGGGATTTCGAGGAAGGAAGGCTTTCAGGGAAAACAACCGATTTTTTTTACAGAAATATTTCCGAACCCTTTATTGAACAGCTTGATCATGAAATATCCGTTACCCATATCGATATCAGGGATTATGAAAAGATCCTGAGATACGGAGCGGATAAAGACGAAAACAAACTGGTTGCACTGTACAAGATATTTTCACCGGAACACCTGCTAAAACTTCCATTCACTAATGACAAAGGTTTTTATAACGAGTTGCTGCACATCATCGGTTTAAAGGAAACCAAAGCGGGAAGCAAAAAGCTGATCGGCCGGAAGCCTGAAGAGGAAAGGGATGCAGGGTCACTGATTGAAAATGCAGTAACCATTCTGAAATATGAAGATTGCCTTGCCCAAGTCGAACCTTTCGGTATTGGAGGTAATAAAGAAGAACAGCTCTATAACATTGCCCTTGAACTGGTCCTAACCTGGATCAACCGTATCCTGTTCCTGAAACTGCTCGAAGGACAACTGGTAAGATACCACGATGGCGATGAAGCATTCAAATTCCTGAATATCAACCGTATTCCCGATTACGATACACTGAACAAACTGTTTTTCCAGGTGCTGGCAGTTAAGGAAAATGAGCGGAACGAACCGGTAAAACAGAGGTTTGGCAATATCCCGTACCTGAACAGTTCGCTGTTTGAGCCCAATGACCTGGAGCATAAAACAATACGCATCAGCAACATGGATGATGAATATAAACTTCCCGTGCCGGGCACCACAGTCCTGAAAGATAGCACCGGAAAACGTCTGAAAGGCGAAATGAACACCCTGCAATATTTGTTTGAGTTTCTCGATGCATACGATTTTGCCAGCGAAGGCACTGAAGAGATACAGGAGGAAAATAAAACCCTGATCAATGCCTCCGTCCTGGGACTGATATTCGAAAAAATAAACGGGTATAAAGAAGGTTCGTTTTTCACCCCCGGATTTATCACCATGTACATGTGCCGTGAGACCATCCGCAGGGCAGTCGTACAGAAGTTTAACGAAACAAAAGGCTGGAACTGTAAATCCCCGGATGACATTTATGACAAAATAGACGATAAAAAGGAGGCCAACCGGATCATCAACAGTCTCAGGATCTGTGATCCTGCCGTAGGTTCAGGACATTTCCTGGTCTCAGCACTGAATGAAATCATTACGATAAAATCGGAGCTGAAAATCCTGCTCGACCGCAATGGCCGTACACTCAGGGATTATCATGTGGAAGTGGCCAACGACGAACTAGTGATAACGGATGAAGACGGTAAACTGTATGAATATAATCCCAGGAACAGGGAAAGCCAGCGGATTCAGGAAGCCCTGTTCCATGAAAAACAAACCATAATCGAGAATTGCCTGTTTGGGGTGGATATCAACCCGAACTCGGTGAAGATATGCCGGCTGCGCCTGTGGATTGAACTGCTGAAAAATGCTTATTATAAAACACCTGAAAGTCAGTTATATGAGCTCGAAACCCTTCCCAATATCGACATCAACATCAAATGCGGCAATTCTCTAATCAGCCGTTACCCGCTGGATGCCGACATAAAGAAAGCACTCAGGAACAGCAAATGGAGCATTGATAGCTACCGCCTTGCCGTTATGACATACCGGAATGCACAGAACAAGGAAGAGAAGCGGGAAATGGAAAAGCTTATTGAACAGATCAAAAAAGATTTTGAGAGTGAGATAGCCTTAAATGATAAACGGGTTTTGAGGCTTAACCGGTTAAAAGGCGAACTGACAACGCTTACCACACAGACCAGCATATTTGACAAAACAAAAGCCGAAAAAGCCCGGTGGGAAAAAGAGGTAAAAAAAGTGACTGCCGAAATACAAAAGCTGGAAACAGAACTGGAAGAGATCCGCAGCAACAAAATCTATAAAAATGCCTTCGAATGGCGGTTCGAGTTCCCGGAAGTATTGAATGACGACGGGGATTTTATAGGATTCGATGTGGTGATAGGTAATCCACCGTATATTAATTTCAGAAATATTAAAACTGTTGAAGAAAAGATTTATTTATCTAATAGATATTCTGTTTCTGAGTATCAGAGTGATCTTTTTATTCTGTTTATAGAAATATCATATAATTTACTAATGTATAAAGGACAGTTTTCATTTATTGTTCCAAATTCTATTACAAATAATCTGAATAATTCAAAAATTAGGAAATTCATTTTAGACAAATCAATGATTTATTCCATAGTAAATACTCCAATTGGTGTATTTCCAGATGCTACTGTCGATACAATAGTAATTTCAACAACTTTACATAAAATTGAGGACAATACACTGACAGCATACGATTCAACCAATCAAAATATCAAGAAGATAAGGGAATTAAATCAAAATGAATTTGAATCAAATAGAAATTTTTATTTTGATTTCCTTACAGATAGAACAATAAAAAAGATAATTCAAACCATTGAGAAAGAAACAGTACCTCTAATTTCAATTACAGATTCATCAAGCGGAATAAAAGAGTATGAAACTGGTAAAGGTGTTCCGCCACAGACTGAGGAAGATAGGAAAGCGAAAGTTTTCAATTCAACTAAGAAGATCGATAAAACATATAGAAAACATGTTGTCGGAGCGAATATTGAACCATATATAATTGATTGGAAAGGAAATTATTTGAAATATGGACAATGGTTAGCAGCACCCCGTAACTCTAAATTTTTTATGGGGGAGAGATTAATAATCCGTGAAATTCCTGGACATAATAAATTAATTGCAGCTTATACAAATGAGAACTATACTGTAAAAAATACAGCACATATTTTTATTCCAAATTCAGATTTTAATATTAAATATCTAATAGGTCTTTTAAACTCAAAGCTATTCGGTTTCTATTTTATTAATAAATTCTCAGAAAGAGACAAAGTTTTTCCGAAGGCAAAGATTGGACAATGCAGGTTATTGCCTATAAAGTCAATTAATAAGGATAATCAGAAAGCTATAATAAGAAAGGTTGATAGAATACACTATATTAAAAAGCAAGACCCTAACTCTGACACCACTACCGTCGAATCCGAAATCGACCGGATGGTATATAAGCTTTACGGTTTAACGGAGGAAGAGAGACAAATTGTGGAGGAGGCGGTGAGGTAGGATGTGGTTATTTCAGCTGATAAAAAATGAACTGCAAATTATGCACATACGATAAAAAACTTTTAAAATCTTCTCACATTATTCCTGACTTTATGTATTATGGATTGTTTGATGAGAAGCATTTTATTGCACCAATTGACCTTATTGAGTTTAAAAGAAAAAAATTATTGCCGGCCGGATTTTATGATTATGATATATTATGTAAGGAATGTTGAGAACTATCCTAAAGTTGAAAAAAGGATAAATCAGTTAAATCAAAGATATTTACATCTAATCAATATTGATTATTCTAAATTTAAGATTTTTTTGCTTTCAATTATTTGGAAAGCATCAATCTCCAAACACAAGTTCTTTGAATCAGTGAAGCTTAATGAGCATAAAAATATTATTGGTAAAATGATTTACAATAATAATCCAGG
>CAZEWS010000314.1:3785-4500 GCA_964515985.1 uncultured Rikenellaceae bacterium | reverse complement strand
TGAGGAAGAGAAGGAGAAGGTGATCCTCGTTAATTTTAGCGGTCATGGTTTAATGGACATGAGTTCGTATGAGAAATACTTTGCAGGTGAACTGACAAACTTTGCCCTCCCGGAGGAGGAAATTGCAAAATCAGAACAGGTATATAAGGATTATCCAAAACCGGAATTGGTGAAAAACTTTAATCAAAGTACGGTTTAGTAAGCTGTATTTAAAAAGAGACCCTTAGGGTTCTTCAAAATCCTAAGGGTCTTTTTTTTTAACAAGAAATAAACTATCCTTTTATCCCCTAAGGATTAAATGTATCTTTGTTTAATCCATCTTATGCAAAAGAATGATTTATCAGAATTTCTCAACTATGGTATAAGAATTATAATAAAAAAAGATTGAAAACGGCTCTTTTGCAATAGAGGGATTTTGATTGATTGTTACAATGGGGTTTTTCATAAAACCTCTGTTTCAGTATTAACCTTTACTATATCAAATTGGCCAATTCAACAAAATATGCCAATACGCCTTTGATGAAGCAGTACAACAACATCAAGGCCAAACATCCAGATGCAATATTGCTTTTCAGAGTTGGAGATTTTTATGAAACCTTTGGTGAGGATGCCATAAAAGCCTCCGAAATCCTTGGTATAACCCTTACCCGGCGTGCCAATGGTGCTGCATCATTTGTCGAACTTGCAGGGTTCCCGTTTCATGCACTTGATACGT
>CAZEWS010000314.1:1614-3619 GCA_964515985.1 uncultured Rikenellaceae bacterium | reverse complement strand
CCGGTGAATTTTTAACGGCAGAGGGAAGTTTTGAATATGTCGATCAGTTGCTGAACAATTTCCAACCCAAAGAAGTATTATTGGAGAAAAGCCGGCAGCAGGAATTCCTGGAAATTTTTGGGACAAAATTCTATACCTATAAACTGGATGACTGGATATTTACCGAGCAATCGGCACAAGACCGGTTATTAAAACATTTTGAAACATCTTCATTAAAAGGGTTTGGAGTACAAGGACTTCAGTATGGAATAATCGCCGCCGGAGCCATTTTGCAATATCTTGACATTACTCAACATGATCATTTACAACACATTACAAAAATAAGCCGGATTGAGGAGGATCGATATGTATGGTTAGACAAATTTACCATCCGGAATCTGGAACTCTTCTTTTCATTAAATGAGGGTGCCAGAACCTTAATGGAAATTGTCGACCAAACCATCTCACCAATGGGAGCCCGGATGTTGAAACGGTGGATATCGTTGCCACTGAAAGACATTCAGCCCATAAACGACCGGCTTGATATCGTAGAATTTTTTTGTAAAAATCCGGAATTCAGAGAAAGTATTATTAACCAGGTTAAGTTGATCGGTGATCTGGAAAGGATCATCTCGAAAGTTGCACTTAGCCGGATAAACCCCCGTGAGATTGTACAATTAAAACGTGCCTTGTACGCCCTTGAGCCAATAAAAAAGGCATGTGCCGAAAGCAAATTGCAACCACTTAAGAAGATTGGCGAACAGCTGACACTGTGCGAAAGTATAAGGGAAAAGATAGAGAAGGAAATCAATCCTGATCCGCCAATTCAGGTAAATAAAGGTCATGTTTTTGCCGAAGGAGTATCAAAGGAACTGGACGAATTACGTGAAATCCTGTATTCCGGAAAAGATTACTTGGTGCAACTGCAACAGCGTGAAATTGAACGAACCGGAATACCTTCACTCAAAGTTGGCTTTAACAATATATTTGGTTATTATATCGAAGTAAGGAATACACATAAGGATAAAGTTCCTGATGAATGGATCAGGAAACAAACCCTAGTCAGTGCAGAACGATATATTACGGAAGAACTGAAGGAGTATGAAACCAAAATATTGGGAGCGGAAGAAAAGATCCTTGAACTTGAGGCAAACCTGTTCAATGATCTGGTTTTGAGTTTAATCGATTATATCCCGGCTATTCAACTGAATGCCTCCATAATTGCAAGGCTTGATTGCATCCTGTCCTTTGCAACCCTGGCGATTGAAAACAAATATGTCCGACCTGTTCTTACCGATTCCGATATAATCGATATAAAACAAGGTCGTCATCCGGTGATTGAGAAACAACTTCCCATCGATGAGAACTATATTCCCAATGATGTTTATCTCGACAAAAAAAAACAACAGATCATTATTCTTACAGGTCCTAATATGTCAGGGAAATCAGCGTTGTTGCGCCAAACCGCGTTGATTGTCCTGCTGGCGCAAATTGGGAGCTATGTGCCGGCAGAGTCGGCACAGATTGGGATTGTCGACAAGATCTTCACCAGGGTGGGAGCATCTGATAATATTTCCCTTGGAGAATCGACCTTTATGGTTGAAATGAATGAAGCTGCGAGTATTTTGAATAATCTTTCGCCACGAAGCCTGTTACTCCTTGATGAAATCGGCCGGGGTACCAGTACATATGATGGAATTTCCATAGCCTGGGCAATGGTAGAATTTATCCACGAACACACGGTTGCCAGTGCCAAAACCCTCTTTGCGACCCATTATCATGAATTGAATGAGATGGAAGCTTCTTTTTCCAGGGTGAAAAATTATAACGTATCTATAAAAGAAATAAACAACAAGATTATTTTTCTCAGAAAACTTAAGCCTGGTGGCAGCGAGCATAGTTTTGGTATTCATGTTGCACAGATGGCCGGAATGCCAAAAAGTGTGGTAAACCGGGCTAATGAAATTCTGAAAGAACTGGAACAATCACACATGAAACAAGATTTATCCAAATCCGTTTCCGACCT
>CAZEWS010000314.1:336-1518 GCA_964515985.1 uncultured Rikenellaceae bacterium | reverse complement strand
CCGTGAAGGATTGCAATTAAGTTTTTTCCAACTGGATGATCCGGTGTTGAAACAGATAAGAGACGAATTGCTGGATATTGACATTAATAATCTAACCCCGGTTGAGGCTTTAAATAAACTCAATGAAATTAAAAAACATCTGAAGTAATTAATTTAAATTTCCAGCTATGCCTATAGCACCACAACTTTACGTTTTCGACGAAATAATGAAATTACATGCAGCGCAAATGATCTACACCTTACAAAGTATTTTCAAGTTTCTTAATTCAATATGTTTAGTATTTTCTAATTTTTTAAATCTCTTCCGGGTCCGCGAGTCACGCTGATAGCGAGACGAGCAACCAAGGCCGAAGGCCGAGCTCATGAGGAACGAAGTGACGAGTAATCCCGTTTTCCACTCTTTTTTGTTTATTATCATCATACTTTTCCCATAGGTATGCCTTTGGCATTACTTTTGGCTTTTTACTTTTATCTTTTTACTTTTGTCTTTTTACTTGAATTTTTTCATGCCCGGGTGGCGGAACCGGGAACAATTGCAGAAACTATTATTTTGAAAAATAGGGTAGCTCCCGCCACCCGATGGAAAAACAAAATTGTATTTGAGTAGCTTCAAAGGTTAAGGGTCTTTGAACGATTACGAAGAACTATGCCCGGGTGGCGGAATTGGTAGACGCGCTGGACTTAAAATCCAGTGGACTTTTAGTCCGTGGGGGTTCAAGTCCCCCTCCGGGTACAGCAAAAGCCGGTTTAAACCGGCTTTTTTGTTTCTGGTTCCGGGTTCAAAGTTCCTGGTTTTGGGGATTGTGTTGTTTGACTTTATCCGAGTAACATGGAAGAATGAAATATACCCCCATTAGACCTTAGGGTTTTTTGCCACAGGCATCCCTTCGGGAAAAACCCTAAGGGTCTTTCATTAATCGTCAGACCACTTCAAGTGGTCAGACGACTTTTACTTTTTAGATCCGCTTAGTGGTTCTCCAGAAGGGATTCCTACTAGTACAAAAAAGTCCCTATTCATGGGGCTTTCCTGTTTAAATGGATCGCTTTATGGGCCGTTCTATAGAAATTTAGGATATTTTGTTAATCCTAAAATTTGAATTGCAAAATGTTGCGAATACAAGGATGATTGACGTAATATCTTAATTTGGATAATAACTCTTCATTTCAAAATTTAAGTTCATC
>CAZEWS010000314.1:0-326 GCA_964515985.1 uncultured Rikenellaceae bacterium | reverse complement strand
CATGAAGATATAATTAAAAACTCTAAATTCAGAACAATTGAGGATTGGATTCATTTCAAAATTTAAGTTCATCCCAGAGTTTTTCACTTCGTATTCTCCTGTAAATTACATTTGACGATACTCCGAATTTGTCACAAATAACATTAGAAATTGCATCAATAAGTCTTTCATCATTATCATTAGAAACAAGACTTTTGTAGGTTTCAATCTTTTCTCGTTGTTCTTCAAGGGCTTTTATCAAATGCTCTTTAGGTACTAAAAGCCTACCGGCAAATTCATAAGCTTGTTGTTCAAACCAGTTTAAGTCTTCCTCTGACATTTCTTCT
>CAZEWS010000313.1:0-4508 GCA_964515985.1 uncultured Rikenellaceae bacterium | reverse complement strand
GATATTGGTTTCAGCTGTCACTCCAAGCTGGATGCGGAGGAGATTATAGGCCATTGAGAATGTAAAAACGATCCGTCTTGAAAAACAAAAAATAGCCAGGATCATTGAATACTCATCAAGTATTATTGCTTTTGAAGAGATACACCTTGCATCTTCATCTCCGGGAAAAATTGACCGGATATCTTTGGAAATCGGCGACCGGGTGAAGAAAGGAGACATACTGGTTCAGATGGATCGCACTCAGCTCCATCAGGCAATGGTTAATCTGAAAAATACTGAAACAGATTTTATGAGACTGGATACGCTGAACAAAGTTGGAAGTATTTCCAAACAGCAATATGACCAGATGAAAGCCCGGTATGAAATTGCACAATCAAATGTTGAATTCTTACAGGAAAATACAATTCTCCGGGCACCCTTCGACGGTGTAATCTCAGGGAAATATTACGAGGATGGTGAATTGTATTCCGGAACACCGAATACATCGGCTGGAAAGGCGGCCATCTTATCCATCGTCCAGATAGATCCGCTGAAAGTCGTTGTAAACATTTCGGAAAACTATTTCCCGTTTTTAAAAACTGGTATGGATGCCAGGGTTACCAGTGGCCTGTATCCTGAAAAAGCCATCATTGGTAATGTGCTGCGGGTATACCCGACCATTGATCCGTCAACACGCTCCTTTACATGCGAGATTAAAATTGACAACAAAAATGAACTTTTAAGACCAGGTATGTTCTGCAGGGTCTCCATAAATCTTGGGGAGGAATTGGCATTGGTTGTGCCGGCTGTTGCGGTCCTGAAGATGCAGGGTTCCAATGAAAGATATCTTTTTCTTGAGGAAGAAGGCATGGCACGGCGTATAACCGTTACTCTCGGAAAACGATTTGATGACAAACTTGAAGTAATATCAGATGAGATTCGGGAAGGAAGTAACCTTATCGTCAGCGGACAGGCCAAGCTGGTGGATGGTGCCCCGGTAAAAGTCATCTCAGACTAAACATGGAAATTATTCACCATCTGCCGAAAAAATAAATAATCACATCCAATTAAATCAAAATGAGCATATATAAAAGTGCAGTAAACCGTCCTGTTACAACACTGATGCTATTTATAGCCGTGATTGTAATGGGTATATATTCCATGGTTCAGTTGCCCATTGACTTTTATCCTGAAATTGAACCACCCTTTATTTCCATCATGACTACCTATCCCGGGGCCAATGCCTCAGACATTGAAACCAATATAACACGGACCCTTGAAGATGCATTCAATGCCATCGATAACCTGAAGGAAATAAACTCAGTATCCTATGACAATCTTTCAGTCATCTTTATCGAATTTGAATGGGGAGCTAATCTTGATGAAGCTGCCAATGATCTTCGATCGGCCATTGATATGGTGTTTGATGCGCTTCCGGATGATTGTGACCGGCCCAGTGTATTCAAGTTCAATACTGCCATGATGCCAATACTGTTCTATGCAATTACTGCAGAGAAGAGTTATTCCGGGCTTGAGAGACTGATTGACGAAAAAATCATCAATCCCCTGAACAGGATTGAGGGAATCGGCTCAATTGCCATGGCAGGTGCACCAAGGCGTATCATTTATGTGGATATCGATCCCAAGCGCCTAGATGCCTATAACCTTACCATTGAACAGATCGGTAATATCATTGCCGCAGAGAACCTCAACATGCCTTCTGGCAATGTAAAAATGGGTAAAATGGAATACCAACTCCGGATCCAGGGTGAATTCAGCGAAAGTTACCAGCTGCAAAACATCGTTGTTGGAAATTTTGTTGGGAAAACTGTTTATTTAAAAGACATTGGTTCTGTTCGCGATACCATTAGGGACCTGTCGATCGAGGAACGGATCAATGGCCAGCAAGGACTACGAATGTTCGTCATGAAGCAATCAGGTGCCAATACAGTGAAGATTATCAGGCAGGTTACCAATCAACTCGAAGAACTGATCAAAACACTCCCACCTGATATTAAGATCGAACCCATTTTTGATACTTCCACATTTATTAAAGACTCTATCAGGAATCTGAGCAAGGCTATCATGTGGGCATTGATTTTCGTCGTATTTGTTGTATTGTTCTTCCTGGGCAGGTGGAGAGCCACCTTTATCGTAGCCCTGGCTATCCCGGTTTCACTTATTACCTCTTTCATATATCTATTCTTTACAGGAAATTCGATTAATATCATATCACTGGCATCCCTTTCCATAGCAATTGGAATGGTTGTGGATGATGCGATCGTGGTCCTGGAAAATATCTCCAGGCATATTGACAGGGGCAGCAGCCCGCGGGAAGCAGCCATATATGCCACCAATGAGGTCTGGCTGGCAGTCATTGTTACAACACTGGTTGTAGTGGCAGTTTTTCTCCCGCTCACCATGGTATCCGGATTAACCGGCGTAATGTTCAAACAGCTTGGCTGGATTGTCACAATAACAGTTGTTACATCAACGGTTACGGCTATCTCGCTTACCCCCATGTTAACTTCCAAGCTATTGAAACTTAAAATTGCTTCAGAGAAGAATTCCAAAGGTTTCTATCAAGCAACCATTGGCGCTTTCCTGAACTGGTTTGAATTATTCTATGAAAAAACATTACGATGGGCATTGCGTCACAAGGCACTGGTGATCTCCTTGAGTATGGCGGTCTTTTTATCCTCCTTCTTCCTGTTGAAGTTTGTTGGAACAGATTTTATGCCCGAATCAGATGAAAGTCAAATAAATGCTTTAATTGAGCTGCAATCCGGGGTACGTGTCGAGGAAACAATAAAAACCGCACGTGACCTGGAAATGCTTATCAAAGAAAGGTACCCTGAGGTGAAGCTCATCTCTACATCTACCGGTGCAGATGATGAAGGTGGATTCATTTCAATGTTTTCTCAAAGTGGCTCCAATGTGATCAATTTATCAATGAGCCTGATCCCTATCGGGGAGAGGGAAAGATCTGTCTGGGACATTGCCGATGACCTCAGGGATCAGCTGGATCAGTTTACAGAGATCATCGATTATAATGTTAACATGTCCATGATGTTTATGGGAGGGAATACCGTAGATGTTGAGATCTATGGATATGATTTTGACAAAACAAGTAAACTGGCACAGGAAATCCGTGCGGTTGTCAGGAATATTGAGGGAGCTGTAGATGTTCAAGTCAGCCGTGAAAAAGAAAAGCCCGAATTACAGATCGTTCTGGATAAAGAGAAACTATCAGAACATGGCCTGAACACCGCTATGGTTTCCCTGTATATCCGGAACCGTGTGGAAGGTTTGATTGCATCCCGTTTCAGGGAGGAAGGAGATGAATACAACATTGTCGTGCGTTTCAAGGAAGAATACAGGAATTCCATAACAGACCTTGAAGATATCACAATCATGACCCCAATGGGCAAAAAAATAAAAATCGGTGAGCTGGGTGATGTGAAAGAATACTGGAGTCCGCCGAACATCCAGAGAAAAAGAAAAGAACGCATTGTGACTGTATCTGCCAAACCCTCTGGAATATCCTTAGGAGAACTGGCAGCAAAAATAAGAACGGAGATCAGTAGCCTCGATATCCCATCTGACGTGATGGTGGTGGTTGGTGGAGCCTATGAAGACCAGCAGGAATCTTTTGTCGACCTGGGCATGCTTTTATTACTCAGTCTGGTACTGGTTTATCTTGTGATGGCGTCGCAGTTTGAATCATTTATGATACCCCTTGTCATTATGTTCTCTATCCCTTTCTCCTTTACAGGGGTTATCCTGGCTTTATTCATCACCAACACCACCCTGAGCGTCATTGCAGCATTAGGTGCGGTCCTGCTGATCGGTATTGTGGTCAAGAATGGTATCGTCCTGGTTGATTACATCAATCTGATGCGTGACCGCGGATACATAATGGTTGAGGCCATTGCCCTGTCAGGCAGGTCCCGCTTAAGACCGGTGTTGATGACGGCACTGACGACGATACTTGGAATGCTGCCGTTGGCTTTAAGCAAAGGTGAAGGTTCCGAGGTCTGGAGCCCGATGGGTATCACGGTAATCGGTGGATTAATATTTTCCACTTTCCTGACGCTTGTCATTGTCCCTGTAATATATTATACTTTCATCAGGAAAGGGGAAAGAACCAGGTTCAAAGGTATCAGAAATGGGTTCCGCTTTATGGGTAAAAAATAATTTATAATCAAATTGATGAAATGCTTTTGAAGTTTAATGATACAGCACACCCTCTTTTAGAGAGGGTGTTGAGAATCCCTGGTGCCAGCATAAGCTCAAGAAAGATTTTTAAAACGTAAAAAATAATCTGTTAATATGAAAGCTATATTTATTGTTTTTAACCAGGCCAATACTGAACGGGTAGAATACATGTTCGATATGATGGGCATCATGGGATATACCTGGTGGGAAAATGTAAAGGGAAGGGGAACCGAAAAAGGTGAACCCCGAATGGGTACCCACACCTGGCCCGAAATGAATTCCGCAGCCCTTACTATCATACCCGATGAAAA
>CAZEWS010000312.1:2213-4514 GCA_964515985.1 uncultured Rikenellaceae bacterium | reverse complement strand
AATTGCAATAATGGAATAAAAGAAGAAGCGGCTCATTTTTGAGAATTTATAAGGTCCGGTGGTATTACAGGTTTCACAGGAAATCAATGCTATCAGAAAAATTCCCGATAAGACAGAATTGATATAAAACCTTTGCATATTTGATTTCAGTAGTGTTGTTTATTTTTTCTTTTTACCTATTGGTGTTCCCATCTCATTTCGCCAGCTCGTGTATTTTTCTTTCAGATCAGCTGCTATTTCCGGATATTCCTCTACAAGATTCTTTTGTTCCACCGCATCATCTTCCAGGTTGTATAATTCCAGCTTGCCTTTCCTTGAGTAGAGCAGTTTCCATTTGCCTTCACGTACAGCCCATGCATTGTCATTTCCGTCAAAAAACAAACGTTCATGTAAGGGAGTGCCTGTATTTTTTTGGATCGCTGAGAGCATATTTCTGCCATCATAAATCCTGTTTTCCGGCAAACTGATATCGAGAGCGGCACAAATAGTAGGTAGAATGTCAATTGAAATCACAGGCTCGTCACAAGTTGCTGGTGTTAATTTACCGGGCCAGCTCATGACAAATGGAACCCGAAGACCACCTTCGTAAACACTGTGTTTGTAATCACGAAATGGTAAATTTACTGATCTGTTATTCTTTGCGCCACCGTTATCTGAGAAATAGAAAATAAGCGTATTATCATACACTCCTTCATCTTTCAGGGTTTGAATTACCCTGCCTATTCCTTCATCCATTCGATGAAGCATTGCGAGGCAGGTATCCCTTTCAGGACTTCCTGAATCGAATTTTTTAATATCAGCATCAGGTGCCTGCAGGGGGGAATGAACGGCGTTAAATGGAAGATATACAAAGAAAGGATTCTCTTTATTTGCTTTATCTTTAATAAATAAGCATGCTTCTCTCGTAAGATTATCGGTTAAATATCCCGTATCGGAAATCGGGGATAGATTGCGATAAATATATTGATGGAAATCATCCGGATTTTCCGGCATGGACAAATCAAAATAATCATGAGCTCCATGTCCGAGAAAACCATAGAATTCGTCGAAACCCCTGCTACAGGGATGATATTCCTGTGTTAGACCCAGGTGCCATTTCCCGAAAACACCTGTATGATAGCCCTCCTTTTTAAGAAGATCTGCCAGGGTTATTTCAGATAAGGGCATACCAATTCGCGAATCCGGTGCACGGTAAAAGCCAAATCTTTGCTGATACCTTCCTGTCAACAAACCTGCACGGGTTGGAGCACAAACATATGCACTTGCATATCCTTGTGTAAATACAACACCATCTTTAGCTATTTGATCAATAGAGGGTGTTGAAACTATTGAAGGAGTTCTTTGATATCCGGCATCTGCATTTCCCTGATCATCGGATAGAATTATTAGAATATTAGGTCTACTTACTTCTTGAGTCTTCTCATTGCAGCTAATCAGGAGCGCTACAGCAAGGAATAGTGTTGCTAACATTGTTCTCATGATTTGATATATTTTTTCATGTTCGTTTCATACATTATTTTTCCTGCCGGCACCACATTCTGAACGAAGATAATCCAGGCTTTTGAGCAGTTCATTTTCCTGATGCTCGATATCGAATGTTTTATTGTCTGTCCCGGAAGGAGGTTCGGCAATTTCCATGGGCTGTCCAAGCCTGACCAGTTTCAGAAAGTCGATGATACCGGTAGCAGGAAGATCAGGAAATCCATCCCAGAAATCAGGCTTCAGATAGGGTATTGGTCGCTGGGAATTTGAAATTGACTCAACATGAAGAGGTACACCGGGACAGTTTTCACTCAGGAATCTGGCGTAGTATTTATAATCCATCAATCCATCCCCGATCGCAGTCCACTGAAATATTGCACCATCCTCCGAGGCCCAGACCATCACATCACGTACACTGGTGCAGATAATATGCTTACCAAGCGCCTCCAGTGCCAGCATGGGATCCTCCATGGCCCATATCGCATTGCCCGGATCATAAAAAGCACCGCAAATATCGGTTCCTGTTTCATTTATCAGCTCAAGAAGCTCATCCGATCGCATGTCTCCGGCGTGATTCTCAAAGGCAAATTTTATTCCGGCATTAAGAGCAGGTCCACGCATTGATTTCATAACCTTTACCACCTCATCGATTTTAGGCTTTATCCCCCCATCCGTATAGCGATCATCAATATTGCCAATCCGGACACCTACAATCGGAGAGTCCACAGCTTTAGCTACACGAATACCCTCAGCCAGAAGAGCTTTAGCATCTCCATACCTGTCAGAATATTTTGAAGATTTTTCACTGATGCTGCCTGC
>CAZEWS010000312.1:0-2203 GCA_964515985.1 uncultured Rikenellaceae bacterium | reverse complement strand
ATTGGCTTTTGCCAGCTTATTTAACTCTGCAAGGTGATCATCTTCAAGACTTTCAAACGTTGTAAGCGTATTGAACTGAACGGAATCCAGCTTGTGTTCAATGGCATATTCAATCAACTTTGTTGCTTTCAGCCTCATTCCCCTGAGCGAGTGATTACAAAGTCCAAGCGGCACTTTTGGAGACCCCTCTTGTTCATTTTTGGATATCATGGCAGAAGTAACTGTAGGGAAGGAGTGCATTGCAAGCACACTCAATCCTGCCATTTTTGTAAAATCGCGTCTTTTCATTTTTCCTGGTTCATGTAAAATTTTTATCTGGAATGACTGTTTCCAGTCCTGGCCATCCACTCTTGAAAGCATGTCTCAAGCTCTGCAACTTTTGCTTTATACTTGTATGCATCCGGGTTATTCCCCAGTAAATTATTCATTTCATAAGGATCATCATTCAGATTATATAAAGACTTCATTACTTCCGTTGCTGAAGAATCCGGGATCATCAGTTTCCATCCATCTTTGAGGACCATATGGGAAGGTTTGCTTGTTAAATTGCTTAGCCATTCCGTAACTACATATTTCCCGTTTTTTTCGTCCGTTCCTTCAATCAGTCCCCTGAGACTGAAACCATCTGAATCTTGTTCGGGCATCTCCAAGTAGTCAAAAATAGTTGCGAAAACATTTACTGTTGAGATATAGGAATCTAGTTTTGTCCCGGGCTCGATTCTCCCCGGGAATCTCATCATCAGGGGTATATGCGAAGATTCTTCGTAGAACACATTTTTGGAACGCATTCCGTGTGCTCCCATCATTTCACCGTGATCACTCATAAAAATCACCAGGGTATTTTCACTCAGACTCAGGATGTCAAGTTTATCCAGAATTTCTCCCACCCGGTCGTCGATTTCCTTGACGAGTGCATAGTATTCCGAAATAAAATATTTGATTTTCTCCGGGTCTGAATACATTGGACTCAAACGTTTCTTAATTGCCAGATAGGGAGCATTTAACATATCATCATTAATACTTTCGGGGATAATCATGCTATCCGGGGGAAACATATTCATATAGGTCTCTGCAGCCAGGAACGGAGGATGAGGATGATGAAAAGAACAGGTAATGCTAAATGTGGAATCCTTCAATCTTTCCAGGGCCTCCAGGGTTTCTCCTGCCTCATGGGCCGAGATATGATATTCTGCCGGTATGGAGGTAACACCGTGTATATCGGATTGCCCCGGTTTCTCGCTTGTATCTTCTCCCCGGCTTGCAAGATCATATCTTGAATCAATAGGATGGGCAAGGTAGGGTCTCAGTGTATAAGTATCATAAAACTCACCTTCCTGAAGATCTTTCACCGGGAATAAAGGGTCAAGAAACGCCAGATAGGATTTTTTCATGCTCGGTCCCAATTCAGTAGTAGTGGTAGCAGTTACAGGATTCGTGTAAATTTTCCCATGAGCAACAGGAGAATGCCATTTACCATAGTATTCACAGGTATATCCATTATCAGCCAGAATCTCATCGTAGGTCTTCATGGTCATGATTCCCGGGGTTTTTGTATCGTAGGCCGCATCATTATTAATCACCCGGGTATTTTCTACCGTCCGCCCCGTAAACATTGAGGCTCTTGCCGGAGCACAAACTGCACATTGAGTATGTGCATTTTTAAACCAAACACCTTCTTTTGCTATGCGGTCCATGTTTGGAGTCTTTAATATGGTATTGCCCGCATAGCTCAATGCATCAAAACGCTGCTGATCGGTCATGATGATAAGCAGATTGGGACGTTTCTCAGATTCACTATTGGTACTAAAACTGAGGGCAGGTATGGAAATCCAAATGAAAAGGAAAAACAGTTTTACAATACCTTTCTTATTTCTGTTAACTATCATGCCGGGAGATTTGGGAAAAACGAACCAGGTTTTTATCTGATAAATACTTATCATCGCTAAGTTATTTTACAGTGTTTAATATTCTACTACTAATAAATTAATCCAGGATCACGCCCTGCGAAATCAGTTTGAAAGAGATGTTATGCCATTACATGGGATTAATCAACTATTCTGGCCTTGCTCAGTAATGCCTCATCAGGAAGAAAATTTATCTTTTCTGCCAGTCTTGAATTTATCCAAACTTTCGACATTTGGTTCTTTGAAACCGGGATATCGGCGGGATCCTGGATTAATTTATTAGTAGTAGAATATTAAAC
>CAZEWS010000311.1:0-4621 GCA_964515985.1 uncultured Rikenellaceae bacterium | reverse complement strand
ATCAGGGGAATCATACAGGAAATAATGCTTGAAGACATGCTTGCCAGTGACAAGGTCATGATCCAGTATTCATCAAAATATTCCGGTTCCAGTAACTACTGGAAGTTTTCCATTGGACAGAGCCAGGGATTAAAACGACTGAAAATAAAAGAGAAAAAACAAAAACTGGAAGACACGTTCCGCGAGTGGACCGATGCTGATCCTGCACGGAAACAAAAATACGGGGAAGCCCTTGATCTTATAAAAACTTCAATTGAAGCCAGAAAAGAATATAACCATACAAATCAATACCTCATGGAATGTTTATTAAGGGGCTGTGAAATAATATTTGCCGCCCGAAGAGCAAATGGTTTATATGAAGCACTTGAAGAAGGAAACCAGGAATATATTGACAGCCAGGTGGAAAGAATTAAAGCCGGTACTGCAGGTTTTTTCAAAGATTATAACCCCCCCACTGATCGTAAGATCGTAAAAGCGATGTTCAAACTTTATGCCCGGGATGTAGAAAAAGAATACCAACCAACGATCTTTAATGAGATCCGGAGCAAGTACAAAGGCAATTACGATAAGTTTGTTGATGCTATGTTTGATAAATCGATTATTGTTAATGAGACAAAGTTGAATGCCTTCCTTGATAACCCCAGAAAAAAGGTATTGGAAAAGGATCTTGGTTTTAAAGCTTCCCAATCCGTTTTTAGGAAATTTATTGAACTACGCACCAAAGCCGCGGAGTTTGATATCGATTTAGCCAAAGGCAGCAGGCTCTATATTGCAGGAATAATGGAAATGCAAAAGGACAGGGTTTTTTATCCTGATGCAAATTCTACAATGAGGCTGACTTACGGTACCGTTGGCGATTATGATCCCCAGGATGCAGTTCATTATAGCCATCTGACAACCCTTAAGGGGGTTATGGAAAAAGAAGATCCGGATAATTTTGAATTTGTGGTTGAAGAAAAGTTGAAGGAGTTATATGAAAAGAAAGATTATGGTGTATATGGAAAAGACGGTGTAATGCCTGTATGTTTAACCACCAATAACGATATCACAGGGGGGAATTCGGGAAGCCCTGTCATTAATGCCAACGGTGAACTTATTGGTCTGGCATTCGATGGTAACTGGGAAGCGATGAGTGGAGATATTGCCTTTGAACCCGAACTTCAGAAATGCATATACGTTGATATCCGGTATGTATTATTTATCATGGATAAGTTTGCCGGCGCTAAATACCTGGTTGATGAAATGACGATTATTGAATAATAAAATAATCATATATACCGATGGTGCCGCCCGCGGCAATCCGGGGTCAGGTGGATACGGGATTGTTCTGATTTCAGGAGATCACCGGAAGGAACTTTCGCAGGGGTACCGGTTAACAACCAACAACAGGATGGAGTTGCTGGCCGTAATTGTTGCTCTTGAAAAACTTAAAAACGAAGGCAGTAAGGTAACCATTTATACTGACTCCCGTTATGTTGCCGATGCGGTTGAAAAGAACTGGTTGTTTGAATGGGAAAGGAAGGGATTCAAAAAAAAGAAAAACCCCGATCTGTGGCGGAGGTTCCTTACCATTTACCGGAAACACAAGGTAAACTTCGTATGGATAAAAGGACACGCTGATCACCCGGAAAATGAACGGTGTGACCGGCTGGCGGTACAAGCATCCTATGGGGGCAAATTAGCAGAAGATAACGGATATACTGAAAATAATACCCCCTCACTCTTTACATAAAAGACTCTTACTTCTAAATTTTTTTCTTTTTTTGGCAGAAAATCACAAATGACAAATTCCAAAAATCAAATAAAATCCAAATTCAAAATAACAATGACCAAAAAAATAGTCAGGGTTTGACTTCAAGTCAAGCCATGACTAATCATTTCCAGCCAAGCCAAGACCCATTTTCAGCTCCTCAATTTCTTTCTTTAATTGCTGCAATTCCCGGTTTTTCTCCTGCAATTCTTCGATCATTTTTTGCTGTTCCTTCATAACCTCAATCAGTACAACGGTTAGTTTGGAATAATCAACTAATTTATATCCTTCATCGTTCGTTTTAACCACTTCAGGAATAACACTTTCAATTTCCTGTGCTATTACACCGATCTGAAGCGAAAACAAACCGAATTCATTGGTGGTTGCGGAATGGGTTTCTTCCCATTGCAAGGTTCCTGTTTCACTTTCCGAAAAGATGCTGATCCTAACGGTCAGGCTGGTGGATTTCATCAGGTCTCCTGCATCATCCCAGGCCACTGCCTGGTAGTTAAAGCTTTGTGGGGATTATGCATGCACTGCATTCAAGTTTAGGATAATAACTGAAAACAGAAAACTGAGAACTGAAAACAATTTATTTTTCATGGTTGTGGGTTTTATGGTTTAATAATCCGCTAAGCGGTTCTCCCGTAAGGATGCCTGTGGCCCAAACCGCTAAGCGGATATTTGGCAGTCAAGTTACGAAATTTTGAATGAATAAAAAAAACTGAAAAAATTTGCATCAAAACCGCATCTGGTTCGTCTTTGTATTGTTGGTTAAGTTTCGGATTGTACGAAAATGTACAGAAGTTGTAGCAAAACCGAACACTAATTCGTCTAACAAAAAAAAGTAATTAACATAATTCATTGATGATAAGCTTCTTATCTCGAATGGCATACAAATTGATGCTTAAATGAGTTTGAGTAAAAATCTATTATGGACCTAATGAGACAGAGTATAATTATTCTCCTTCTGGTTTGTTTTTCAATACAGGGAATAGCCAGAAAAACATCCACGGAAAAAAAGATATTCAGAGCAATAAGGGTAGAATCCAGGTCGCCGGTGATCGATGGTATTTTGGATGATCCCGTCTGGCAAAACCTTGAATGGGAAAGTGGATTTATTCAGCAACAACCTTATGAAGGGAAAGACCCGTCACAGGAAACAGCCTTTAAGATCCTGTATGATGACAACAATGTATATGTTGCCTTCAGGGCTTATGATGCCAGTCCTGACAGCATTGTAAAACGAATGACCCGGAAAGATGAAATTGACGGGGACATTGTTGCCATACAACTTGACAGTTATTACGACCGGCGCACTGCATTCACTTTTATGGTTAACGCAGCCGGAGTTAAAATGGACGGAGTTTTTTCGAATGACGGAGAAAACGAAGACTGGACATGGGATCCGATATGGCATGTAAAAACTAATAGTGATGAAGAAGGCTGGACTGCAGAAATGAAAATCCCCCTGAGTCAATTGCGATTTGATAAAGAGGAAGATCAGGTTTGGGGACTTCAAGTCGTGAGATTATTATTCCGGAAAGAAGAACTATCCATCTGGCAGTTCATCCCTCGTGATGCTCCGGGCTGGGTTCATCAATTCGGGGAACTACATGGTATTTCTGGTATTAAGCCAAAAAGGCAAATTGAAATTGCCCCTTATACGGTAGGCAATATGGAACGGTTTGAAAAGGAGGAAGGAAATCCGTTTGCCACGGGTAAATCAAGCAATCTGAACATAGGGGTAGACGGAAAAATCGGAATTACGAATAACATGATCCTGGATTTTACCATGAATCCTGATTTCGGTCAGGTTGAAGCCGACCCCTCCCAGGTCAACCTGACTGCTTACGAAATCTTTTTTGAAGAAAAAAGACCATTTTTTATTGAGGGAAAGAATATTTTGAGTTTTCCTCTAATGTTTGGTGATGGCGATATGGCTTCGGAGAATATGTTCTATTCACGGCGGATTGGCCGCAGACCCCATTCATATCCCAATACAGAAGATGGTGAATACGCAGATATACCAATCAATACATCTATTTTGGGAGCCGCAAAACTTACCGGTAAAACAAAAAACGGATTATCAATTGGTATTCTTGAAAGCATTACCGCAAAGGAAAAGGCTGAAATTAATAATGAAGGAATAAAACGCTTTGAAACGGTTGAACCCCTTACCAACTATTCAGTATCCAGGGTTCAAAAGGACTTTAATAAAGGGAATACTATCCTGGGAGGTATGTTTACCACCACCAACCGTAAAATTGAAAATCCCGATCTAAACTTTTTACATACCTCTGCGTATTCAGGAGGACTCGATTTTACCCACCAATGGAAAGACAGAACTTACAGCTTTTCGTTAAAAAATTATTTCAGTCAGGTAAAAGGTTCGGAGGAAGCACTTATCCGTACTCAAAGCTCCTCGGCAAGATATTTCCAGAGACCTGATAATGATTATGTTAAGTTTGATTCAAGCAGGACTTCCCTATCCGGATACGGAGGTGTTCTTTCCGCAGGTAAGTTTGCTAACGGACACTGGAGATATGCCGGCATCATAAGCTGGAAGTCGCCTGGACTTGAACTCAACGACGTGGGATTCATGACGAGTGCTGATGAGATACTGCAGGTTTTTTGGGTAGGATACCGGATATGGGAACCGTTCAGCATTTTCAGAAATTTAAATGTAAACCTCAATCAATGGAATATTTTTGATTTTGGAGGAAATCATACTGTAACCGGAGGGAACATTAATCTGCATATGCAATTTAAGAATTACTGGTCTTTAAGCACCGGTATAAATCCCCAAGGAAATGCCACATCCAATTCCATACTTCGTGGGGGTCCGTCATTTCTTACGCCGGGTGGAAT
>CAZEWS010000310.1:3083-4626 GCA_964515985.1 uncultured Rikenellaceae bacterium | reverse complement strand
GCAGCGTAGTCGACGGTGACAACCTCCTGGACCTCTGGACGGTCCAGAGCATCACGGATACCACCGGCAAGGGCGATACGGTCATCGCCAAGGTGCCGTTCGAGGACAAGTCGGAGTAACCGGCATGATGGTGACCTAAGGATTATTCCGTAACACGCAACTCCAAAGCCGGTTAAGATCAGAAATCTCTTTTTTGTAGTCTCCAATTGCTTCAAGCCTTACCTTCCCGGCTTTAGTAAGGTCAATTGGGGCAATATCAAGTTTAAGTTCTTTACTGTTTTCCGCATTGGGACACCCTAAATTGTAAAACCAAAAACCATAAATCGCTATTAGACTGTTTATTAAGAAGGTTTAATAATCTATTTTTCAAGGAGTGCGGAAAACAAAGGTTGTCCCGATATCATCACTAACCGTTTCAACAGAGTTGTCATAAAAGTTCGCCAGGTAAGTTGCTCCTGAAGAGCAAAAAACAATTTTTGATGGGTTTATAGGAACAACACCGTAACTATCAGTGATGATCATTTTTGCTTTAAACGCCAAAGAGGGTTCATTGCTTACTTTTAAAGTTATGAACTTAGCGTAGCGATCTCACGAAGTAAATCTAACGGCACAATGCGTTAACTTTAATAAAAAAGTTGTACTTGCTACTTGAATCTTCACTTTCCTTTGATTGAATTCTATTTTAAGATTGAAATCTCTTTTTTTGTAGTCTCCAATTGCTTCAAGCCTCACCTTCCCGGCTTTAGTAACATCAATTGGGGCAATATCAAGTTTAAGTTCTTTCCCTTCAAACATGATTGTTTTTAACCTGTCTTTTTGCAGTGATAATCCAGCGGCCTTTAAAAACGGGAATAAATCTTCACCAACGGCAATAGACATATCTTCGGCCATCTCATCCCATGATAACACATGCCCTGGATTTTCTTTCCAGCGGGTATGTTGTATCCATTTCCACCGCGGATACCAGGTAGTTCCATATCGATCATCCAGTTTTTGCCATATCCACCAGGTTTTGACCCAGTCTTTCCCTTTGCCAAATTCTTCACGGAGTTTCGTATTCTCATAATGGGTAACCAAATCAAGTTTGTCTCCGTTGGGATCGAATTCAAACATGCTGTTGCACCTTTTTACGGGTTCATTGCGAAGGTTTTCTTCAAACCACGCATTAACTTTCCCCTGGAACCAACCAGCATGGGCTTCCCCCCGGTTAGAAATCGGAGTAATCCCTGCCACCTTCCCCTCTTCGTTAACCGGGCCATGCATAGTATGGGCTAGTTCATGGGCAAAAATTGAGATAATCCCTTGCCGAGAAAGGCTTATGATTCCATTTTCTTTTGGTTTAAAGGCATTTACAGCCCATCCGCCACCTCCTCCAGATGATAAGATAAGGTACATCGGCTCGCTTGTTGGTTTAGAGGGGAGCCAGCTTTCAACCAGTACTTTTGCCTTTGGGATGTCTTCGTCAATCGTTCTTAAAAGTTCCGGCTTTTGGTTAGCAGCATAAAATAAAACCACGTCATTGTATTGTTTCTCCAACTCGGGG
>CAZEWS010000310.1:2546-3073 GCA_964515985.1 uncultured Rikenellaceae bacterium | reverse complement strand
ATTCTTCGCAATGACTTCTTTTTAATCCCTGCGGTTGGCTTGCAAGAGTTCGTTATGTCCGAAAATTACAATATGCCCTTTTCCGAATTTCCGGGAAACAGCAACGGGCAACCCCTTGTTACCCTTGGCAGTAACCTTCCAGGCACTACTGTGTTCTATAACGGCATAAGGCTTGTCCCGGTAAATGTCGTGGCCCGTTTTAATTTCGGCATCGAATTTTTTACACAATGCATTCAACGACCAGTTGTTTGCTACCGTTTCATCTTTAGGTGGAATACCAAAGATAATTAACCCGCCTCCTTTACGGACAAACTGCTCCAAGGCCTTCTGTTCTTCCGGAAGGTAACTTTGCGCGTTTGGATCACTCTGATAAGTTATGATAACGTTGTACGAAAAATTAGGGTGCCAGGCAAAGGGATAAATCTTCTTCTCTTCATCCCATCGGATCCTCACCCTGCATTCGCCTTTGGGGTCGAGTACTGAATGTAATGAAGCCTGGCTCCCCATTGCCCTGAACCCAAGGCTGT
>CAZEWS010000310.1:0-2536 GCA_964515985.1 uncultured Rikenellaceae bacterium | reverse complement strand
GAACAAGGTCGATCATTACATTAATACCATTGTCTGACATAATTTCCTGAAGCGGCAAAGGGTATTGTTTAATTACAGAAGAAGGAAGGGTTTTCCCCTCTTGCCAATAACGGTCGATCTCATTATCTGAAATATCCTTTTGGGGTGTATTTTTACTTCCGCAACCCAACAGCACTAAGAGTAAACTAACAAAAACATAGGATTTAAAACGTTTTTCCATGATCATCAATACTATTTACAGGTGTTTAATATAAAAAAACAGGCTTTCTTTAGTTAAAACATTGAAAACCTGTTGGTTAAATGTACCTGGGCTAAGCCTTAATTACCATTTCAAATTATAATAACTTTTGCTTACTAATTGAATATGGAACCTTTTTAACCCAGGCACCGCAAAGATTTATTGTTTAATATAAATTCGGTAAATGCTTAATTCCCCTACTTCGTTATTGTGTAAGGTATTTTCATTTTTAACTCCCAGGTTCCTGAATCGTTAATTTTGATACCCCATCGGATATAAGCCCGGCACCTTATTTCATTGGTTCCCGGGTCTCTATAAGCAGACCAATCTTTTGGCCCGTAATCAGCCACCCATGCCACAGTATCTACATAGAACGCATCATCGGTTGTTAAATAGTACATCAGGTATGAATTACTCCCCGTATAAGTCCTGGAAAATTGAGGGAATGGTGGTGCCGGGAGGTTAAAGGTTGTTCCGGTAGCATCATCAACCGTTTCAACAGAGTTGTCATGCAAGTTCGCCAAGTAAGTTGATCCTGAAGGGTAAAAAACAACTTTTGATGGGAGTATAGGAACACCACCGTGACTATCAGCGATGATCATTTTTGCTTTAAACGCCATAGAGGGTTCCTCGCTTACTTTTAAGATGGTAATATAAGGGTCTGTACCGTCTAAAATACCAGGCACCCTGTCACTGTTATCACCCGTAATTTCATAGGTATAAGCAATGTCGTAACTACCTCCACCTTTCCCGAGTTGAAGCCTTGACCTCATCGTTGTAGGGAATTCAACCGGCCGAAATTCCGTAAGTTTTATGATTACAAAATTGTCTAATTGACGGCTACCTCTAACGTTTGAGACATTAACACTTACATGGTAGATGTCATTTTCCGTAACAAACTTAGTGGCTTGGGTAAAGGCCATTTCCCCACTTATAGTGTTGATCAGGATGGATGGTTGGTCGCTTAACTCAAGTTTTTCACTTGCAATTGCCATAGTCGTATCGGTTTCCGGATTAAAAGATGACTTCCATGTTAAGATTTCATACTCTGTAAACAGTGCATCCGTCGGGGTACCGTTTCCATCGGTTATGTCGGTAAACTCCCAATGCATGGGATAAGTGGAACCTTCAGCAGCAGGTGCAGCTGAAGTCGCAAAGACTCCCCGGGGGACAAAAATAGTATCCTCCAATGCGTGGATATTATCACTTATATAGCCTACTTCCGGTGGGACACAGTAAGTGATAAGCGCCATAATTATTGCAAAATAGATTATTTTTTTCATGGTAATTAGTATTTTTTGGTTATGTGATCCATCCTGAATATATACACAAGCTTTGTGTCATATATTTTTTCGGATGTTCCATACATAATTGTTTAAATTATCTTACTGTATTAAATAAAGAGTTTAAGGTCCCCCTTATTAATCATAATTAAAAAGAGTATGAGTTCCCTGAAGGACATGGATAACGCCATTTGTAGAAACCAGGTTCGATGTCCTGACCAATATCTTCACATCATCTACAACATTATCCCAATCATCCCAATCTAACCCTTCCTTATAAGTATAATAAACATATTCAGGAGGTTCACTAAGTTGGCTGCTGTAAGAAGTTAAAGAAGGTTCTAAAGAGATCCTCCTTTCATCGCCGTTAATTGCAGTATAAACCTTACCCGTCTTTGTCATATCTTCCCGTTTAATTTTTTCAGAGAAAATATAAGCTCCTAAATACTTTGTTAGAGTATCAGTTGGAATGTCGCTAACCGAATATTCAGCTTGAGGGTCGATTTCCCTCATTTCTGTCAATATCGCATCTACATAGCGCACTATTGAACGGTTATTTGGGGCAAAAAGCGTTGTTGCACCATTTACATCATCTCCAAGCCCGGCCCTTTCTAAAAGGATAGCAAGTGTATCCAACTGGTTATGTGATTTCAGAAATTCTAATGTTGTTGTCCCTACATTGGCGTCACTTATCCCGCCATCAATAAGGTATTCATCCTTTTCACAGGAAAAGAGGACGAAAACAACAGCTATAATTAATAATATTCGTTTCATTTTTTACGTTTTTTTTGTTTCCAAATAATAAATTGATTACAATTTTCCGCGCCAGTATTCAGGTTGAACAATGGAAGCATTAACAGAAATAATACTCGTGCTAATTGGCCAGAAATAACCTTCTTGGTTGATCCTGCTCTGATTCATCCAGGGAACTCCTTCATAATAAAAATCCATCCGTATCCGGTCAAAGTATTTAGGAGCTTATATTTTCTCTGAAAAAATTAAACGGGAAGATATG
>CAZEWS010000309.1:0-4661 GCA_964515985.1 uncultured Rikenellaceae bacterium | reverse complement strand
AATTAATCATAGGTTCGATACAGATTACAAGACCTTTTTTCAACAAAATTCCCTTTCCTCTCCTTCCATAATTAGGTACTTCAGGAGGTTCATGTAAATCTTTTCCTAACCCATGACCTACCATTTCCCTTACTACTGAAAATCCTCCATTTTCAGCATGTTGTTGTACGGCGTATCCAATATCACCCAGCCGGTTTCCAACAATCGCCATTTCAACGCCTTTATATAATGCATTGCGCGTATACTCGAGTAATTTCTTTTTTTCTTGGTTTATTTCTCCGACAGAAAAAGTAAAGGCTGAATCTCCATAATAACCATTCAACAGAACGCCACAATCGATCGATACAATATCCCCCTCCTTCAATACATAAGATGAAGGAATTCCGTGTACAACCTCGCTATTTACAGAGGTGCAAAGAGTATTGGGAAATTTATTATAACCTTTAAATCCGGGTTTTGCACCATGATCCCTAATAAATTCCTCGGCTATTCTGTCTAATTCGAGAGTTGTAATTCCTTGTTTAACATACCTGGCAACCTCAGCTAAGGTTTTTGAGACTAAAATATTACTTTCCCTGAGAAGTTCAATCTCCTCTTTCGTTTTATATAATAACATCAAAGAACCAAAATTTAAAATTATATAGCGGCAGCGCTTCCAGTCCGGCCTTTAATTCTTCCTGACTTCATTAATCCATCATAATGACGCATTAATAAATGGCTTTCAATTTGTTGCAGTGTATCTAATACTACACCCACCAATATTAATAATGATGTCCCACCGTAAAACTGTGCAAATTGACCCGTAATCCCTAAATTTACAGCAAAAGCCGGCAGTATTGCAACAACAGCCAGGAAGAATGATCCCGGCAGAGTAATTCTCGACATGACGGTATCTAAAAATTCGACTGTTTTCCTTCCTGGTTTTACTCCCGGGATAAATCCGCCATTCTTTTTCATATCTTCGGCCATTTGGGTGGGATTAATGGTAATAGCGGTATAGAAATAGGTAAATAGTATTATCATTATTGCAAAAACAAAGCTATACCAGAAACCATACATATTGGAAAATGCAGCAGCTAATCCGGAAGTCCTGTCGGAAGCATATCCGATCAAAACAATAGGCAACATCATGATGGCCTGTGCAAAAATGATTGGCATAACACCTGCAGCATTTACTTTCAGAGGTATATATTGCCTTACTCCTCCATATTGTTTATTACCTATAATTCGTTTTGCATATTGTACCGGAATTCTCCGGGTTCCCTGAACCAGTAATATTGTTGCCAAAACCACAAAGAACAAAATGATCATCTCAACTAAAAATGCCACTAAACCTCCTGATCCTTCCAGCTTGGAACCAAATTCGGCAGTAATAGAAAAAGGTAACCTGGCAATAATTCCAACCATAATAATCAACGATATACCGTTTCCAATCCCCTTGTCGGTGATTTTTTCACCTAACCACATTACAAACATGGTACCAGTTGTTAAAATAAGAACGGAAGAGACGGTGAAAAAGGTACCTTTGAGAACAAAAGCCGAATCCGGTAATTGGGCATGCAGGTTGACAAGATAACTGGGTGCCTGCATGAACAATATGGCAACCGTTAAATACCGGGTAAGCTGGTTGATCTTTCTTCTGCCGCTTTCCCCTTCACGCTGTAAACGCTGAAAATAGGGCACAGCAATACCTAAAAGTTGTACAACAATGGAAGCGGAAATGTACGGCATGATACCTAAAGCGAAAATAGATGCCTGTGAGAAAGCCCCGCCTGAAAACATATCAAGTAGTCCCATTATTCCCTGTGATGTTTGCTGTTTTAACTGCCCTAATTGAGAGGGATCGATGCCGGGCAAGCTAATATATTTACCCAGCCTGTAAATCAACAAAATCCCAAGAGTATAAAGGATCCGGGACCGAAGATCTTCGATCTTAAAAATATTCTTTATGGTTTCAATAAGTGCTTTCATTCTATATTATACTATAACAACGGTGCCCTCCATGGCCTTGATTGCTTCCTCTGCTGATTTTGAAAATGCATGTGCCTTCACCTCAAGTTTCAATGATAATTTTCCCTTGCCAAGTATCTTAACCAGCTTGTTTTTCGATACCAGACCGGCATCAATCATTGTATCAATATCGATTGTTTTTAGTCCTTTCTTCTCTGCCAAAGCCTGTAATATTTCAATATTAATGCCTTTATATTCTTTCCGGTTAATATTTTTAAAACCATATTTTGGAACTCTTCTTACAAGAGGCATTTGACCTCCTTCAAAACCAAATTGCTTTGAATATCCTGACCTTGATTTTTGACCTTTATGACCTTTTGTTGCCGTACCGCCCTGTCCGGAACCCTGTCCACGGCCAAGACGCTTCTTTTTCTTCGTCGATCCTTTTGCCGGTTTTAAATTACTTAAGTCCATAATTATATTAACAAATGTCTAAAAAAAGAAATGCCTGAAATGAACTAAAGTGCCTAAAATTTAAAGTGACTAAATGAAGAAGTGACTGGATTTATATCTGTAAATTGTCCCCCTAACTTTAGTTCACTTTTCACTATTTTAGTCATTTTAGTTCATTTTTATTTCCTCAACCTGTACAAGATGTTTCACTTTGTTAACCATGCCCAAAATTTGCGGAGTTGCTTCGACCTCAACTGAGCTGTTTATTTTTCGTAACCCAAGAGCCTCAAGCGTTTTTTTTTGCCGTTTCGAACTACCGATTTTACTTCTTTTTTGTCTTATCCTTATCCTGGCCATTTCTCAATTATTCTATCCGTTAAAAACCTTATCCATAGATATTCCTCTATGTTGTGCTACTGCAAAAGCATCACGTAATTCCAGCAATGCCGCGAAGGTTGCTTTTACCAAATTATGTGGGTTTGATGATCCTTTCGATTTTGCCAGAACGTTTTTTACGCCAACACTTTCAAGCACTGCTCTCATCGCCCCGCCTGCTTTCACACCTGTACCATAAGATGCCGGTTTAATAAACACCTTTGCTCCTCCATATTTGGCTATCTGTTCATGAGGAATTGTGCCATTAACAATCGGGATTTTGATCAGGTTCTTTTTGGCATCCTCGATCCCTTTGGCTATAGCCGTGGTAACTTCATTGGCCTTACCCAGACCATAACCTGCAATTCCATCTTCATTACCAACAATAACTATTGCAGAAAAACTGAATGTTCTGCCTCCCTTGGTTACTTTAGTTACCCGTTGTATACCGACAAGCCGATCTTTTAGTTCCAGATCACTGGTTTTTACTTTTCTAATAGTGTTTGGCATAATACTTTAAAATTTAAGTCCACCCTCTCTGGCAGCTTCTGCCAATGATTTTACTCTTCCATGATATAAATATCCATTCCTGTCAAATAAAACCGTGGAAATCCCAACTTTTTTACTCTTCTTAGCGATTAATGCACCAACAAATTTTGCCTGCTCCAATTTTGTAATACCCTTCTTTTCAGCGATATCCTTATTCAGCGAAGAAGCAGAGACCAAGGTCTTGGCAGTTACATCATCGATTAACTGTACATAAATCTGCTTATTACTTCTGAAAACAGACATTCTTGGTTTGTTTACCGTTCCGGAAATTCTCTTCCGTACTCTTCGTCTTATTCTTAATCTTCTATCCTGCTTTGTTAAAGCCATGATTTTGCCAATATTATTTTGTTACACACTTGCAGTCTTTCCAGCCTTTCTTCTCAACTGTTCACCAACATAGCGTATCCCTTTCCCTTTATAAGGCTCCGGAGGTCTTAATGAACGTATTTTTGCCGCAACGTGACCCAGTAGTTGTTTATCAATGCTTTTAAGCATTATAATCGGGTTACTTCTCCGTTCTGTTTTTGTTTCAATCTTAATCTCGACAGGAATTTCAAGAACAATATCATGCGAATAACCCAGACTTAATTCAAGCAGTTGTCCTTTGGCTTCAACACGGAAACCAACTCCTACCAATTCCTGTTTGATTTCATATCCCTTTGACACACCGACTACCATATTATTAATAAGAGAGCGATAAAGACCATGAAGCGACTTATGATGCTTTTGCTCAGTTGGCCGGTTTACCACAACCTGATTCGGTTCTACTGAAACATTTATCTCAGGAGCAACTTTTTGAGAAAGTTCTCCCAAAGGACCTTTTACAGTTATAAGATTTCCTTCATTCACTGTAACACTTACGCCTTCAGGCAAACTAACGGGTAATCTTCCTATTCGTGACATTTATCTTCCCTCCGGTTCTTAATAAACATAACATAAAACTTCACCACCCACATTTTGTTTTCTGGCTTCTTTATCAGTCATTACCCCTTTCGATGTGGATAATATGGCTATTCCCAGACCATTCAAGACCCTGGGAAGGTTATTAGCTTCGGCATATTTTCTTAATCCGGGGCGACTTATCCTTTTAATGGATTTAAGGGCCGGTTTCTTCGTTCCCGGGTGATATTTCAGAGCAATTCTAATAAGCCCCTGGGGGCCTTCCTTTTCAAATTTATAACTAAGGATATACCCTTTATCATAAAGGATTTTAGTGATCTCTTTCTTTAAATTCGAGGCAGGAATCTCAACAATCTTATGGCTTGCCATTAAACCATTCCTGACTCGTGTAAGATAATCTGCTATTGGATCTGTCATTTTTATTTTCTGTTTTA
>CAZEWS010000308.1:0-4667 GCA_964515985.1 uncultured Rikenellaceae bacterium | reverse complement strand
TCTCTGTCATTTGGTTTGTGCTTTTATGATCTTTTTAATTTCTTCCAGTAAGCGATCAATTTCTTCCTGTATGTTATAAAGGCTTATTCCTGCACGGGTAAGTCCTCCTTTTTCCAGGAGTCCCAACACCTCAACAGGCCGGATTGCATAAAAATGTCCGTCCCAGACACAAATTCCTTTTTCATTTAAAAAACTGCAGATCTCCGGTGGTTTCACGCCATCGAGGGTAAATGAAATGGTTGGTGCACGTTTTAGTTCACTGAATGAAGGTCCATAAATCGTAACCCTGTTTATGCCGCTTAAGCCTTCGTAAAGGTAATGTGCCAGTTTATGTTCATATGAATAGATCCGTTGCATCGCTGTGACAACATTCGTTCGAAAATCAGACCCCGTTCCAAAAGAAGCAATATATTCGACAGCCGCTTTTACACCTGCCAATGCAGCATGGTTTAGTGTCCCGGTTTCAATGATATAAGGGGAATGTTGTTTTTGTGTACGCAAACGGTCAGTCTTTAACTCGTCAAGAAGTCCGGTTTTGGAATATAAGATACCCACATGAGGCCCGTAAAACTTATAAGCTGAACAGAGTAAAAAATCAACCTTCAGTTCCTTTACATCAACAGGAAGGTGGGGAACATAATGAACAGCATCGATTAACAGCCATGCCCCAACCTGGGTGGTAAGTTCCCGGATCAAAGGAATATTGTTGACTGTTCCCAGTGCATTGGACGCTAATCCCATAGCTGCCAATCGTGTTTTTTCGTTTATTTTGTTTTTAAAGTCATCGTAGTCAAGGATTCCATCAGGTTTTAGTTTTACTTCCCTGACAACTATTCCATTTTCTTGCAGGTTTAACCATGGGCCGCGGTTAGCCTCATGATCCAGTTGGGTAATGAGGATCTCTTCGCCTGGTTTTAGTATTCGGCTAATTGCCTTGCTTAGGGAAAATGTCATTGTTGTCATATTTGCCCCAAAAGAAATATTTCCGGCACTTTCAGCATTTAATAAAGTAGCCATTGCTTCTCTCGATTCCTCAATAATTGCATCCGATTCCTGTGATGTTATGAAACGTCCATTATGATTTGCATTGCAGGTTGTGTAATATTTAACCATTGCATCAATGACCTGCTGTGGAACTTGTGTTCCCCCCGGACCATCAAGATAAACAAGAGGATATCCATTATGAGTCCTGTCTAAAGAAGGGAAATCATTCCGGCGTTGAATAATGTCTTTATAATTCAAATCAATATTTTTCATTCTGTTAATTACCTTAAATTACTAGTCGTTCTGCAAGTATTAATTTGGAAATTCTAAGATAGAAAAACTCAAAAATCATGCAAAGATTAGGACCTTCTTGCTGTTTCTAAGTTTTTCAAGAATGGTTTTTCAAGAAAACTTTTCTTATCCAGTTTGCAAAGTTTTTCAAACATGGGTTTTGTTACGGTAAATGCCAGGAGATTAGGTGGCAGGTATTTGCGCATTGCAATATCGGTAGAACCAATTAAAGCCTGAGGAATATTTAATTCCTTGAATAGAGGCAAAAGTTCCATACAACCCGATCCAAAAGGTGCTATTACAGGATCCGGATCATCGGGTTGGCTGAAATATTGGGCCCCTATCATCAAAATGCTGATCTGATCAGGATTTACGAAGAAAGTAACAGTTTTCAGAAATAAATATTGGCTTTCTTTCAGTGGGCCAATCAGGATATTTGTATGTTCGGCTTCATATGGATTGCTGGTATCCAACCACTGATCCATTAGTTTATGACTCTCTTTTAACCCCTCCTGGTCGACCAGAAATTTTATAAAGCTTTCCTTGTCCCGATTTTCCACACCCCAAAGCCAATGACCGCAACCACCACACCCGTAATCTTCTTTTGTGATGTGAAGGGTTTTCCAATTTATCCAGTCTTTAAAAAATTTAAATATACATTCTCTTTGGTCAGGTTTTGGTTTTACCAATGGTTCAAACTTTATGGTATCAGGAGCATCATAAACCCCGATCAAGGGTAAATTCAGATCTATTTTGTTTACAAGGTATTCGAAATTCGGCTGCATGACCATATTTATTTGAAATTAATTTGCTCCACTAGTGGGTATTGCATGAACAAGCTAACGTTTCACTTTTAGCCTTTTCAAATGCTTCCATTCCTTCCCTGAAGGCAAAAAAAGCAATCCCAAGGGATCCAAGAATGTCCAAATAACCTATTCTGAATATTTCAAATAATCCACTTGAAACAAGAAGAATAGTGGACAAATATAAACAGGTTTTGGTACAATTGGCATCGGCAATAATGGCATCCGAACTCAGTTTTCTTCCGACCTTGAGCTTGTATCGCATTAAATAATACATTGTTACAATGGAGATGGATGAAACGATAATTCCAACAATGGTAGTTTCAGGTTTTATTTTTTCAATGATGTTTATAATTGATCCTGCCACTAATCCAATCGTTAAAATGTAAAAACTAACACCGGTTATCCTTAGTGCCTGTCGCTCAATCGTAACACGCCTTTCAACTTTTGAAGATTGCATTCGCCAAACCATATGCGCAATACCAAAACCTGAAATTACTTCTACAAAACTATCTGTGCCAAATCCCAATAGCACCAGGGTTTCGTCTTGTAGTCCAAAGAAAACCGACACCAGACCCTCAATGATATTATAAACAATAGTAAATATGCTTAAAGCAAAAGCAATCTTTAATAAATTTCCCTTATCCATTTTTTTGTTCCAAAATGTTGTCAATTTTCTCTGTTTCGTGTTCCCCCAACCAGTCTGGTAAATCAAACCTAATCTAAAGTAAAAAAATCCGCTATAACCTCAAAAATATGAACATAGCTTCGCAAATTTACCCTGTGAAATATTGCTTTGCAATAAATCTTCGATTTATTTCACAGGGCTGGCGGAGAGTAAATTCCGATACATGAATTCGGGGCAGATGGATCAGTGGATCATTAGATGTTCTAACAGGATCTTAATTCCAATACCGATTAAAATAATGCCACCTAAAATTTCCATCTTTTTCCCAATCCGGGTCCCCGTCTTTTTCCCAAACAATATTCCAAACATAGAGACAAAAAAAGTTATGCTACCAATGACCAGTACTGCCAGAATAATGTTTACCTCCAGCAAACCAAAACTCATACCGACTATCAATGCGTCTATGCTGGTAGCAATCGACAGACTGAAAAGTACAGGAAGTTTCAACGGATCAATCGGTTTACTCATGGATGAATCCCTGAAACTACTAATTATCATTTTCCCACCCAAAAGAGCCAACAACCCGAAAGCAATCCAGTGATCGAATTCTGCAGCATAGGTTTCTATCTCAGACCCTAAAAACCATCCGATAACAGGCATGATTGCCTGGAAAAAGGCCGGAAAAAATGCAATTTTGAGAGCATCAGTAAATTCAATTTTGCTTTTTATTATCCCGCTTGAAACTGAAACGGCAAATGAATCAAATGAAAGACCAATAGCAATGATAACCAGAAAGATCCATCCGGGCAAATTTTTATCTGAGTTAACAAAAGTAAGGAATCATTATTAAAAACGAAATGATCCACTCATCAGACGACCTGTCTGCCGAACAGGCAGGCTCCAGTCGTCAGACGAGTATTTTTTTCAAGGTTTTTATTTCAGATATAAAGGATTTTATTAATTTTAACGGAGAAAAGAAAAACACACATTTATCTAATAATTAAAATTTTTTTAATTTTATTGCGTATAGAAATCATTTAATACTTATTCTCATGCTTAAAACAGTTGACCTTGTAAAAATTTTCAGGACTGATGAGGTTGAAACAACTGCCCTGAATAAGGTAAACCTGGAGGTTGAAAATGGTGATTTTGTTTCTATTATGGGTCCTTCCGGCTGCGGCAAATCCACACTCCTGAATATTCTCGGATTGCTTGATAATCCAACCTCCGGAGAATTGTATTTCGAAGGTGCAGAACTGGCTAAATATAATGAAAGAAAGAGGACGAATCTTAGAAAAGGAAACATTGGATTCGTATTCCAAAGTTTTAACCTGATCGATGAGTTAACCGTCTTTGAAAATGTAGAATTACCTCTCTTGTATATGAAAGTCCCTTCGAAAGAGAGGAGAAAAAAGGTAGAAGAAGTCCTGGAAAGGATGAAAATAGCGCATCGAAAAAAACACTTCCCGCAACAGTTGTCAGGAGGTCAGCAGCAGCGTGTTGCTATTTGCCGTTCGGTAGTTGCCAACCCAAAGCTGATTCTGGCTGACGAGCCTACTGGTAATCTAGATTCAGCTAATGGAGAGGAAGTTATGAATCTCTTAACCGAATTAAACAAGGATGGTACGACTATCGTAATGGTAACACACTCTCCTTCTGATGCCGAATATGCTCACAGGATAGTACAGCTATTCGATGGTCATATTGTTACAGAAAATATAAAGAAAATACTGTAACAATCCAAGTATAAACGATTAGCTATTTACAATAATAGCAGGGATTTGCCGGTTTAATACAGACTTTAACCTTCCTGAACACTTATCCTTTTAGTGAATTCAGTAAAATATTTTCGATAGCCGCCGACATACCAACCATGATATTAGGAAAATCCGCTTAGCGGTTTACTCACTCCCTCTGTCGTTATTCGCTCCCACAATCCAGGCTCTGAAACCAGCTCATGA
>CAZEWS010000307.1:0-4667 GCA_964515985.1 uncultured Rikenellaceae bacterium | reverse complement strand
AATGAGAAGGAATATATAATTCCCCATTAGAGATATTCAATGTTATCATAGTGGATCACCCATTAAAGGGACTCAAAAACAAAAGGTAGAATTTTCAATTAGAAATCTGAACGATTATGAAATCTCTAATGGGGAATTATATATTCCTTCTCATTCTATAGTGATAAAAATAGATAATATACCAGCAAAAAACGAAGTAATTGAATCCAGCGATATTACCTTGTCAAGAGAAGAAGTGGTCAATAGTAAAGACAATACAGTGATCTTACAAGGGTTTTATAGATTTAATTGTATGGGAGAAACTAAACATGGTAAAGTTGAAGTAAAGATTAAGATAAGAAAAATCATTGAGGGTCCCGAAATGGCAGAGGATATTTTTAAATTTTGAAAAAAGAATAGAGTTTTATGGAGAGGTATCAAGAAAAAGCTAAGGAAATATTTGGTGAAGTTTGCATTGATAAAGCATTAGTTCAGAAAGTGGGTCTTGAGAGAAATTTACCCAGCTATGTAGCAGAATGGATCGTTGACCATTATACTCCAAAAGGTGAATTAGACTTGGAAGCTAAAACTAAAATAAGAGATTTCATCAATGAACATCTTCCATCTAAGAGGCAAAAGGAATTCTTAAGGAACAAACTGTTAAATGGCGAATCAATCACAATATTGGACGATATTAGTGTTTCCATTGATTTAGAGTCGGGTAAGAGGAACCTAAAAATTCCTTCGCTTGATATTTATAATGCATTTATAGAGAAGCATATAGTTGACAATTATCCGTTACTTCTTTGTGGCGGGATTTGGGGAGCTGGGAAGCTGACTTACCATCTCAGGGACGAAGACATAGGTAAGTTTGGTAATAAGAAATTGGTTGGGAAAGAAAAAGGGGAAATTTGGTTAACAGATTTTAAACCTATGCAAATAGGTAAAATTGATATGGATTACTATTGTGAGAGCCGTTCTTATTTTACATATGATGAATGGAGAAGTTTGCTATTAAATAGCATAGGTTATAATCCAAATGCCTTTTCTCCTTCTCATCAACATTTGCTTTTATTAAGACTCCTTCCTGTTGTACAAAATCGAATTAACCTAATAGAACTTTCACCCAAAGGCACCGGAAAATCTTGGATTTATATTAATTTATCAAATTATATTCGAATGGTAAGCGGAGGGAAGGTAACCCCGGCTGTTTTATTTTATAACAATGCGAGTAATACCCCTGGTCTTTTAGTTAAACACGATGTTGTTGTTTTGGATGAGTGCCAGTCTATTTCTTTTGAAAATCCAAGTGAAGTAATTGGAATTCTAAAGGGTTTTTTAGAAGCAGGTTATTTTACACGCGGTAAACAAAAGGTCACTTCAGAGGCAGGTATTGCCATGTTAGCTAATATTCCTATTGACTCTTCAGGAAGGCCTCAAAGCGAAAATCTGTTTGAAAACTTACCAGAATTTTTGCGTGAAACAGCCTTCATTGACAGGCTACATGGAATTCTTCCAGGTTGGGAACTACCAAAGTTTAACAGTAATATGATTTCTACGGGAATAGGATTTAAAGCAGATTTTTTTGCAGAGGTATTGCACCTCTTACGAGACAGAAGTGGTTATTTAGAATACATAAAGGAAAATTGTACCATTGAAAGTGATAACATAAGAGACAAAATTGCAATATGGAGGCTTGCTGCCGGTCTTCTAAAGTTACTATTTCCTGATTTAAATGTAAGACAGGAAGAATTACATGAATTTTGCCTAAAGCCAGCATTAAGCTTAAGACAAAGAATTAGAAATCAACTATCATTTTTAGATCCGGAATATAAAAGTATTGAAATAAGCATTATTTAAGAGTATGTTTGCAAATTCCGGAAAAAGTGAACAGGGTATTCCGGTTAAATGTGAACCACATGTTCAAGATCTCAATGTGTCAAACAGTTTGGTTATTTATAGATTGGGAGGTAGAGGTGGTTTATATGTATGCTTTTTTCGTATCTTTGTAATAGGCTGGAGAGAATTATCAATCTCCTGAAAATTCGAACATAAATATTCAGGTTTATGTTTATATAAATGAGTCCAACAGTTTTTAGATATAAAGGATACCGGTTCTTTTTTTTCTCAAGAGAAGAACAACGTATTCATATACATGTATTTTGCGCTAATGGAGAAGCTAAATTTTGGATATTTCCAGGAATTGAATTGGAGAAAAATTATGGACTATCTGAAAAACAAATAAATGAGCTTATACAAATAATTGAGGATCATAAAGATGAAATCAAAAAAGCCTGGGAAAAATATTTTGGAAGTTGAAGTAACGAATATTTCCAAACACGGTTTTTGGTTATATGTAAATGGTAAGGAATACTTCCTGCCGTATGATTTGTATCCATGGTTTAAAAACGCAAGAATAAATGAGATCTCTGATGTGCATATGCTTCATCATTCTCATCTTTATTGGCAAAAATTGGATATTGACCTGTATATAGATTGTTTAGAATATCCTGAAAAATATCCATTGATTTCCAAGTAGAAAAAAGGATAGTCTCATTAAATTATTCCACAGTAAGTGACTTCACCCTTAATTCCCTGCCCTGGATAATTTCCTGCCGGTAATCACCACACTTTGGACATTCAGTATAAACATTATCCGTATCAAATTCATAAGAACAATTTTCGCAATGAACTTTCCCCGGAATTCTGATAATTGAGCATTCTGTTTTTTCAAGAATCGTATTTTTTTTTGCATTTTCCATAGCAAACTCAAGTGCTTCAAAAACAACACCGGACAATTCTCCAACCTCAATATCAATCCTATGTACAACCTTGGCATTTGCTTTTTCAGCATATTCGCCGGCAATATCAATAATGTTCATTGCAATGGATAATTCGTGCATCTTCTTTTCAATAATAAAACAAAAATAATAATCTTGCTTAATATAATCAGCAGACCATTGAATACTTGTTTGGTTCTGCCTGCCCGACTGTCCCGATAACTACCGGGAAGCGGGCAACTCGTAACCCACAACTTGAGTTAATTATTTTATAAAGCCTTGTTCTATTCCTGGAATTTTTATATCTTTAGTAAAGAATCATCTGATAAAAGTATTCAACAACCCGGTAAAATATTATACCATGGAACAATTATTTTCACTGAATGTCAAATGTCCCTATTGTGAAAAATCTTTGATGGATCCTGAGAATAAGATCAACGATAAGCCAAGCATTTTGTTGAAGATTGAAATTGACGATAAATCGAGTTTTATCCGCTTATCCTCAATTTACGGAAGTTACAATCACAAAAGTGATCTGTCAATTCCTGAAAGGGTTATTGCCAGATTTTATTGTCCGCACTGTGACCGCCAATTAGTCACCAAAATGGAATGCGAGGAATGCCGGGCGCCAATGGTTTCCTTAAATGTTATCAAAGGAGGGAAAGTGATCATTTGCTCCAGAAAGGGTTGTAAAAAACACTATATCGCCTTTGAAGAACTCTCACCTTAATAAATTTTACAGTGACAATGGCCTTGAATAGAACTAGTCCTAAGCTAATTAACATATCCTTGGTAACTGTTCACCAACCAACATATCTACAATTCTTCTTCCACCAACCTCTGTTTGAAGGGCTACTTGTCCATGATGACTGTCAACAATCTCTCCAATTACCGCACTGCCTTTACCCAGGGGATTTCGTTTTAAAACATCGATTATTTCTTTTTCGTCAGAGTTCCCCACCACCATCACAACCTTTCCTTCATTTGCCATATATAAAGGATCGAAACCGAAAATTTCGCATGTTCCTTTCACGTTTTCTTTTACAGGTATAGCTGTTTCTTCCAGATCAATACCATACTCCCTGTTTTCAGCCAACTCACTTAAAACGGTTGCCAACCCTCCCCTGGTTGCATCCCTCATAAATTTGACTCCGGAAGATATGGATAAAACTTCACCTATCAGATGATGCAGCGATGCACAATCTGATTCCAGATCCAGCTTAAAATGAAGTGATTCGCGGGCTGCCAATATCGCTATACCGTGATCACCTATGAAACCATTGATAATAATTTTATCGCCAACCTGTATCTTATCTCCAGTACTGATATTTTTTCTTTCCGGATCCAGGAAACCTATACCTGAAGTATTGATAAAAATTTTATCGCACTTCCCACGATCAACCACCTTTGTGTCTCCTGCAACAATCTTTATACCCGCCTTTTTCGCCTCGTCAGCCATCGATTTTACAATGGTCTCCAGGTCTTTTATGGAAAACCCTTCTTCAATAATAAAAGATGAACTCAGGTAAAGTGGTTCAGCTCCTGAAACCGCAAGATCATTTATTGTACCACAAACTGATAATTTTCCTATATCCCCTCCCGGGAAAAAAACAGGATCAACAACATACGAATCAGTGGTAAACGCAAGGTTGCCTTCAATCAAATCGAGTATCGCTGAATCTGTTTGTTGGGTTAATACATCGTTATTAAAATATTTTATAAATACATTACGGATTAAGTCATGAGATAACTTGCCGCCACTACCGTGACTCAGAAGGATTTTATCGTTGGATGATTTTGACATGTTTAATTGAAGAGTGCAGTTTAAAAAGTTTAAAGTTTAAGGTCTATCCTACTCGTCTGACCACTAGGATGTTCAAATTTATTATTATATCTCATTATTAGCAT
>CAZEWS010000306.1:0-4699 GCA_964515985.1 uncultured Rikenellaceae bacterium | reverse complement strand
TCTGATCCTGTCGAACCCGATTTCTGTGGCTTAGCCATAAGTCCTCTCATACCCGACAATTGACGAATCTGTTCTTTTGATCCCCTGGCGCCAGAATCCAACATCATATATACAGGATTAAATCCTTGTTTATCAGAAGAAAGCTGATTCATAAGAGATTGAGTTAACCTGGCATTGGCATGGGTCCAGATATCAATAATCTGGTTATACCTTTCATTATTGGTTATAAATCCCATGTTATAATTATTCAAAACCTCATCCACCTGTTTATATCCCTCATTAACAAATTCCACTTTCTTCTCGGGAATAATCACATCATCAAGGTTAAAGGATAATCCTCCTTTGAATGCCATTTCGTATCCCAGGTTTTTTATGTCATCCAGAAATCTGGCGGTTGTAGCTGTACCTGTTTTTTTCAAAACTTCCCCAATGATATCACGTAAAGATCTTTTAGTTAGCAACTTATTAATATAACCCACTTCATTTGGTACAAACTGATTAAAAATAATCCTTCCAACAGTTGTTTCAACTATTTTCTTCATCGGCTTGCCATCTTCAATATCATCCACTTTTACTTTAACAATGGCATGCAGATCAACTTTCTCTTCATTATAGGCAATGGTCGCTTCCTCGGGAGAATAAAATGTCAATCCTTCACCTCTAACTTTTTCCGAATCGGTTCCTTTACGGGAGTTGGTAATATAATATAATCCAAGTACCATATCCTGTGACGGAACAGTAATCGGAGCTCCATTGGCCGGATTTAAAATATTATGAGAAGCGAGCATTAACATCTGGGCTTCAAGAACAGCGGCGTTCCCCAGAGGCAAATGAACAGCCATTTGGTCGCCATCAAAATCGGCATTAAATGCAGTACAAACCAATGGATGTAACTGTATTGCCTTACCTTCTATCAACTTCGGCTGGAAAGCCTGGATACCCAATCTATGCAAAGTTGGAGCACGGTTCAGCAATACAGGATGGCCCTTCAATACATTTTCCAGAATATCCCAAACAACCGGATCCTTCCGGTCAACAATTTTCTTTGCCGATTTAACGGTTTTAACAATTCCCCGTTCGATCAATTTACGGATAATGAACGGCTTATACAACTCAGCAGCCATTTCCTTTGGTAATCCGCATTCGTGTAGATTCAATTCTGGTCCAACAACAATTACCGACCGGGCAGAATAATCCACTCTCTTACCCAGGAGGTTTTGTCTGAATCGACCCTGTTTGCCTTTCAAGCTGTCGCTTAATGATTTTAGTGGTCGATTACCATCTGTTTTAACGGCATTTGCTTTTCTTGAATTATCGAAAAGGGAATCTACGGCTTCCTGAAGCATTCGTTTTTCATTCCTGAGGATTACTTCGGGTGCCTTGATTTCAATAAGTCGTTTAAGCCTGTTATTACGAATAATTACTCTACGGTAGAGGTCATTCAGGTCTGATGTTGCAAACCTGCCTCCGTCTAAAGGAACGAGGGGCCTTAATTCAGGTGGTATAACAGGCACTACCTTTATGATCATCCATTCAGGCTTGTTAACATTTTTCGAAATACGGAATGCTTCGACAACCCGGAGTCTTTTTAAAGCTTCATTTTTCCTCTGTTGTGAAGTCTCTGTATTTGCTTTATGTCTTAAAGAAAAGGATAATTCATCCAGGGTGAGGCGCGAAAGAAGCTTGTAAAGAGCTTCAGCTCCCATATCGGCAATAAATTTATCCGGATCAGAATCTTCCAGGTATTGATTTTCTTTTGGAAGAGAATCAAGGATTTCCATGTATTCCTCTTCCGTGAGAAAATCGAGGTATTTTACACCATCCGCTTCTTTAATCCCTGGATTGATAACCACATAACGCTCATAATAGATGATGGCATCCAGTTTTTTAGTTGGTAATCCAAGCAGGTATCCTATTTTATTTGGAAGAGATTTGAAATACCAGATATGAGCAACCGGAACAATCAGGGAAATATGACCCGTCCTTTCTCTCCTTACTTTTTTCTCAGTTACCTCAACCCCACAGCGATCACAAACGATTCCCTTATAGCGAATTCGCTTATATTTACCGCAATGACATTCAAAATCTTTTACCGGACCGAAAATTCTTTCACAAAATAAGCCATCTCTTTCCGGTTTGTATGTACGGTAATTTATTGTTTCAGGTTTCAATACCTCACCACTTGATTGTTCAAGAATTTCTTCCGGAGAGGCAAGGCCTATAGAGACTTTTTCAAAACTACTTTTTACTTTTGTATCTCTTTTGAATGGCATAAATTATTTATTAAAAAGTTATAAATCAGTAAGTAAATGTAATTAGGGCCATTTGCCATTTTCTAATAAAGATTAACACTCAGTCCAAGCCCTCTTAATTCATGTAATAAAACATTAAGTGATTCCGGAATGCCAGGAACCGGCATAGGTTCTCCCTTTACAATGGCTTCGTAAGCTTTGGCTCTTCCTATTACGTCATCTGATTTAACGGTTAATAACTCCTGTAATGTATTGGATGCTCCGAACGCTTCGATAGCCCAAACTTCCATTTCTCCAAATCGTTGTCCGCCAAATTGGGCTTTCCCTCCCAAAGGTTGCTGGGTAATCAGGGAATAAGGCCCGATCGACCGGGCGTGCATTTTGTCATCAACCATATGGCCCAGTTTTAACATGTAAATTATACCAACTGTTGCCGGTTGATCAAACCGCTTACCTGTGCCACCGTCGTATAAATAAGTTTTACCATACATTGGAAGTTTCGCTTTTTCAGTATACTCGGTGATTTCTTCCAGTGTTGCACCATCAAAAATGGGAGATGAGAAAGACAGACCTAGCTCCTTGCCAACCCATCCCAAAACCGTTTCATATATTTGTCCAAGGTTCATCCTGGATGGTACTCCAAGCGGATTAAGTACAATATCAACCGATGTGCCGTCCTCAAGGAAGGGCATATCTTCTTCCCGTACGATCTTGGCAATAATCCCCTTATTACCATGTCTGCCTGCCATTTTATCCCCCAATTTAATTTTTCTCTTCTTTGCAACGTAAACTTTGGCAAGCTGTATAATACCTACAGGTAGTTCATCGCCCAGTGTGAGATTGTATTTTTTTCTTTTAAAAATACTCTCGAGTTCCTTATATTTTATAAGATAATTATGAAGCAATTGTTTTATTGTATCGTTTTTCCGTTTGTCTGTTGTCCACTTGATTGGATTAACATTTATATAATCAACCCCTTGAAGAAGTCTAAGTGTAAATTTTGTGCCCTTTGGAATAACATCCTCATTAAGAAAGTTCCTCACTCCCTGTGATGTTTTTCCATTGACCAGTATGAACAATTTATCAATCAGTTTGGCATTTAATTCCTCAATGCTCTTGTTATAATCCGTTTCAATTTTTTCGAGGATTGGTTTTTCAGTCATTTTTGCCTTACGGTCCTTTATCGATCGTGAGAAAAGTCTTTTAGAAACAACCACGCCTTCAAGTGAAGGTCCGGCTTTCAGGGAAGCATCTTTTACATCACCAGCCTTATCACCGAAAATAGCACGGAGTAATTTTTCTTCCGGAGACGGATCAGACTCCCCTTTAGGAGTAATTTTTCCAATTAAGATATCACCAGGACCGATATGTGCTCCAATTCTTATTAAACCATTCTCATCAAGATTTCTGGTGGCTTCTTCACTGACATTGGGAATATCTGAAGTCAATTCTTCCAATCCCCGTTTCGTATCACGAACCTCGAGGAGATATTCTTCAATATGGATGGATGTGAAAATATCATGACGTACAACTCTCTCTGATACGACAATTGCATCCTCAAAATTATAACCTTTCCATGGCATGAAAGCAACTTTGAGGTTCCTTCCTAACGCCAGTTCACCGTTCTTGGTTCCATAACCTTCGGTTAGGATCTGCCCTTTGGTTACTTTTTCTCCCTTTCTAACAATAGGAATCAGGTTCACACAAGTATTTTGGTTTGTCTTCTTATATTTGGGCAGGGAATAAATTTTTACGTCTTCCTCAAAACTTACAAATTTTTCTTCATCCGACCGTGAATACCTGATTACAATTTCATTTGCGTCAACATAATCAACAATTCCATCCCCTTCGGCAATGAATAGAATTCTCGAATCCTGTACCATAGTCTTCTCCAAACCGGTTCCTACAATTGGGGCTTCGGGATTAATTAAGGGTACAGCCTGCCGCATCATGTTAGATCCCATCAGGGCACGGTTTGCATCATCGTGTTCAAGGAAGGGTATAAGAGATGCTGCGATAGAGGCAATCTGGTTGGGCGCAACGTCCATTAAATCAACTTTATCTGCTTCGGCATGTGGGAAATCACCTTCATACCTGGCTCTTACTCTTGGATTAATAAAAGCTCCATCCTCATTCAATGGTGCGTTAGCCTGCGCTATTACATTATTCTCTTCTTCCTCAGCGCTAAGAAATACAACCCCGTCGCGATTCAGGTTAACCTGTCCTTTATTAACCTTCCGGTATGGTGTTTCAATAAATCCAAGATCATTTATCTTAGCATACACACATAAGGAGGATATCAGGCCAATATTGGGTCCTTCAGGTGTTTCAATTGGACATAATCTCCCATAGTGGGTATAGTGTACGTCACGAACTTCAAATCCGGCACGTTCTCTGGATAAACCACCCGGGCCAAGGGCTGACATCCTGCGTTTATGTGTCATTTC
>CAZEWS010000305.1:3695-4701 GCA_964515985.1 uncultured Rikenellaceae bacterium | reverse complement strand
AATGATTGTGGAATAAGGCTGAGGTTCACCCCGTGAAATAATTTTGCGAGCAAAATTGCTCGCCCTGTGGAATTGCTTCGCACCAACTTTTGTTGGATTCCACAGGGCAAGCATTTCACAGGGTGAATTATTTATCTTATCAACTGTATATTAAAGTGTTGTCAAGTGCGAAAAATTAGTAATTTATAAATATTTTTTTCTGTAAGGATAAACCCCTTCAGCCCAATTTCCTTCAGAAATCAGCTTTTCAAGGTTTGGATGACCAGAAAAAGTGATACCGAGAATTTCATGGATCTCCCTTTCAATCCAATTGGCTGCTTCAAATAAGGAGGTCAGGGATTGGATTTCAGGTTTTTTCCCCGGGAGGATGACATGAAGGTTCAAAATAAGACCGGTTTGATCGTTTGAAAAATGATAGTAAATCTCAAAACCAGCCTTCGATTCCAATGCTGAAGCAATAATGAACCGGAGTTTCACAACATGATGAAGATATTCCGCCATTTCCAATAAAGCCTCCCGAGGAATGATTAAGGAAACCCTCTTTTCATTCCTGATATTTGTTTGAGAAACTTGCGGTCCAAATTTCTTTTTTATGTCTGCTAAAATAGCATTGGTTTCATTCATGGATCGTTCTTACTTGTTCAGAAGTTTTAAAATACCTGCAATTATGGCTTCAGGTTTTGGCGGGCAACCCGGAATATAAGCATTAACAGGAATGATCTTATCAACCGGGCCGGCAAATACATTTCCTTCAGCAAATATACCGCCCGTGCAGCCACATGCACCAATAGCAACCACCAATATGGGTTTCGGTGCCTGGTTGTAAATTTCGAGAAGCCTGCTTTTGTCCTTTTGGTTAATCGAACCATTAACTAACAGAACATCAGCATGCCGGATGGTACCAACCAATAGCATCCCGAATCTTTCTACGTCATACCTTGGTGTCAGGCAATCTAATATTTCGATATCGCAATTATTGCAGGATGCACCACCGAAATGGAACAAC
>CAZEWS010000305.1:0-3685 GCA_964515985.1 uncultured Rikenellaceae bacterium | reverse complement strand
AATCCTTAAAACCCAATTTATTATGTTTTAAATTCCAAACATTTCCAGAATGATTGCAATAACAGCAAATAAGTTCATCCAAATGAAGAAAAATCTCATGGCCTGGTGAATCTTAACCCTTGGATTTGTGTTTCTTATCAGAGTAAGTAACACAACAACTGCAAGGATTTTCAGAATTGACCAAAGAATATCGATTCCCTGCCAATGCAATCCACCCATAAACAAAGCAGCAATAAAAGCAGGGAGTATAAAAAGCATGATATATTTTGTTAATTTTATCAAGGCATAGGCTGAGCCGGAATATTCGATAAAGGGCCCATGGTTGATTTCAGTTTCCGCCTCTGCCATATCAAAAGGAACCAACCCCAATTTTGCCTGCAGACAAAATATGGCAACCCAAAAAAGGATCACTCCCGACAGACTACCAATAAAGGCTCCGGATTGAGATTGTACCTGTATAACATCATTAAGGCCAATGCTCATGTCTGCTTTCAGAATAATACCGGAAAGGACAAGAAAGAAAGTAAGCTCATAGCTCATGATGAGTTTCATTTCACGGGAAGCGCCAACGGAAGCTAAAGGATTTCCTGAAGCCATAGCGCCTACCATGTACGCCAGGGAAGGTATCGCGAGAAGGTAATAAATCACAATCAGGTCGCCGGAGAAGCCGGTTTGAATGTTGAGAGAGGGTAGCAAAATGAGAACACCGGCTATTGTTGCACCGAAAAGGGAAAATACAGGCGCCATCAGGAATGTGATTTTTGACCCTTTTGCCGGCAGGATTGTTTCTTTTACGAGCAATAGCTTTAAGAAATCGTAAAGTGGCTGCAGGAAAGGCGGCCCTTTGCGAAACTGTACCATAGCCGTAATCTTCCGGTCGGCCCAGGCAAGGATGCCTCCTACAGTTGCTACAAACAACAACCCGGGAAAAACCAGAAAATGGAAAATATCATTAAACATTTCAATTAACAATTAACAAATAACTTTTACCTGAAAAATTACCCTCGATGAGATCGTAACGCTTAGTTCAGATAAACTTTTCTCACTGAAGGTAATTTTTTCAGGTTAAGGATTCCATATAAAATCTTTTACCAGCACCCTTTCATTTAGTTTGTATATATGATTTTCAGGGTCTTCATCCCCATCATAAAAGACTACCGTATCACCGGGAGAAACTTCTACGAATTGTAACAGTTCTTCATCATCATTCAGGTCGAAGAATTGATTTTTTGGTCTTTTTTCAAAAAGATCATCCATTAATGTGCCGAAAGGACAAATAGTTATACACGACTTGCATCGAACACAAAGATTCAGGGATCGGGTAACCATGCCATCTTTTTCTTTTTCAAGTGCTTCTGCCGGGCAAATACTGATACAGGGAGCCTCTTCACACTTTCTGCATGTAAAAAGGAAAGTTGCCTGTTCCCTGATGGTTTTGAATTCATCATTATTGCCAGGGTCGATACAGACTCCTTCAACAGGGCATTTATCAAAATCCCTCAATTTCAGTAAGTCGATCAGTATTTTTTTGCCCATTGTAAATTTTATTATTAGAGGCTTATCATTATATCTTAAATGTTTACAAGGTTAACCAACTGAAATCGTGTGTCACTTAATCTTTGCGACAGAGTCTTACTAATGATTTTCATAAATATATAACCAAATGTATTGTTATCACCGATTAATTCATGGATTCTGGAAGCCTTTATTGCTAACACTTTGACAGGGACTGTTGCTATTGCATAGGCGGTGGAAATATTAGGCAGGAATAGAGCTGACCATGAGAACAGTTGCCCGGGATGGACAGTGTCCAAATTAATTTGTCCCTTTTTGGGAACATATATTCCCAGTGTAACAGTTCCTTCCACAAGGATAAACAACTCTTTTAACTCCTGATATTCGTCGAAGATCATTTCGTTTACTTTATATTCCCGTATCTCACTAATCTCCAGAATCTTTTCTCTTATTGTTTCGTCAAATTCTTTATAAAATTTGAGTTTCTTCAGCGCGTTCAGATCTTTGTCCATATTTTTTATAATTTATAACCAGATATCCGGTAATCCTTTTATTTCATCATATCTGAATACCGGTCCGTCTTTGCAAACAAAATAGTCACCCATCATGCAATGACCACATTTCCCCAGACCGCATGACATATTTTTTTCTAAAGAAAGATAAATATCGTTATCATTGAATCCCATTTCCAGGAGTCGTATTGTTCCAAATTTCATCATAATAGGTGGGCCACATACAACCGCTACAGAATTTTTTAAATCCACATCGATTTGATCAAGGAGGACTGTAACCACACCTACTGTTTCGGTCCAGGTCTCATCAGCCTGGTCGACGGTTCTCAGAACCCGGAATTTTTCCGTATTTCTCAATTCTTCGATAAAGGGTTTATAAATGCAGTCTTCCGGAGATTTTGAACCATAACATAAGGTTACCCCTTTAAATTTGTCTTTTTCAGCCATAAGATTATACAGCAGCGATCGAATTGGTGCGAATCCACAGCCACCACCGATGATAATTATTTCTTTACCGTAGAATTCTTCCAACGGATACCCCCGGCCGAAAGGTCCTCTTATGCCAAGTATTTCTCCCTTTTTAAGTTGATGTATCTTTTCGGTAACATAACCGGCTTTCATAACGGTTACTTCCAGCTTACTTTTATCAAGTGGAGAGGAAGAAGGAGTGAATGGAGCTTCACCGATGCCATTCAAAGTAAGTTCGATAAATTCACCGGTTTTGAATGAGAATTCCTTTTCAGGGATCAAAACAAATGTTTTGATCAAGGGTGATTCATCGATTATTTTATCCAATCTTGCCCGGATCGGTTTGTATATATTTTGAGAAACCTGCATTGTAAAAGACTTCGGTTTAAGTCATTAGTTCGATGAATAGTTCGTTTTTATTAATGTTTCCTATACAAGCCTCAATACATCTTCCGCATCCGGTGCAGGCAGTCGATTCATATTTTTCAGGCTTCCATACGTATTTACACAAATACCTGTTCCTGAAACGAATGTGCCTTTGTGCCAGGGGATCTTCGCCGGCAGCAATCCTCATGAAAGCAGGGTATTGACATGCATCCAATTGCCTGACTTTTTCGAAACCGGGGCGGTCAACCAATAAGAAACATGTACAAGTAGGACAAATTGTAGCACAAGCTCCGCATGAGACACAGTTTTTGGCGTATTTTTCCCAAATATCCTTTTTTGCGTTTTTTACTAATTCTGTCGTTTTTGAATATTCCGGAATGTGTTTGTTTTTATCATCCAGTTGTGGCTTAATTTTTTCTCGTTTTTCAAGTACCTTTTCAAATTCCTTATCACTTAATTCGCGGGAAATGCGATTATGATCTGTTTTTTTCAGGAATGTCTCACCTTTCTCCGATTGAACGGTTAAATACACCTCTTCATCGACTAAAACCAGGGAAATATCGTGATATTCTTCCGGATAAGGATTAATACCATAAGATGTACAATGACAATGCTCTAAAAGCTCAAAACAATCTGTACCGATCAAAAGAGTATTATCGCGGTTCTTTTGGTATACGATATCAAAATAGGGCTCGGCAAGATAAATCTCATCAAGAATTCCCAACCCTGCAAGATCGCAGGAAGGAATCCCCATGATTATCCTTGATCTGGCTTGTTCTTTTTCAATAACTACATTTTCTTTT
>CAZEWS010000304.1:4442-4716 GCA_964515985.1 uncultured Rikenellaceae bacterium | reverse complement strand
GCATTATATATTACTATTATTAATGCTTTTCCTTTTACTCCTTTATTTTCAGGCATCTCGAGATGCCTCACTATGTTTTCCGTGAAGACGATCCCCACATCGACCATCACACCAATGGCGATGGCAATTCCCGAAAGGGCTACGATATTGGCATCTACGCCGAACTGCCGCATCGCGATAAAGGTGATCAGTACCCCCAGGGGCAGCAAGCTGGATATCAGAATGGAAGCCTTTGCCAATATCTATAGAAACTTTTCTAAAGTTGTTCAATCTA
>CAZEWS010000304.1:1780-4266 GCA_964515985.1 uncultured Rikenellaceae bacterium | reverse complement strand
GGAAGCCCGGTAGATACTTCTTTAATTTTCTCTTTTACATTATTGATCACTTCGAGCGGGTTGGCGCTATATCTGGCTACAACCACACCACCAACTGCCTCGGCGCCTCCCTTATCAAGACCTCCCCTTCGTGTGGCAGGTCCGTAATGTACCCTGGCTACATCCTTAAGCCGCACGGGTACATTGTCATTCACAGCCACCACACTCTTTTCAAGATCGTCGAGGCTTTTTACATAACCCAACGCCCTGATAAGGTACTCGACCCGGTTGAACTCCATGGTCCGGGCGCCAATGTCAAGGTTACTTTTCTTCACTGCGCTGATAATCTGCGCTACGTTCACCCCAAATGCCTTCATGGCATTGGGATCTATATCGATCTGGTATTCCTTGACAAACCCACCAATGGAAGCTACCTCTGCCACCCCTTTCGCAGATGTGAGGGAATAACTAACATAAAAATCCTGTATCGTTCTCAGTTCCTGCGGATCCCAGCCGCCGGCAGGATTCCCGTCTTTATCGCGTCCCTCCAGGGTGTACCAATATACCTGGCCAAGTGCCGTTGCATCGGGCCCCAGGGCCGGTGTCGCCCCTTCGGGTAGGGTTCCGGCAGGTAGTGAATTCAGCTTTTCGAGTATCCGGGTCCGGCTCCAGTAAAACTCCACGCCCTCTTCGAATATGACGTAAATATTTGAAAATCCGAAAATTGAATTACTCCGTATGGTTTTTACCCCTGGAATACCCAAAAGCGCTGTGGTGAGAGGATAGCTGATTTGGTCCTCAATGTCCTGGGGCGAACGGCCCGGCCATTCGGTATAAACGATCTGCTGGTTCTCACCCAGGTCGGGAATGGCATCCACCGGCACAGGATCGCGTGGAAGAAAACCTGTTTCCCAGTTAAAAGGTGAGGTTACAATACCCCAGATGATAAAGATCAACAGAGACAGAGTGGTTACCAGTTTATTCTCAAGAAAAAATCTTATTATTCGGTTTAACATATCTTAATTTTTATTTTGTTGTCTCCATTTATTATGATAATGTGATACACAAGTTTATTACTTACTTTTGGACAAGAATGGATTTCCTAACCTAATTTTATTTGGAACAAATCAAAATAATGTTGTTAATTCAACAGCAAATGTATATCAAATGGTGTTTTATGTTGTTACAGGATTTTCGAAAAAGATTACATAATTTCTATCCGCTTAGCTGTTAGAGTAGTGGGAGGGGGCAGGCCTTAGACGGTCCGACGGATAAGGGAGAAGGAGCCGTCCGACCACTTTAGTTGGTCTGACGGCTGAGAGAGGGATGAATGATTATTCTATTTTTGTCCAGGCTGCATTATTTTTGCCTGAAGCTATAACAGCATCAATAAATTTCATACCACGAACACCTTCTTCAACGGTAGGAAAATCAAGGAACTGTGGATATGGTTCAACACCAGCCAATCTAGCTTGAACAACTTTAGAAAAGTTTCTATAGATATTGGCAAAGGCTTCCAAATAACCTTCAGGATGACCTGCAGGTACTCTTGTATGAGCTGCAGCTGCTTCGCCCATATAACTAGTACCCGTTCGATACACTTCCATCGGTCTCTCCAGCCATTTTACATACATTGTGTTCGGATCATGCTGGTGCCATTGGATACTTCCTTTTTCTCCATATATCCTGATATTTATGGGATTTTCTTCTCCTGCACATATCTGACTGCAGTGTAATACTCCCTTTGCACCATTGTTAAACCTTAAAAGTACATTTGCATCATCATCAAGAAGTCTGTTTTCGACAAAAGTGCTGACGTCAGCACTTAATTCTGTTATTCTTAAACCAGTGATAGTTTCAGCCAGGTTCTCAGCATGAGTTCCAATATCTCCAACTGAACCTGATTTTCCTGACCTCATGGGGTCTGTTCTCCAAGTTGCTTGCTGATGGCCAGTTTTTTCTAAAGGGGTCGACAACCACCCTTGTGGGTATTCCACAACTACTTTACGAATTTTTCCAAAAACACCCGATTTAAACATTTCTCGAGCTTGCTTTATCATAGGATAACCGGTATATGTATGTGTCAATGCAAAAACTAATCCTGTGTCATTAACAAGCCTCTGAAGCTGTAAAGCTTCGTCCAAAGAAAATGACAAAGGTTTTTCGCATACCACATGAAATCCATTTTCCAAGGCTAATTTTGCCGGCTCAAAATGAACATGATTAGGAGTCACTATACTCACGAAATCCATCCTTTCATCTTCAGGCAACTGACTCTCTTTATCAAACATTTCATTATAGGTACGGTATATCCTTTCAGGTTTAAGATAAAGGTCCTGACCTGAAAGTACAGCCTCGTCGGGATCAACATGCAAAGCTCCACAGACTAATTCTATCTGGCCATCAATACCTGCTGCCATTCGGTGAACGGCTCCAATGAAGGCCCCTCGACCTCCACCAATCATTTCCATTCGTAATTTTTTCATAATTAAAAATTTCTTAATTTT
>CAZEWS010000304.1:0-1770 GCA_964515985.1 uncultured Rikenellaceae bacterium | reverse complement strand
ATTAAAGAGAAATAAAAATCAATATAAAAAGAAAATTTTATGGAACGCAGAAATTTTGTAAAAAAATCATTAGTTGCAGGGTTTTTGTCCCTTGTAACCGGCAACACTATGTTTGGAACAGCCCGGAGTATTGCAAAAGAAAAAGCAACATGGGAGAGTAAGAAACACAACTTTAAATTGAAGTACGCCCCTAGTTATGGTTCATTCAAACATCATGCGGGGGATGATTGGAAGGATCAGCTTAAGTTTATGGCAGATCAGGGCTTTACAGCTATGTTCGATAATGGGCTTATGAACAAAACACCTGAGCATCAGGAGGGAATTGCAAATGTCATGGATCAGCTTGGTATGACGTTGGGCCCTTTTGTGCTTTATGCTGATTTCAGTAAGGAGTCTTTTGTCCTGCATGACGGGGAAGTCCGTGATATGCTAATTAAAAAGATGAAGACCGGTGTGGAGACCGCCAAACGTACTAATGCAAAATGGGCACTTGTAGTGCCAGGCCGTTACAACCAGCGGATGGAATGGGACTATCAGACAGCTAACGTTATTGAGAACCTTAAATACTGCGCAGAGATACTGGAGCCCGCTGGAGTGGTAATGGTGATTGAGCCACTGAACCCACATGATCATCCTGGTTTGTTCCTCACAAAGATGCCCCAGGCATACAGTATCTGCCGGGCCGTCAACAACCCAAGCTGTAAGATCGTTGATGATCTTTACCATCAACAGATCACCGAGGGAAACCTGATCCCCAACATCGATCAGTCGTGGAGCGAAATTGCTGCATTTCACTTAGGCGATACACCAGGACGCAAGGAGCCAACTACCGGTGAAATAAACTTTAAAAATATATTTAAACACTTGTATGAAAAGGACTTTAAAGGCGTTTTATGTATGGAGCACGGCAATTCAAAGCCCGGAAAGGAGGGTGAAATAGCCCTTATTGAAGCATATAAAACAGTGGATGATTTTTAAATTAGTCGTAACCCGACTTCGAGTCGGGTTACGACTAAAATAGAATATAACTATGATTCTTTTGGCGATGAACCGGGTATAGGTATATCCGGTGTCAGATCCATAGGACCTAAAGCGTACTGTTTCGGGCCTAAACTCAGATCGGAATTCATCATTTCTTCCCAGGTAACTTCTTTACCGGTGTAAGCAGAAATTCTGCCCATAATAGCTGTCATGTTAGAAACCGCTACATTTTCAGCTTCGTTAATGGGTTGATTTGTACGGATAGCTGTAACCAGATCAATGTGTTCCTGCACATAAGGACCTATCTTTACTTTATTTGTTTCTTCATTTTCTTCATCCTCCGGATAGGGATATTCAAACTTCAAAGTTCCGTCTGGAGTGAAAATTTTGGAGTTTCGACTATTTGAAGTTAAATATCCATCTGTTCCTCTGATGTATTCCGATACACTGTTTGCACAATCGTTAATCTGGCGGCACATGCTGTGTATACGAATCTCGTTATCGTAAATAAAATCAATGCTGAAATTATCATACTGATCACCTGTGATCCTTCTTTGCCTGCTGCCAAATCCAACGGCCTTTACAGGGTGTTTTCCTGTAAACCAGTTAATCACATCAATATTATGTACATGTTGTTCTACGATATGATCTCCGGATAACCATAACCAGTTTACCCAGTTCCTGATCATCCATTCCATGTCAGTCCAACCCTCTTTCCTGTTTACGTGCCACAACTTTCCTCCATTCCAGTAACAATTGGCTGCAAGGATTTCACCAATTTCTCCGTTC
>CAZEWS010000303.1:2361-4750 GCA_964515985.1 uncultured Rikenellaceae bacterium | reverse complement strand
GTGAAAATGGGATTTTTAATTTTGAAGGTGGTTGTTATGCAAAAGTCATTCGCCTTTCGAAGGAAGCCGAACCGGCGATTTATGCCACCACCCGCCGCTTCGGGACTATACTTGAAAACGTATCTATTGATTCATATTCGCGTAAGCCGGACCTGAACGACAGTTCTTTTACGGAAAATACAAGGGCTTCCTATCCGATCACACATTTGGATAATATTGTCACGGAAGGGAAAGGTAAGCATCCCGGAAATGTTATTTTCCTTACTGCCGATGCTTTCGGTGTGTTACCACCCCTCTCAAAATTAACACCCGAACAGGCTATGTACCACTTTCTACTTGGCTACACCGCAAAAGTTGCCGGAACCGAACGGGGCATCACTGAACCGCAGGCTACTTTCAGCACTTGTTTCGGAGCACCGTTTATGCCTCAGCATCCCAGCGTTTATGCCAAATTATTGGGTAAAAAGCTCGAAGATCACAATGTGACTACCTGGTTAGTGAACACAGGTTGGACAGGCGGCCCATACGGTACCGGTCACCGGATGTCTATACAGCATACCCGAGCACTGTTAAACAGTGCCCTGGAAGGGAAACTCAATGATGTTGAATTTGAAACCGACCCTGTCTTTGGACTTCGTATTCCCATATCTTGTCCGGGTGTGCCATCAGAGATACTGAGTCCCAGAAATACATGGAAAGATAAAGCGGCTTATGATGAAAAGGCAAAAGAACTGGCCGGAATGTTCAAGGAGAATTTCAAACAATACAAAGATTTCGTTTCATCTGAAGTAGCCGAAGCCGGACCATTGGTATAGTAAATGATCAGATAATCCTTTTCTTATCCGGATCCCAGAGTGCTTTCCTGTTCTCCCTGTAAGCTATAGTTCCCATATGAGCTGTAATTGCTTCTTCAAAAGCCTGTTCTATATTACATGAAGGCTGGCATCCTTTTCTGATGCATTCGAGCCACTCCCTGATATGCAGGTGAGTGGTATCTACCCTTTTCCCTCCCCTGTATGTATATAGTAAGCCTCGTCCTGCAAAATATTGCTCTGTTGCCGAAGTAACAGCATCAACGTTTTTTCTCCCCGGGGTATAGGAATAGACAGGCAGGGAAGGATCAAAGATTTTACTTTCGAGTTTATCCTTGTATCTCGTAGAGCCCGTATCAACCATAATGGTCAGTGTATTGCTTACTTCCATTGCAGCATCATGTCCCATAATGACCATTCCCCTTGACCGGTTGCTTGCCAGGGTTGCACTATAAACCAGCGACAGATCCCTATCAGGGTATTCAAAAACCGTATGCAGAACATCGGGAACTGTCCTTCCGTCTTTAAAGTAATAAATACCACCTGATGACCAGTCAGGATTTGCCAGTTTCGCAAGACCTTCGTATAAAAAATGCCAACCGATTGCTACACGAAGTGCTACTAATAAAATTAATTGCCATTTCGAATAACTCGAATCTGTTTCAGGTGTCCAATCTTTCATCATCTTAGCACTTGATTAATAAAAATATCGTAACTATTCAGTTAAAATTTATCTCTAACCGCAATAAGTTTGGAATGATGGAATTATGTGCCATTGGAATTCCTGCCAACATGCAAGCATAATATTCCAATATTCCAGTATTACTCGCTCCCACTGTCGTTATTCGCTCCCACAATCCAGGCACTGGAACCAGCTCATGAAGATTGGCTCTTACTTCGTTCGAGCCAATCGTTCGCTCAAACCTGCTCGTGAGACATTCTGTTCGCTTTGCTCACAGAATGGTTCCAATACTCCATTATTCCTGATTATTGAGAAGATATAAGATGATACAAATACTATATGAATCTATAATATGGAACATAGCGATATTAATCAATCTTTGGAAGTAGTATTGAGTTAAATAATAACTTAAAAGATGCCTGGGTTGATGCCCTGAATTGAGGATAGAACCCAAACAGAACAAACTGTCCTTTCCCCTTTTTAAGCCAAACCATTGCCGTTTTATTGCCAAATTTTTCTTCATTCTTACTATACCCGCTCAACAATATGTTTTTTTCCGGGAATTTGGCAATAACCCTCCTGTCCATGTCAAACCTTGGCACAGAAGTGGAAAATACAGGACTACCTCTGAAAAATATACCTGTTTTTTCAGGCATACCGAAAGTTAATGGATGGTCTTTCAGCAAGTGTACTTGTACGAATGAGCCAGCAACATAAACACCTGATTTTTGAAGCTGTTCGCTAATATCACGGTAGGGTAATTGAAACTCATCTTTTCCTTCACCATTCGTGATCTCTAAATTCCCCTGAAATAACTCCGTTGAAGAACCCCATGACACAACAATTCCACCTTTGTCTACGAATGATAAAAGTTTTTCCAGGCCTTTCTTCCCCA
>CAZEWS010000303.1:0-2351 GCA_964515985.1 uncultured Rikenellaceae bacterium | reverse complement strand
TCGGGATGATAACTGCTCATATAATATTGGCCTCCACGACTGGATTTTCCGGTCATCAACAGTGATTTACGGACACTGGGAAAAACAACCACATCGAATTTTTTTTCAAAATCGGTTTTTTCGAATACAGGTGGATTTAGAATAGTATAAGGGATTTTATATGTATCAAACACAAACCTTGTCCAACCGGCGTCCATATCATGAAACCAGGTTTCAACCAGGGCAATTCTCGGTATCTTAAAAGCAGCAGTTTTAATTTTCCACTTTTCTTTTATGTACCCCGGATTAAATTTTACTTCCTTCAATATCTTCCGAAAGTTCTCCTTTTCTTTTTCTTCACCATAAAGAACAAAACTTCCTTTTGGATAGACCTTCCCTCCCATGGTGATATCCTGTGTGAGCCGGTCAACTTTTAAGCCCATTTCAGATGCCATAAAAGCAGCTTTAAAGCTGCCATTGTTATCCACTGAGAATATTGCAGCCCAAAAATTTAACGGTTCCTTCCCGGTAAGATCGAATTCACCTTCAATTTTTTGGAAAAGTGTTTCAAATTCTTCACTCCTGGTTTTCATCTCATACGATTGAACTCCGCGGTGTAAAGGAAGGGACCAACTGGTGATATCGTATGGTCTGATCATTTCTCCACCAGGTGTATAATGCCTGACTGGGAATTCTTGTTTCTCCATTACTTCTTTAATAAATGGCCGATAGGGTTGCGCCAGTGGAATAACAATATCACCCGTTTTAAAGTTCTTGCCTTTAAGGGTAAATGATTCCTTAAGCTGGTATACTTCAATACCATGTTCTTTCATTAAATTAACCAGGTTTACCAATTCGCTCTGGTCATGCTGTTCCCGTGGTAAAATATAATAGAATGGAGGTTTTGTTTTGCCCGTCGTTACTTCTTTTTTGCAAAGATCATTACGGAATTGAAGTATATCCCTTCGATGTAATGATGCGGTTTTTATTATTGACAAGGTTGAAACAATCTCATATTGTACTATATCGCTAAGTTTCCACCATCCTCCTTCCCATGGCAAAGGCATATTAGTACTTTTTTTATATTCTGAAAGACCTTTTCCCCTAACACTTAACTCATTAGGTTCAATATAAATGGGTGTTGCCTCCCTGGCGCTTGCTGCTTCGGTTAAAAATCCGATTACATTTTTCCAGATACAGGTTTCAGTTGATCCGGGCCAGTAATCATCATAAATGGTATGTTGTCCTACACCGGCCAAACCCTCCTTTGTCATATCCTTGATCATATTCTGGCCAAAGATGCCTGTCCAGTTCCATATTCCTGCATCGATATTCTCAGCAATCGGATCATGGTTAGGCGGAACAAAGTAGCGAATTCCTGTCGATCCCATCTGGTGTTTTTCTACCATAACCTGTGGAAACCACTCATTATTGTATATTGCAGCTATTGCTTTCGTATCTTCCTGGGAAAGAATAATAAAATCGCGATTATTATCGTGTCCTACATTTATGATATACCCTGGGCAACGAAGCCCCTTCATATTTTGTTCCTTTGTATTTTTTGTAGTTATTTACTATCATATCCATACCATCGGGATTATGGCAGGGTACCATCATATAAACCACGTTATTAAGATGATCCAGAATCAGTTGATTATCAGAAGTAAGTAATTTATACGCAATCAAAGGAGCAGACTGGGATGGTCCAACCTCCCCTGAATGCAAGGATAAAGTGGCTAAAAAGAAAACCTTTCCCTCGTCCAGCATTTTTTTTCGTTCCTCATCAGGAATATTTGGATTCAGTGCCAGCTCCTTATTGATTTTTTTAAGTTCATCGAGATTGTTGATGTTTTCTTCAGAAGAAATAAAAGCAATGTACATGGGTTTGCCCATGGGTGATTTCCCAATCTCTATCATTTTCATTTTCGGAGAAGCGACATCCAGTTTTGTCAGATAACTGATTAGTTCATCGTAATCAAATAACATACGGTCGTCACCAGGCGTGAATCCAAAGTGTTTCTTTGGTGTAATAATACCTTCTGTTTCCTGGGAAAACAGACAGGATATCATGAACATTGCAGTAACTGCAAGGATCAATCTCTTTTTCCAGTTCTTAAAAAATGTTTTCATTTTAATAGTAATTTGTTTGTTTATCAATTAAATTCCTTAATGAACAAGTTTTTCCAGCGCACTTTAATCCCTCCCCCGGAATGAATTTGCAAGGCAATTACCCCAGTTGCTTTACCAATTTTTTCATCCTTCAGCTCCACCATCTTTTCACCATTCAGCCATGTTGTCACCTGATCACCAATTACCTGAATTTTCATTTTGTTCCATACCCCTTCCTTTAGAATATTCTCTTTCTCCTCCGG
>CAZEWS010000302.1:0-4758 GCA_964515985.1 uncultured Rikenellaceae bacterium | reverse complement strand
ATTTAATAATAAATTTTAATCCCGAGTGCTCAGGATGGAAACAAAGCCGGAAATTAAATGTAGAATTTAGAATGTTCAATGATGAAGGTAGAATAAAGAGTTGATAGAAACAAGAGTTTGCCTTATTATCATTATTTCTCCTTAATATGTTTTATGAAAATCGAGTAGTTTATAACTTATAACTTTTAACCTTGAGCCTACTCTAAAAAGTCCATCGCTTTGGAATATTGGAAAAATGGAATATTGGAAACACCCATTATTCCAGCATTCCAAAATTCCATTATGCCATTATTCTGTCAAAAATGACTTTTCGGAGTGGACTCAACCTTTAATCTAAATATTCCAAAATCATGGCTCATATCCTTATAATTGATGATGATAAAGATTTCAGGCAAATGCTGCATGAGATGCTCGAAAGGGAGGGGTACTCCGTCTCAAGTGCAAGCGATGGCAATGAAGGGATAAAACTTTTAGAAAACAAACCGGCCGATCTGGTAATAACCGATATCATTATGCCGGAAAAAGAAGGACTTGAAACAATTATGGATTTAAAACGTGATTATCCTGATTTGAAAATATTTGCTATTTCCGGTGGAGGACGATCACATCCGGGAAACTACCTGATAGCAGCAAAACATTTTGGCGCCCTGAAAACCTTTACGAAGCCCTTTAATAAAAATGAATTATTAGGAGCTATCCGGGATGTTATTTGACAATTAGTTCCCTGACATAATTTCCAATGCTTAGGCAAGCAGTTAGTCCAGGTGACTCTATGCCAATTAAATTGATCAACCCGGGAAAACCTTTATCCGATTCTTCGGTAATTATGAAATCACGTACCGGGTCACCAGGTTTCTGTAACTTGGGACGTATACCTGCCTGGTCAGGATTCAGGTCTACCGGTTCCAGGAAAGGCAAAAACCGCTTTGCAAAATGGTAAAATAGTTCTTTATGACATGGATCCACAGTATAATCAAAGGTTCCCTTACCGATGTAAAGGGCATTTGGACCCAGCTTTAACCTGCCATCCAATTCAACAGTTGCATGGATTCCCAAACCGACTGTATTCTTTTCAGGCACAGTATAAACCAAACGTTTTATAAACCTGTGCTTGCCTCCTCCAACATTGAAATATTCTCCTTTCCAGAAAAAAACTTCATACTCCGGTTCGTTTAGGCCCATCGACCGTGCAATATTCGCAGCATCCAAGCCGGCGGAGTTAACCAATTTTTGTGTAGTAAACGAAAATTTTTCACCGTCAGAATCCAATAGCTGAATTTCAAAACCTTTCTTTAATGTTCTGATGAAAATTACTTTAGCGCCGTAAATAAACTGAACACCCTGATTTACAGCATCGGTTTCCAGTTGCTTCATCAAACCATAAGTATCTATAATCCCTGTTGACGTGAAATAAATTGCTTTTTTTGCTCTTATATAAGGCTCTAATCTTTCTATTTCAGGTTTATCTATTATGTATGCATCCAGCACACCGTTTTTTCTTGCCTGCTCCAAAATACCAGGTAATTGTACACAATCTGAAGGATCGACTGCAACAATCAGTTTACCGCATTTCTTGTATGCTACATCTTTTTCTTCACAAAAACGATAAATGAGTTCCCTGCCTTCCACACATAACCTGGCTTTAAATGATCCTTCCGGATAATAAACTCCGGAATGAATCACTTCACTGTTCCTGCTGCTGATTTCCTGTCCAAACTTCTTATGTTTTTCAATTACAAATACCGAATTTTGTTCTTTGGATAATTCAGCTGCAATAGCCAAACCAACCACTCCCGCACCGATTATGGTAATATTTGCGTCCATCTTTTGAAACAGTATTTAACCGTGCCACGGCTAAGTACCAAATATGTTTTAAGTTTTTCTCATCAATCATCGAATAAGATTGTAGATATAATTCAGAAAGATTCAAGTCCAGAAGTTCTTGAGTAACATCCTGATTACATAGTTTTTCTACTGTAAATCCCGTATATTCTTTGAATGAAGAGTAAGGCCAATCTTCCAATTTATCGACTAGTCCTCCTTGCAATGGATTTTGGTGAATATAGTTAAAGCAAATTAATCCATAATCAATTTTTGAAGGAAAATAATTGAGACTTTTAGCTTTTGTATTCTGAGTGAAAAGTGATCCGGTTCTGTTTTCTTGCTTATTGATAGCTTGGGTATATGAGCTTAACAATATCCTGATAGATTCGCTGAACATATTTTGTTCTATTCCAGCTTTTTCAACGGTCTTAACCGTTGAGTCATTGGCTTGAATAAGAAAATGAAAATGGTTGGGCATTAAGCAATAGGCAAGCAATTCACAATTTGAAATAATATATTTCTGAATTTTTGCTAGAAAGAATATGTAATTTTTATCATTAAAGAATATTTTCTGCCGGTTATTACCTCTTTTGTAAATATGGTATACATAGTCTTTTTCGAAGTGCATTGTTCTAAGGCTTTTGAAATTCTGATTTATTAAGATAGTTATTTTTTTTAATATAGCCGTGCCACGGGTTGGAACCGTGACACGGCTTAACGTATTGCTTGTTATCTTTGACATTAGTGTTAACTTTGGTACCCGTGCCACGGGTTCAAAGATGGTAACGCTATCTAAATTAAACATTATGACTGAAATTGAAAAACTCGACAAAATCGCCATCAACGTAAAATCCCGTAAGCTTCTGTTGAAACTCCTAAGCGAAAATCCTAAACTCGATGAGATTATCAGGAATTCAAACAATGAAACAGAAGCTTTGGTGGGTGTGAAAAACTGGATATTGGATGAATTAAAATCCAGACCTGACACATTTAAGTTTTATAAATCGAAACATCCCAGCCGTGACAGCTTCGAGAAACTTGAATGGAGGGAATATGCCTACATCAGGATTTTGGACTATATCGACAATGCAGGGAGTGAATATGCTGATCTGAATCTGCGCGGAGAAATTGCAGTAAGTAATCCGATCAAGCTGATCTGGTTAGCCGCAACCTACGGAACCGGAGGCGCTAAACCCGACTTTTTTGAGGACATGATCCGACTTTTCCGGCAATTGACCGGAAAAACCAAACTGGAAATCCCTGATACGAAAAAAGTTGAAGAATGGATGGAACGTTACCCATCCGGTTTAGATCCCCGTATTGTCGAACTCCGGAATGAAAATAAAGAACGAATTCTTTCAATAATCATAAAAAAAATTGATACAGATGAAAGAAAGGATCCAAGGTATAAATTTAGTCCGGGGATGACGGCACAGGAGAAACTACAGTTGGCTTACGAATGGTGGAATGAAAGTTTGTTTCACCTTCACTTCGCCATTCGAACACCGGAGCTTCTGAATGAAATGCTTGGTAATTCACTGGATCCGGACACCATGAAAATCCTGAAAGACGCTGAAGCAGCAGGGATTCCTTTCTTTGTAAACCCGTACTATCTATCACTACTACACGTCAGGGTGCCTTACTTTGCTACAGGAGCGGATCTTGCCATCCGGGATTATGTAATTTACAGCAGTAAGTTGGTGGAAGAATTTGGACACATTGTGGCTTGGGAAAAAGAGGATCTGGTGGAGCCAGGCAAGCCCAATGCTGCAGGATGGCTTCTGCCATCCCATCATAACGTACACCGCCGGTACCCTGAAGTAGCCATACTTATCCCTGATACCGTGGGACGGGCTTGTGGCGGGCTTTGTGCATCATGCCAGAGAATGTACGACTTCCAGAGAGGTAATCTGAATTTTAATTTGAATAAATTGAAACCAGGTGAAAAATGGCCTGATAAATTAACCCGCCTTCTGGGTTATTTCGAAAAAGATTCACAACTACGCGATATCCTGGTTACAGGTGGTGATGCACTGATGAGCTCAGATAAATCCTTACAAAAAATATTTGACGGTATTTATGAAATGGCTGTAAGAAAAAAGAAAATGAATGAAAAAAGACCAGATAATGAAAAACATGCCGAAATTCTCAGGGTAAGGCTTGGTACACGCTTGCCGGTATATTTACCTCAACGCATCACTCCGGAGCTTTCAAAAATTCTGGCTGAATTTAAAAGCAAAGCTTCAGAAATTGGAATTAAACAATTTATTATTCAGACACACTTTGAATCACCCATAGAAATAACTCCGGAAGCACGTCAGGGGATCCGGAAATTTATTTCGGCAGGCTGGACTGTAACCAATCAGCATGTTCTGACAACAGCAAGTTCAAGAAGGGGCCATACCGCAAAACTACGACAGGCTCTGAATGATGTTGGTGTGCTTCCTTACTATACCTTTAGTGTTAAAGGATATATGGAAAACAGCCACAATTTTGCTACAAACGCAAGAGCTATGCAGGAACAAATGGAAGAAAAGCGTATTGGTCAGATCTCGCCTGAATATTACGATAACATAAGAAATTTCCCACTGGAGGCTGAAATGATGGCAGAGAATATTGAGGCCCTGAGAAGATTTGCAAAACTTCCGTTCCTTGCAACCGACAGGAATGTGTTAAATCTTCCGGGAGTTGGTAAGAGTTTGACATACAAGGTGATTGGAATTACAAGATTTGGAAGAAGAATTCTTGAATTCGACCACGATAACACCAGGGAACATAGCCCGATTATCCACAAAATGGGCAAAGTAATCATCATTGAATCCAAATCAATAAGTGAATACTTACGGCAACTTGATGAAATGGGAGAGGATATTACGGAATATGAAGGAATTTCTGGAGTATTTTTTATATTCCTAAAAAATTTTATTACATCTA
>CAZEWS010000301.1:0-4767 GCA_964515985.1 uncultured Rikenellaceae bacterium | reverse complement strand
CGGGACCAGAGTATTTCAGATCATAACGAACCTGAAAAAGCGGCAGAAACCGATGGCAGGGAGTTGGTTAGATCATACGAAAAAACAGTGATATTAGCAACCATTGATGAGTTATGGAAGGAACACCTCAGGGAAATGGATGATCTTAAACAATCGGTTCAAACAGCTACATATGAACAGAAAGATCCTTTACTTATCTATAAGTTCGAATCCTTCGAACTTTTTAAGTCAATGATTAATCAGGTGAATAGAGATGTGGTTTCAACACTTATGAAGGGACAAATTCCTATCCGGGATTCCAGCCAGGTTAGGGAAGCAGAGAGAAGGAAAAGGTTAGACATGAGTAAATACCGGACATCAAAAACCGATGCTCAATCCTATTCTGAAACAAGCACAACCCAACCTGGCCAGGAGCAACCGCAAAAGGCTCAGCCTGTAAGGGTTGATAAAAAGGTTGGGAGAAATGATCCCTGTCCTTGTGGAAGCGGAAAAAAATTCAAGCACTGTCACGGTAGAGTAGCCAGTCCACGACCACAGGTGCCTCTTAGTGGGTAACGGTCATTAATTCATTTACCAATTTTGATAATCTTGTATGCGTTGAACGGCTAACAGGGCTTAACGGTAAGCGCAAGGTATTTTGTATGATATTGAGAATGCTTAGTGTAGCCTTTATGCCGGCAGGATTACCCTCAATAAATAATTCATCGATCATTTCAGCGAATCTCAGGTGAATTTTTCTGGCCGCTTTATAGTTACTGCCAAGTGCCAGTACAACCATCTCTGACCATTCTTTTGGGAATGCATTGGCTAGCACTGATATAACACCTTTACCACCAATTGCAATTATGGGTAATGTAAGTGCATCATCACCTGAAATAACCAGGAAATCTTTGGGTTTATCCTTTACAATTTTTGTGATTTGACCCATATTGCCGGAAGCTTCTTTAATGGCAATAATATTTATTACTTCATGAGCAAGTTTAAGAGTAGTTTCTGCATCAATATTAACGCTTGTCCTTCCCGGAACATTATACATGATTACCGGTACAGGACTTGCCGTGGCAATGGTTTTATAATGTTGGTACAACCCGTTTTGGCTTGGTTTATTATAATAAGGTGCAACAGAAAGAATGGCATCAATCCCTTCAAATGAGTTTTCCCTGAAATTATTTACAATTTCCCGTGTGTTGTAACCTCCCAATCCTACAACAACAGGTATTCGGCTATTGTTTGTTTCGATCACACAATCGATTACTGCCCGTTTTTCATCTTTTGTCTGAGTAACCGCTTCCCCTGTAGTGCCGAGAACGACCAGGTAAGTAATATTATTCGTGATAACATGTTCAACAAGCTTTCCCAATGATTTGAAATCAATACTGCAATCATTTTTAAATGGCGTTACAATAGCCACCCCTGTTCCTTTAAACTTGTTCATATTCTTTGAATAAATGATTAAATTATCCCGGGTGAAAGTTCCGGTCTGTTAATTACCTCAAGGTAATGCTTGGTTTGTTCAATAAAATAATAAACCTCTTTCTTCTTTTGAATATTGATCATAAAATCGTAGTAACTGGATTCCGTTGTAACCCTTCCAACCTTGAATTGAGCAGGTGAGAGTCCAACAATATAATCAAAAGCAAAATGATTTTCAAGATTAAGGTCTATCAGGATATCAAATTTTTCATGAATAAATCTTTCAACTTCTTCATTAACCGGTTTTTTGTACCAGTTTAAGGATTTACGAAGAAAGAAAAAAAAGTCCTTTTTAAAAAGATATTTATCTGGTACATCTTTATCATTAACAAAACCCAGCACCTTAACCTCAATCCCCATCAATCGCAGGAACTTGTAAAAATCCTGAATTTGATCGAAGTGTTTTTCATTCGTTGCATCAAAAAGGATACCTATGTATTTCGCTGATTTTAAATTATGAACTTTCTTAAATCGCCGTAGGGTTTTAAGTTTTTTGTGAAGGACGTAACGCCCAACGTGTAGTCTTATATAAGTCAAAAATTCCACTATACAATTATACTAAAAATTGAAGTTAAATCGGGTTTTTAATTAACTAAAATTAAGTTAATGTAACTATTCGGTTGTCATTCAATCATCCTGAGAAAATCTTCTTCACTAATGATATAGATATTCAGTTCTTCTGCTTTCGATAGTTTGCCGGGTCCCGGTTTATCACCTGCTAATAAAAAACTAGTGTTCGCCGAAACAGAAGTAATACTTTTTCCGCCATGGTTTTCGATCAACGATTTTAATTCCTCTCGTGAATGCTTCTCAAAAATTCCGGAGATAGCAAAAGATAACCCCTCCAGCTTACCGGATTTTGGTTCCGGTTCCGTTTGATAAGCCTCAAGCTGCAATCCATGCGATTTAAGCCGTTCAATTAATAAAAGATTTTTATCTTTTGAAAAGAATTCGATTATGCTTTCAGCTATCTTATCACCAATTTCTTCAACTCTGGTCAATTCATTAAAATTGGCATTTTTAAGTTGCTCGATCGACCGGAATCGACCAGCTAAGGTTTTGGCAACGGTTTCCCCAACAAACCGGATACCAATGGCAAATAATACCATCGAAAAAGGCACTTCTTTCGATTGTTCAATGCTCTTGATAATGTTTTCGGCAGATTTTTCGCCCAGCCTTTCCAACGGAACGACATGTTCCTTTTTCAGATCATAAAGGTCACCAACGTTCCTTATTAGCTGGTTTTTAAACAGCAGATCAATGGTTTCCTCGCCAAGTCCCTCGATATTCATTGCCTTTCTGCTGATGAAATGCTCAATTTTACCCTTAATTTGTGGTGGGCAATTTAACTCATTCGGGCAATAATGATTGACTTCACCTTCTTTCCTAACCAGGGATGTGCCGCATCCAGGGCAATTTGTAATGAATTGGACTGACCTGCTGCCGGGCACTCTTAAGCTTTTGTCAACACCTACAATCTTAGGAATGATCTCTCCACCTTTTTCAACATATACTATATCCCCGTAATGGATATCGAGAAGTTCAATCTGATCGGCATTGTGTAAAGACGCTCTTTTAACCGTAGAGCCGGCGAGAAATACAGGTTCAAGATTAGCAACCGGTGTTACCGCGCCTGTACGTCCTACCTGGTAATCGATGGATACTAGCCTGGTTTTTTCCTGGTCCGCCTTGAATTTATATGCAATAGCCCAACGTGGCGATTTTGCCGTGAAACCCAATTGACTTTGCTGCAAATATGAGTTGACTTTAACTACAATACCATCAATATCGAAAGGCAAATTTTCCCTTTCTGAATTCCACTTTTCAATAAACTCAAAAACTTCCTGCAGGTTGTTGCATTTCTCCATATGAGAAGGGATATTAAAACCCCATTCTCTTGCTTTTTGCATGTTCTCATGATGTGAGTTATACGGAAGATTATCCCCCAATAAGTGGTACAAATGACAATCCAAAGGACGTTTGGCAACAAGTGAGGAGTTTTGGGTCTTCAGGGTTCCCGAAGCGGCATTTCTTGGATTGACAAAGAGTATTTCCCCGTTTTTCTCCCGTTCAGCATTCATCTTCTCAAAACCGTCTTTTGGTATAAATATTTCACCGCGTATTTCAAATGATTCCGGAAAGCCACTGCCTCTTAGTACAAGTGGAATACTCCTGATCGTCTTTACATTTGCTGTTACATCATCACCCCTTACGCCATCCCCCCGGGTGACACCCTGTTTAAGTTTTCCAAACTCATAGGTTAATCCAATAGCTGCTCCATCATACTTTAATTCACAAACGTATTCAAAATGAAAACCGATCGTTTTTTTTACTCTCTTATCAAATTCAGTGAGTTCCTCACGTGAGTATGTATTTCCAAGCGACATCATCGGATATTTGTGCAAAATCTGCTCGAATTCTTTACGCGTGTCATCCCCGATTCTTTGTGAAGGGGAATTCTCATTGTATAACTCAGGGTATTTTTGCTCAAGTCCGATAAGTTCCTGCATCAGGAGATCATACTCAAAATCTTTGATTGTTGGCTGGGATAAAACATAATAATTGTAATTATGTTGTTCAAGAATTTCCCGTAATTTTTCAATTCTAATCAGAGCCTCTTTCTTATTCATCTGGAAAACAAATGTTTAAACATCAAGTTTGGTTTGCCGGAAATCAAATGCAGCGAGTAGCAAATTAGTTAAAATTTTTATACAAAATAAAAGATAAAAGGCAAAAGTAAAAAGGAAAAAGATAAAAGATTGGGTGATCAGTGATGAGTAATGAGTAATCAGAATATCCCACTATGGAAATTATCGGATAATTTGGATGCTAAGGCTGAGACTAATGCTTAGTTTAAGGTTAAGGATTATGTAGAAGTGGCAGTAGCAGGGAAAGTAGGCAGTAAAACAGTATGCAGTCACCAGTAGTCAGTACGCAGTACGCTAAGAGGAGATTCCAACCACTGAACCGAAAACTGAGAACTATGAACCTGGAACCATTGAGTGTAGAGCCGAATTGTATTCGCGGCTGGAAAAAGAACTGCCAGCGTCTACTCCCTTCGGGAAAAGTTAATAGTTATATGTTAAATGTTAAAAGTTGTAAGATAGAAGCTTTGGGTGATTTTGTAACTGTATTAAGAGGAGTTTGTCCCGTAGCGATGCCCGCCCGACCTAAGTTATTCAGGCAGGCCTACGGCAGAAGGGTGGAAATCCGTCCGACCGCTTGAGCCGGTCCAGCGGATGTGAGAAAAAACCTATAACATTCAACAAATAACTAATATCAGTTAACAATTAA
>CAZEWS010000300.1:0-4816 GCA_964515985.1 uncultured Rikenellaceae bacterium | reverse complement strand
CATAAATCTGGCCTGTGGTTTCACAAGTATTGTTCTGATCATCGAGGGCAACATGATCTTCGCTTGTTACTTTATCCTTTTAGCAACGATTTTTGATTTTCTTGATGGTTTTTTTGCAAGATTGTTCGATGCATATTCTGATATCGGGAAACAACTGGATTCATTAGCAGACATCGTGAGTTTTGGAGTTGCACCGGCCCTGATCATGTACTATTTTTTAAGGATTTCGATCCTGGGCAACCACGGCTCCTTCTCATTTGCATCCCTTACCTTCTTCGAAGGAGTGATCTTGTTTTCACCGGTTCTGCTTGCCATTGCCTCTGCTTTCCGGCTTGCAAAATTTAATATCGACCCCTCCCAGCATGATTCATTTTATGGTTTACCAACTCCCGCTAATGCAATATTTATCTCATCTTTTGTTATGAATGTGTTGAACCATCAGAAATTATATGATCAGGGAATATTCACAAGCAAGTATTTCCTGCTCGTTCTTACAATTATTCTTTCCTGTTTGTTGGTTTCAAGGATCCCGATGTTCGCGTTAAAATTTCACAATTTTAGCTTCAGTAAAAATAAAATTCGTTATGTATTTATTGGAATTTCTGTTATTTTAGTGATTGTATTGCAATTAGCTGCATTACCATTCATTATTGCTATATATATACTGATATCGCTGGGATGTACTATTTTTAAAACTCGTGACAAACAAATAATAAATGACTAAAATGAGCTAAAATGAGAGAAAAAAAAGAAAATTATAATCAAGAATTAAATGTATTAAAAATTTTAGGCATTCCAGGCATTTCAAATTTTAGACATTATTTTTTAGGTGTTTTTAATTTTAGGCATTTATTGATATAACTGTAAATAATAAGAAAACTTACAGAAAAAACAAGCTTTTTCAAAATATAATAAACAACACTATCAGATATGAAATTTATTGCTGAAATAAATGTGATGCCCCTGAAGGCGCTTCTCGACCCTCAGGGAAAAGCGGTTTCCCAAAGCATGAAAAACATAGGATTTAATGAAATCTCCAATGTACGGATCGGGAAACATATTACCCTCGAAATAGAATCTGAAAGTAAGGAAAAAGCTCTGGAGAGAGTTAATGAGGCTTGCAATAGAATCCTTTCCAATCCCATTATGGAAGGCTACGAATATATTCTTCGTGAGGCTTAATAAGGTGATTTTAAATCGTTATTATTCATTTTCTGACAAATTCTTTTCAAATTTTTTAAGTGCCCAACGTACGGCAAAATAACTAATGATAACTACAGCCGGCCAGGTAAGGTAAAGTAATATTTCTCTAATATACATAATTTTAATATTTTGAAAATTAATAACTATGAGTCTCCTTTTCCATTTCAGCTTCCGTAATTTTCGTTTTGCTTATCGATTTCCATGCGTACCAGATATAAACTACAACAAAGGGTACAAGAAAAGAAACAATTAACATCGCCTTTAATGTATAAAAACTCGATGAGGCATTTTCAATAGTCAGGGAACTTTGCAGATCAAATGCCGAGGGGTAGAAGGAGGTATTGTTGAAACCAACCAGAATAAACATAGAGAAAATAGTAAGTATGGTTCCTGATCCTGAATACCAAATACCTTTGGTAGTACCTTTTAAGATTGTACTGCCTATTCCCCATAATACCAGAATTACTCCAACAAGAAAAATAATGGTATTTAATGGCATCTGCAGGAAGTTGTGCAGATACTTATTGGGTTCCATAAACACTTCCTTCGTTTCAGGATCAACCGCAAATCCATCAATAAATAAAAGGCGAATAACAAAACCCAGGAAAAAAACCAGGAAAGGAATAGCATTATACAAAAGATGCTTTTTACTGCGTTTATGAATCTTTATATCCTCAATACTATTCATAATGTACAAAAGACCCAATACCCGGGCAAGGAAGAACACTGAGAATCCCAAAGCCAGGTTTTGCATGTTGAGAACAACTTCCAGACCACGATACGGGGTTTCCCATCGTGATAAATTCATCTCATTAACAGAAAATTGTGATCCTGTAAAAAAAGTTGCTACAACCGTTCCTAACAGGAAGGTCCCAAATGCACCATTGATAAACAAAAAGATTTCATAGGTTCTTTTTCCAAGGAAATTATTTGGCTTTGATCTAAACTCATAGGCAACGGCTTGAATGATAAAACAAAACAATATCGCTATCCAAACCCAGTAAGCTCCTCCAAAACTTGTGGCATAAAACAGCGGAAAAGAGGCAAAAAGTGCACCCCCAAACGTTACTAAAGTTGTAAAAGTAAATTCCCATTTCCTCCCGAGAGAATTAACGATCATTGTTCTTTCTGTTTCGGATTTCCCAAGAGTATATATCAGGGTTTGCCCTCCCTGAACAAACAGAAGAAATACCAATAAACTGCCCAGAAGTGATATAATCCCCCACCAGTAATGTTGTAAGAATAAATGAGATATGCTGACTAACATTATTAATTTCCTCCTTCTTTAGGTCCGATATTAATTTGTTTAAACATGATTTTCAATTCAGCGATGAGTAAGGCTGTAAACAAAAGGGCAAATAACCAAAATGTAATTTGTACCGTACTTGTGTTTATATTGGAAACGGCAGCAATTGTTGGTAAAATATCCTGAATCACCCAGGGCTGACGTCCCATTTCAGAAAGCATCCAGCCCAACTCACTTGCAATATATGCAAATGGAATAGAGAAAATCGCAACCCACAAAAACCATTTTTTATTTTCCAGTTTATCCTTTATACCCCAATACAAAACAAGAACAAAAACGATCAAGAAAAAGATACCCAAAATCACCATGATATGGAATGAGTAAAAGGCTACAGGAATGCTTGGAATTACCGTGTTTGGATTCTTTCCTTTAAAGTAGCCATATCCGAAGTACTTGAAATAATTATCCACCCATTCCTGATCTTGAAATTTCTCTTTTAATTCCAGATATTTCTCTTCGTCAACGCCTTGTGCCTTTTTTAACTCCTTCAATGTATTGATGGCCATTGCACCCCTCTCACATTTCTCACCAAAGGATAATATGCCTTGTTCTTCATTACCGTTTATCAGGTCCTGAATTCCCGGGATAAATCCATTAGGAGAAAGATGAATCATATAGGATAAGGCTCCAGGTATTTCAAACTTGAAGATGAAGTCCCTTTCCCGAAATTCTCTTTCTTCTTTCGTGGCAGCAAAAACTCCGGCAACAATTAGGGGAGCCCCGCTCTGTCCCACATAAAGCGCTTCCATCGAGGCAAACTTCATGGGTTGATTTGTTGCAATTTCAAGGCTTGCGTTATGACCCGATCCAATCAGGTAAATACTGGATAATAACCCAAATGTTGAAGCGATGATCATACTTCTTTTGGCAAAAAGAAGTTCTCTTTTCTTCAAAAGATACCAGGCACTAATACCAATAACAACCAATGCTGCCAGAACAAAACCGGAAGAAATGGTATGTAGGAATTTATTTACTGCAGTCATCGAAAAAAGAATATCCCAGAAATTAATCATTTCATTTCTGGCTGTATCCGGATTAAACTGCATTCCGACTGGATTCTGCATCCAGGCATTGGCTACCAAAATCCAGAGGGCCGATAAGCTTGCTCCAACTGCAGTTAACCAGGTGGAAGTAAGGTGGAATCTTTTACTTACTTTATTCCAACCAAAAAACATAACAGCAATAAAAGTTGACTCCAGAAAAAAGGCCATAATGCCTTCAATTGCCAGGGGTGCACCAAAAATATCACCTACAAACCAGGAATAGTTTGACCAGTTGGTCCCAAATTCAAATTCCAGAATAATTCCGGTTGCCACGCCAATAGCAAAATTGATCCCGAAAATGATCATCCAGAATTTTGTGGTTTTTTTCCAAAACTCATCACCTGTTTTGACATAAATAGTTTCCATTATCGCTATTATGAACGATAATCCGAGTGTCAGGGGAACAAACAACCAATGGTACATAGCTGTAAGTGCAAATTGTGCCCTCGACCAATCAACCAGCGACATGTCAATGTTCTCAATCATTGTTCAGGTTTTTAGTTTGAGTTATTTGATCTATTACATAATTGCCCCTCTCAACATCATTTGAAAATCTGGTTTTAAGGATATCGGGGAAAAAGAAAAGCTTTAGAATGGCAAACATGATGAACAGCTTAATGAAAATAATGATCCAAAGCTTCTTGCCAACGGTCATGCTGGCAAAACCATCATAATAGAAAAAGAAAATCTTTTGTATTAAGTTTTTACCCCTCATGGAAAATAACAGTCAAATATAATCAACCACTACCTTCAAATAATTAGGCTCTTATCAATAATATTCGTGTAATTTTTGGCAGAAAATCACAAAAATTTTACCCCGTGAAATAATCCCGTCCGCTGGCGGATCGGGATTAAATCTACGATTTATTTCACGGGGCAGGTAAATACCAATATTTAATCTCCAAATTCCAAACTTAAAAGAATGATTTTAAAATTTTGAATATTGTATTTTTGAATTTGAAATTTATTTATTCACAAAATAATTAATTTTTAAAGGTGTTCATGAGCTTACTTCGTTCGGTTGTTATTTGAGTTTTGATTAATTGGAATTTCCGGTTTACCCCGTTGGAATAATTATCCTACGGGGTTTACCCCGTTGGAAATTCCTATGGGGTTTACCCGGGTTAGGTTTTCTTAAATTCTTGTTAATCAATTTTCTCTGTTAATTTTTTTACCACTTTAAACCGGTTAAAAAATTCTTTGGCAATCACCCTTAAAACGGTATAGGTTGGAATAGCAAGGATAATTCCTATAATACCAGCTA
>CAZEWS010000299.1:0-4837 GCA_964515985.1 uncultured Rikenellaceae bacterium | reverse complement strand
AAGAGGCTGCTCTGGCATCAGGGCTTGTGACCGAAGAACAATTCGATGAATGGGTTGACCCATCTAAAATGATTGGTTCAATATAACGAAAACCACCGATAGGGTAAATAACCATTGTCGGGGTATATTGATATGCTGTCAGGTGTTTCCACCTGACATTAACACTGACATGACAAGAAAAGTCATTAACCCTTTCTAATATTAATTCTAATTTCTAATAATTTCATTATTTTTATCATGTAATTAATAATTCACCCATCTCTACTATGAAAAGGATTACGGTTTTTATTGTGTTCTGCTTTTTTGTATTTACCGGTTTCGGACAAAATGGCTTCATGAGCTTGTCTATGGGAGCGTCTGTCCCCGTTGGAGATTTTGCCAAATCCGAAAATTTATACAAAAATGGTTTTGCGGGGACTAATTTTGTCCTGAACTTTGATGGAGCTTATTTCTTCACAACTTATCTGGGCATTGGCGGGACATTTTCTTTTGGATCCAATTATGGCGGCGGAGAAAACCTGCAAAACCGGATCACGGAAGAAATACCCTTGAAATTTCCGGTGCTGTCAATCCCCTTTGATACTGTGTATAATTTCAATATAGGTCAGTGGAATTATGTTAACCTGATGGCCGGTCCTCAGATATTGATCCCTTTAAACAACATCGGCCTGGAATTTAAAGCCCTGGGAGGTTTAAGTTTCATTACTTCTCCGGAAAAAGAGATTACCCTGCAACTTACTAATGGGGAATTTTCCAGTTCCCAGGAAAACCGGCAGTTAAATTTTGGCTATATTCTAGGAAGCGGACTTCGTTTTGGACTCGGAAGAAGTTACAGCATCCGTTTATCAGTGGACTATTTTTACAGCAAAACCAGCCTTGAAATCCTCAACGCATATCAAACGGACAGCACACCCTTTGATCTGCCAAATGACAAATATGACCTGGCCATTACTTCCGTGCATGCAGCTCTTGGAATTACCTATAATTTTTAAAATTGTACTTTGCAATTATTTCCTGCCGGGAATTCCAAACTGGTATGAAAATTTCAAATACAGTATATTGCTTTCCTGTTTGGTATATGTGAAGGGAAACTCAAACCGGTCACTTGTATAGATCAGGTACAAAGCTCCAAACGGAGGCTTAAATCTCCAACCGAATAAACTGGGTTGCCGAGTCAGGCAAATTCCAAACTTCTTCAGACAAGACCCCATCCAGAATGGGCACCGAAGAAAATCTATATGCCCGAACGGTCTTCTGCCCAAAACCCTGTATTGTTATAATAATGAAAAAAAGTAAGAGAAAATTTCTAAAATGAAGAGATCCCATTACGGCATGAATTAATAGACAGTACAGTAGAATTTATTGAAAGTTTAGTTACTATGCCAGTTTCGTTGATTGGAATTCGTTTCTCGATATTTTTTTTCTAAAGTACGTATTTTTATAAAATCCATTAATTTTGTTTTTATTTTCATAAAAGTAAAACCATGCCAGAAGAAACCGGGAAAAAGCTTTTTGAAGAATTTCCGCCTGTAGCTATTGAGAGTTGGGAAACAAAAATAAAACAGGATCTTAAAGGAGAAGATTATTTTAAAAAATTAATCTGGGAAACCATTGAAGGATTTAAAATTAAGCCCTATTACACTCCTGAAGATCTTTCAGATCTTGAATATCTGAACACTTTCCCGGATGAATTCCCTTTTATACGAGGGAACAGGAAAGCTAAAAACCATTGGGAAATACAGCAGGATTTTCGTGTGGAGAATGTTGAAAAGGCAAATGAAAAAGCTCAACGTGCAATATCAAGGGGGGCAACCTCTATCGCATTTGAAATTAAACCTGATTCCATTACTACCCGGGATGATTTTTCCCTTCTTCTAAACAATATTCCACTGGAAAACATAAGGGTTAACTTCCAGACAGAAACAGAACCGGTAAGAATACTTGCATTTCTAAAAACTGAATTAGAAGCAAGAAAAATTTCAGGAAAAAACTTAACCGGTTCTCTTGAATATGATCCCTTAAGCTATCTGGCAACTACTGGCAGTTTTTATCCTTCGGAGGAAGAAGTATTTCTGATTTCAAAGGAATTATTAGAAAAACGAAATAAAGATTTCCCAAACTACAGGATGTTGGCAGTGAACGGAAAGCATTGCCATAACGCGGGTGCCTCTACCGTACAGGAGATAGCCGTAAGTCTTGCTCTCGGAAATGAATATCTTTCCCGGTTGACAGAAATGGGATTATCCATTGAAAATATTGGACCGGCCATTCAATTTAACTTAGCCGTTGGATCTAATTATTTTATGGAAATTGCCAAACTCAGGGCCATTAGAATACTTTGGGCTAAAATTACGGAAGCATATGGTCCACTATCCCACGACAGCAGTAAAATCTATATTCACTCTACAACATCCGATTGGAATAAAACCATATACGATCCATATGTAAATATGCTGAGACATACGACTGAATCAATGTCTTCGGTTATCGGAGGAACAGACTCTTTAACCGTTAAACCATTTGATTCAACATTCAGGAATTCTGATTGGTTTTCAGAAAGAATTGCACGAAACATACAACTCATCCTAAAAGAGGAAGCATATTTTGATAAAGTTGCTGATCCGGGTGCCGGGTCATATTATATCGAATCCCTTACAGATTCTATTGCTGCAGAAGTCTGGAAACTTTTTTTAACCATTGAGGACAAAGGTGGCTTTATCGAAGCATTCAAAGCTGGTTTCATTCAAAAAGAAATTGAAGAAACAGCCGCCAAAAAGGACAAACAGATAGCAATATGCACCAAAACACTAATCGGAACAAATCAATTTCCTGATTACAACGAAACCATAAAACCAGACATAGATCTTAATAGAATCAAATCAAAATATTCTATTCCCAAAAATGCTGTTGCCAGACCTCTCAAGCTCTATCGTGGTGCAGAAGAATTTGAAAAGATCAGGTTAAAAACTGAAGATTTTGCAGGGAAAAAACCAGTCGTTTATTTGCTTACATATGGCAATCCGGCACTTAGAAAAGCAAGGGCTACTTTCTCCTCAAACTTTTTTGCCTGTGCCGGTTTCAACATCATTGAAGGTCAGGGATTCCCAACAGTCAATGAATGTATCCACGATTGTCTGAATCATAATCCCGAAATAGTAGTGATCTGCAGCTCCGATGAAGAATATCAGCAAATTGTTCCCGTGATATATTCTTCCCTGAAAGGAAAGGCAATCACAGTAATTGCCGGTTTCCCTGTAAAACTGGTTGATGAATTCAAAAAAATTGGTTTGAAATATTTCATCCATAAAAAGTCAAATGTTCTTGAAACCTTAAAAGGTTTTCAAAAGGAATTAGGGATGAAATAAAAAGGAATAATGGAATAATGGAATATTGCCTGCCCATCGACCCGTCCACCGTAATGTAGTGAAGGCGGGGAGTATTGGATTTATTTTGTTTTATTTGATTAGTACCAATTTAGGATATTTTGGAAGAGAAAGACAGAAAAAAACAGAAGCAGAAGTTACAAAAAATTGAGGGTTTGACAAGATGTAACTTCATTAATGAAAATTGGGAAGATTCATTTGTATACAAAACATTATTCCATTTTTCCAAATTTGGTGGAGTAAGAGACTAATAAATATCTGAACAGTTACCATAATTTGTTTGACTATAAAATTACAATCAAATTGATAGCTTAAAATGAAGCCCAATTTTCATAAAATAAATATCAAAGAGTTCCGTAGAAGCACAATGAGCTCCAAAGAGTGGAAAAAAGACTATAAAGAGAAAGAAGAGTGGCTTTCACCTGAACAAATTCCGGTGAAGCCGGTCTTCACCAGGGAAGATCTGGAAAAGATAGAACACTTGCATTATGCAGCAGGCATTCCCCCTTATTTAAGAGGGCCTTATTCAACCATGTATGTGATGCAACCCTGGACAATCAGGCAATATGCAGGTTTTTCAACAGCCGAAGAATCCAATGCATTTTACAGGCGTAACCTGGCTTCAGGTCAAAGAGGTTTGTCTGTTGCCTTTGATCTGGCCACTCACCGTGGTTATGATTCAGATCATGAAAGAGTTATCGGAGATGTTGGGAAAGCGGGTGTCGCAATTGACTCAATCCTTGATATGAAAATCCTGTTTGACCAGATCCCGCTCGATAAGATGTCGGTTTCCATGACAATGAATGGGGCGGTGCTTCCTGTAATGGCATTCTATATTGTTGCGGCTCTTGAGCAAGGAGTCCCCCTTAACCAACTTACCGGGACAATCCAGAATGATATTTTAAAGGAATTTATGGTTAGGAATACATACATATATCCACCTGGACCATCGATGAGAATTATCGCTGATATTTTCAGGTATAGCTCTGAATTTATGCCTAAATTCAACTCCATCAGCGTTTCAGGGTATCATATGCAGGAAGCCGGAGCAACTGCCGACCTCGAACTGGCATACACCCTTGCAAACGGACTGGAATATTTACGAACCGGTATTAATGCGGGTCTGGATATCGATACATTCGCACCCCGGATCTCATTCTTTTGGGCCATCGGGATGAATCACTTCATGGAAATTGCAAAAATGAGAGCTGCCCGTATGTTATGGGCCAAAATTGTAAACCAATTCAATCCAAAAAATCCCAAGTCCCTTGCTTTGCGCACCCATTGCCAGACATCGGGCTGGAGTCTTACAGAACAAGACCCCTTTAATAACGTGATCAGAACATGTGTGGAAGCCATGGCAGCAGCATTCGGACATACCCAATCTTTACATACCAATGCCCTTGACGAAGCAATTGCCCTGCCTACAGATTTCTCTGCCCGTATTGCCAGAA
>CAZEWS010000298.1:4505-4841 GCA_964515985.1 uncultured Rikenellaceae bacterium | reverse complement strand
AACCCATTCGGGGTTGGGGGGATATAGCATTGTAATCCACCGGTTTCACCGGTGCTTATTCAAAGTTCTACCCCTATTCGGGGTAGGGAACCAGTGCTTCAACTATGAGTAATTTTGAAATCATGATAGAATTAAAAAATGGCCTGTAATAAAATTAAGAGGATAGTAGAAATGTTAAAAAATTGTTAAGTCTTAAAAGCAGTCGGGCAGGCCCTGTGAAATGCTGCTCCGCAGCAGTGGCTTCGTCACTATTTCACGGGGCAGGCAATGAATAGCCCCGGGATTCATCCCGGGGACTTGAAGAACCCACTTAGGTACGTGTTACTTGTTTTACCC
>CAZEWS010000298.1:0-4485 GCA_964515985.1 uncultured Rikenellaceae bacterium | reverse complement strand
GTTCTTCTTTGCTTTTGCCTCCGGAAGATGATGTTTTGCCCACGGCCCTTATCATATTTTTCATCTCGTTGTGCCAGTTGCGTATTTTCCTCCATCCCGGAACCTCAGGATACTTCTCCAGAAACTTGCTTACCATGTCAAGGCATTTGCGGGCACTGTCCCACAACAGGTTGTAATCGGTTGGAAAGTGCACGTTGCTTTCTACAACAAATCTATCGGTCTTTAAGTACAATGCTGCCGTCTCTTTTTTTTGTTGGAATTTCTGTTTCACTGATGGGCAACCTTCCAAGTGTCATCTGTTGTGCGAATCGTTTTCTCATAATTGAATCTTGTTTGATGTTTGACCTGAGATATTCGAATCTCATTTGCTTAACATCTTGAATATCTTTATTTTCGGTATAACAACCAAAGAAAAACACAGGTAGATTCAAACAAGTTAACCATCATTCCCATAATCACCCGGGGAAACCCCAAAAGCTTCCTTAAAGGAGCGGTAGAAATAGGAGCGGTTGTTGAAGCCGGTTTCATAGAAGACTTCAGAGACGGTTTTTTCACTTTGTTTCAATTCATTTGCGGCCTTTTTCAGACGAATGTATTTGATCAACCCGTGGGGGGTTAAGCCTGTCAAAGCTTTGATTTTCCGGTAGAGCTGGGTTTTGCTCATGGCCATGTAGCCGGAAAGATGGTCGGCACTGAGGGTAGTATCCTGCATATTCTCTTCGATATAATCAATCAGTCCGATAAGGAGTTTCTGGTCGCCCGGAGTAAGCCCTTCCAGCAGTTCCGACCGGGGCTGCGGTGTATTATATTCTCTGAATGAATTGCGAAAACGCTCACTGCTAGCAATCAGTTTTTCAATTCTTACCATCAGATGGTGCGGATTAAAAGGTTTGGGAATATAGGAATCTGCTCCTACCTCCAGTCCTTCTATCCGATGCTCCATCTCAGCCCTGGCTGTGAGAAGGATTACGGGGATATGACTGGTTTTGATATCGGTTTTGATCAACCTAGTAAGCTCGAGTCCGTCCATACCGGGCATTACCACATCGCTGATCACCAGATCGATGGATTCCCTGTTCAGGGTTTCCCGTGCGGTTTTTCCATCGTACGCCTTGTAAATTACATACTTATCTACCAGAAGGCTCTCCACCAGGTTACACACCTCATAACTATCGTCAACCACAAGCAGTGAGTATTCCCTGTTGTCGTCTTCCGGTTTTATCATCTCCTCATTCGGAGTAAACACGTGGGCTACCTGGAACTCTTCTTCTACTTTCATTGTTATCTTTTCACTGCTGGGTTTTTGTAAATCATCCACCAATTCTTGTTCAAAGTCCTCCCTCCGGTTGGGGATCAATACACGGAACTCACTTCCTCCGCCCGGTAGATTACGTGCAGTTATTGTACCCTTATGAAGTTCAACCAGACTCTTGGTAAGCGACAATCCTACCCCGCTACTCTCTTGCGACATATCATCTCTGTGAAAATTACTTTTTTGATGATAAAACCTGTCGAAAATTTTATCCGGGAATTCCGGGGAAATACCAATCCCCGTATCTCGCACCAGCAGTAGAATATGCTCATCTTTTTCTACCAACTCTATCTCCACTTTTCCGCCTGCAGGGGTGAATTTAATGGCATTACTCACGAGGTTGAGCAATATCTTCTCAAATTTCTCCAGGTCTATCCAGGTTTCCATGACCTGATTGGAAGGCAAAAACCGGAGCGATAAATTATTAAGTCTGGCATATACCTCAAAAACTTTCGACAGATTGGAGATGTATTGCACCAGTTCGTACCTGCCTACCGATAACTTCATGTTTTTGGTTTCTACTTTCCTGAATTCAATTAGTTCGCTGATCAATCTTTGCAGCCTGTTCGCGTTCTGGAAAATAGACCGTGCATACTGTCCCAGTCGTTTTTTTCCATCCAGTTGCTCCTCGAGGATCGCGGCAGGTGCAATAATCAGGGTCAGCGGAGTGCGGAATTCATGGGCAATATTCGTAAAGAACTGCAACTTATACCGGTTAATTTCTTCGGCTTTTACCCGTTCTATTTTCTCCATCTCTACCTCTCTTCTCTCTATGGCCCTGCGTTTCAGAAACCTCAGGATCAAGGTAATAATCAGTCCAAGCATCAACACGTAAAATACGTAGGCAGCAAGGGTGTTCCAAAAGGGAGGATGGATCAGTATGGATATCTCCCGAATTTCATCACCATAGATATGGTCCTCATTGGTGGCTCTCACTTTCAGGGTGTACTTTCCGGGTGGGACATTGGTGAAACTTGCCAAGCGCTGATTACCCACATAATTCCATGTATTGTCGAACCCTTCCAGATAATATGCGAACTGACACTTTTGCGAGTTATAATAGTTCAGCGTAGTGAAGGAGAAGCTGAAAAAATTCTGATTATAACGAAGTTCTATCTGATCGGTTGCGTTGAGGCTTGTACTGAGTATTGAGGTTGATTCTCCAGGCATCATCAGGGTATTATTCAAGTGAAATTCGTTTAAAAAGATCGGGGGGAAATTATCCGACGCCTCTATTTCCAACGGGTTGAACCAATCCAGCCCCTCTATCCCGCCGAAATAGAGAAAATGAGTCACCGTATCGTTGAAAACGGCTCCATCTGTAAATTCCGAGTTTTGCAGGCCGTCGGTTTTGTTAAAGTTCATAAAATTACCTTCTGAAGTTTTCAGTCTCGCCAATCCACTGTTTGTACTGATCCAGATATCGCCGGCAGCATCATGCATAATACCATGGACAGTATTATTGGGCATCCCGTTGCGTTCGGTATAATGCCGGAATTGGTAAGGTTTATAGGAGAGATTCAGAACACTTAGTCCACCACTTGTGCCCACCCATAGCTGCTGGTTGCTACAAACGCAAAGTGAGAGCACACCATCGTTGATAAGACCATTTTTATAGTCATCTGCCACACCAAAAATCTCGAAGGAATTATTCAGGGTGTTCAGCCTGTGCAGACCTCCACCTCTGGTTCCCAGCCAGAGAACATTTGGGCGCTCTTCCACTATGGAGTATACAATGTCACTGCGTAAACCATCACCTGTGGGGTCAAATCGCAGTTGCCGGAATTTTTCAAGTACATATCTTCCGGAGCTATTACGCGAAACGTCCATATTCACTGCCCCGTACCCACTGGTTCCAAGCCAGATACTTCCGTAGGCATCGATGCAAATGGAATAGACATATCCAAATTCCTGGTTTCCCCCATTTACAAAATCTTCCGGGAAATGAAAGAATTTGCCGGTCGACTGTTCAAGCATATCTACTCCCTCTCCGTCGACACCTATCCAGAGATTGTCCCGGGCATCCATGTTCACGGAAAGTACAGCATTATTTGAGAGTCCATTGTTTACATTGTACGAAACCCTGGGACGGTTTCCAGGTGGGAGCATGTTCAGTCCGTCGCCCCGGGTACCCACCCATAAATTCCCTTCCCGGTCTTTGAACACAGACCTGACAATATTATGACCCAGTAATCCTGATTCGCTGTTACCCTTTTTGATATTGAAAAATGGTTTTCCCTGTATAATATACCTGTAAACTCCATTTCCGTCGGTACCGATCCATAGCAGATCATCGCTGGTCTGACTTATGGTCCATATTTTCACTTTTTTAGAAGAGAGATCAGGCATATTTGCATCCATAGGTAGCAACCCTGGAGAGGGTTCCAGAGATAATTTATACACAGACCCACCATCGGTTCCCACCCAGAATTGGTCAGACTCCAATGCCAGATTTATGGTGGTAACACTGAACAGATCATCATTCTCTCTGATACGGACCCTTTCCCGGGTTTCGAGGTTTAGCACATCCAGACCGCCGCTTTCTATAGCAATAGCAAGATAAGTATTCCGGTTACTCCGGATAAACCAATGCTTTTCAAAATTAAGATCATGATAAATACTCAGATCTTCTTCAAAAAGCTTTTCAAATCTCACTTTTTTTGTATAGGCAAATATTTTCCCCTCCTGGCTCAGAAGGAATAAAGTACTCCTATTTCCACCCGACAAACCTATGATTTTTTTGTAATCAGAGTCAGAAAAATCTGGCAGTGTCAATAATTTGAAATCATCGGTGATCTCATCATAATAGGAAAGCCCGAATCGTATAAGGGAAACATACAGAATGGAATCGGGACCGATACATGCTTTCAGATTTTGTTCCAGCACCCGCATGTATTTATTGCCTGAAAAGTACGATGCGAAGGTCATGGTATTGGATAAAAACCTGTTTATACCCTCATTTGTAACTACCCACAAATTTTTATGCTTATCTTCAAGAAGGTTTCTAATCACGTTATTACTCAATGATCCCTTGTCGAAGATATCGGGTTTAAAAACCCTGATATTAGTTCCGTCATAACGGTTCAACCCGTCCCAGGATCCGAACCAGATCAAACCTTCCATCTGTAAATTCCGAGTTTTGCAGGCCGTCGGTTTTGTTAAAGTTCATAAAA
>CAZEWS010000297.1:1161-4871 GCA_964515985.1 uncultured Rikenellaceae bacterium | reverse complement strand
AAAGGAGTAATAAAAATCTTAATATTCCGACAGGTGATATTGAAATTGAGGTAAAGGAATTTAAGGTGTTGAATCCATCTGAAGTGCCTCCCTTTACAATTGAAGAAAAAACTGACGGGGGAGAAGAGCTGAGAATGAAATACCGCTATCTTGATCTTAGACGAAACCCGGTTAAGAAAAATATAATTCTAAGATACGAAATGGCCAGGGAGGTACGGAAATACCTTGATAAACAGGATTTTATTGAAATTGAAACCCCGGTGCTTATTAAATCTACACCTGAAGGAGCACGTGATTTTGTTGTTCCTTCAAGATTGAAAGCAGGGGAGTTTTATGCCTTACCACAATCTCCCCAGACTTTTAAACAGTTGTTAATGATTTCGGGCTTTGATAAATATTTTCAATTAGTGAAATGTTTCCGGGATGAAGATTTCAGAGCAGATCGCCAGCCGGAATTTACACAGATTGACTGTGAGATGTCTTTTGTGGAACGAGACGATATTCTAAAAACTTTTGAGGGATTGGCTAAGCATTTATTCAAAAAGATCGGGAATTTTAATTATCAAGGTACATTTCCAAGGTTACCTTATAGTGAGGCAATTGAAAAATACGGGACCGATAAACCTGATATCCGGTTTGAAATGTTGATACAGGATATTACCGAACTGGCTAAAGGAAAGGGTTTTAAGGTGTTCGATAGTGTAGAACATATCGGGGGGATATGTGTTAAAGGGGGCGCCGAATACAGCCGGAAAGAACTGGATGCCCTTACGGATTTCGTCAGGAAACCTCAAATTGGGGCTACGGGGTTGGTATATGTAAAATTGAACAGTGACGGAACAGTAAAATCATCTGTGGATAAGTTTTTTAACAGGGAAGAACTTGATAAATGGGCTGGTAAGATGAAGGGTGAAAATGGAGATCTTTTACTTGTACTTGCAGGGGAAAGAAAGAAAACGCTGTATGCTTTATCGAAATTGCGACTTGAGATGGGAGAGAAGCTGAAACTAGTTAACAAAGATATTTTTACCCCATTGTGGGTTGTTGACTTTCCATTACTGGAATGGGATGACGAATCCAAAAGGTATCATGCTATGCATCATCCCTTTACTTCAGCAATTGAGGATGATTTTCATTTGTTTAAAACTGATCCTGGAAAAATACGTGCTAATGCATATGATCTTGTTATAAACGGAGTAGAAATTGGTGGAGGATCAATTCGTATTCATGATAAACAGGAGCAGGCTGATATGTTTCGCCTTCTTGGTTTTTCGCATGAAGAGGCGGAAAAACAATTTGGATTTCTTATGAATGCTTTTAAATATGGAGCACCACCTCATGGAGGAATTGCTTTTGGTTTCGATAGATGGGTGGCTTTATTTGGCGGTTCGGATTCTATTCGTGATTATATTGCATTCCCTAAAAATACCGCAGGAAGAGATGTTATGATTGATACACCTTCAGCTCTTTCAGATGAGCAACTCAGGGAACTGTCTCTGAAAGTAGTTAATAAGTAATCTTTTTTGTTGAAAACTTCACAATTTTTTAAACCAAATCAATATTAAACCATTTTATTTTAGCACAGAATAGTTATACTTATTTACATATGTTAAAAATTGAAAGAGAAAATAATCGGTTTATTGTTTCGTTTTTTGAGATAAATCGTTTAAATACAACTATTTCAAGGATCATTGAAAAACAACTGATCCAGCTTCTTAACGAAAATGAGGCAGAAATACTACTTGACTTAGAAGGAATTAAATTTATCGATACTTCAGGATTTAATACACTGCATAAGTTGAAGGATACTGCTTATAAATATAATTCTCACCTTTATCTTACCAATTTATCGCCGGAAGTTAAGGAGTAATTCAGACTTCTTGAATTAGAGGATGCTTTTACTGTATGCAAATATCCGGAAAAAGTAGCTGAGGTTGTAAAATAGGGATTATCAAGTCGCAGGAAGAAATCAACAGAATTAATTCTGAGCTGGCACTATTTTTGGTAAAATAACATTGATATTATTTATTTTTATTAAAAGTATCAATTAAATGCGACAATTATGAAGAAGATTATTTTTCTTTTCTTTTCGATCCTTCTGCTTTGTTTAGTTTCCTTTTCAGGATATTCGCAGAAGAGTAGCTATGTAAAAGCAAATTTATTCAGTCCGCTTGTCAGAACAGGATCTTTTTTCTACGAAAGAGTATTAAATGATGATATGAGCGGACAACTGGGATTCTTTTTTACTAAAGTAGCAGCAGGGGACACTAAATTCAGTGGTTTTGGAATTACTCCGGAATTCAGGTACTACCTTTCAGAGTCAAGTGCACCAAAAGGAATATTCATGGCGCCATACTTTCGGTACCAAAGTTTCAAACTATCTATTGACGGAGGTAGCGCAGAAGGTAATTTATCAGTGGTTGGTGGTGGTTTACTTGTGGGTGCTCAAACTTTGCTTAAAGATGTAATTACTATCGAAGCATTTCTGGGACCGGCATATGGCTTTGGCAATGTTGACGTTACGAGTGGATCGGAAGATGATTTTGAAATTGGCACCTTTGATGGTTTTGGAGTTCGTGCAGGGATAACAGTTGGAATTGGTTTTTAAAAAAACAGTGGTAAATTATACCGATTCTCCAAGCAATGTTGCAGAAGTGCAATTATTTATTCTGACTTTTACAATATCTCCCGGCTTGTAATTTTTTCCGGGAAAAACAACTACTTTATTCTGAGAGGTTCTTCCAAACAGATCATTCTCTGATTTTTTTGAAGTGCCTTCAACCAGAACCTCATAAACCCTGTTTATATCTTTTGTTTTTGCAGTTTGTGATAATTTGTTTTGAAGTTCGATGATTTCAGTAAGACGGCGTGATTTTACATCTTCAGGCACATCATCCTTCAGTTTCTTTGCTGCTTTGGTTCCCGGTCTTTCTGAATATTTGAACATGTAAGCAAAATCAAACCCTGCCCATTTCATAAGACTTAATGTTTCTTTGTGTTCTTCTTCAGTTTCAGAACAGAATCCGGTAATAATATCAGTTGAGATTGAGCAATCCGGAAGGATCCTTTTTATTGCCTTTATACGTTCACTATACCATTCCCGCGTATAACCACGGTTCATTAAACCAAGTATACGGGTGCTTCCTGATTGAAAAGGCAGGTGTATATGTTTACAGATGTTATTATATCTGCTCATGACCAAGAGAACATCATTTGACAAATCTTTAGGATGGGATGTAGAAAAACGTATTCGCATTTCAGGTACAGCTTGAGCAACTTTTTCAAGTAGTTGGCAGAACGAAATCTCTTTACCTGTTTCCTTCGATTTCCATCGGTATGAATCAACATTTTGACCGATCAAAGTGACTTCCTTATATCCAAGTCTGGTGAGATTATTAACTTCTCTGAGTATTTTTTCCGGATCAAGACTTCTTTCCCTGCCTCTTGTAAAAGGCACAACACAATAAGTGCACATATTATTACAACCGCGCATTATGGAAATAAAAGCTGATACACGGTTTTTATCCATTCTTACCGGACTGATATCGGCATAAGTCTCTTCACGGGAAAGCAGGACATTCACTGCTTTCTGTCCTGTGCCGGCTTCTTTGATAAGATCGGGTAATTTCCGGTATGCATCAGGACCAATAACAAGATCAACCACCTGGAAATTATTTACCAGTTGCTCTTTGAGCCTTTCAGCCATACAC
>CAZEWS010000297.1:219-1035 GCA_964515985.1 uncultured Rikenellaceae bacterium | reverse complement strand
AACAGGTATTAATCAGGATAACATCCGCCTTTTTCGGATCATGACTAATATTATACCCGTTTTCAGCCAGTATAGACAGTACAATTTCGCTGTCCGCTACATTCATCTGGCATCCGTATGTTTTAATATAAACACATGGCTTATTTTGATCAGGAAGAAGATCGGATATATGCCCGGCAGGGGATATTATTTTTTTGTCATTTTCGCGAGGAAAAATTTGATTAAAAAAGTTCATGTTCGGTTCATCAAAATATTTTCGCAAATTTAGTAATTTTGTATCAGCAAACTAAAAAACTGAAAACATGTCAGGTCACAGTAAATGGTCGACTATTAAAAGGAAAAAGGGCGCTGAAGATGCTAAACGGTCCAAGGTATTCTCACGTATTGTTAAAGAGATCCATGTTGCTGTAAGAGAGAGCGGCCCTGATCCTGACAGTAATCCAAGGTTAAGACTGGCAGTACAAAATGCTAAAGGAGCTAATATGCCCAAAGATAATGTACTGCGGGCAATAAGTAAAGCCGGAAGTGATGCTGAAAATTATGAAGAGGTTACCTTTGAAGGATATGCTCCACACGGAATTGCAGTATATGTCGAATGTCTTACTGATAATAACAACAGGACTGTAGGTAACATCAGGTCAATATTTCTCAGCTTCACCAATCACATTTTTATATATTTTCCCGGATGTAATAACATAATCAAAGATGCCTTTACCCTTATATTGCTCCCTGTAATAACCCAGAATCTCATTACAGAATTCATCCACCGTTTTAGAATAGCTTTTTTCTGAGTCTTTCAGAATAAAAGGCTTGTCA
>CAZEWS010000297.1:0-209 GCA_964515985.1 uncultured Rikenellaceae bacterium | reverse complement strand
GGATCCTGATGAATTTGAACTTAAAATTATTGATGCCGGTGCAGAAGAAATTGAAGAGGAAGATGGGATATTTATTATAACCACTCAACTTGATGATTTCGGTAATGTTCAGAAAAAACTGGAAGAAATGAATATTGAAGTGGAAAATGCTGAATTACAGCGGATTCCAAATTCAACAAATGAGCTTGATAAGGAATTGGCTATTAAGG
>CAZEWS010000296.1:0-4875 GCA_964515985.1 uncultured Rikenellaceae bacterium | reverse complement strand
GAAATTATTTCGAATTAATAGGGTTTTTGTCTTTATTGTTTTTATATACCTTTGGTTTTTCTTTCCAGATATACATTCTATCTTATTCATATGATTAAGGAAAAAAAGATTGTAGTTGTCCTGCCAGCCTATAATGCTGAACTGACACTTGAAAAAACGTACAATGAGATTCCTTTTGATATAGTTGATGACCTTGTTTTGGTAGATGATAATAGTAATGACATGACAGTTCAAAAGGCGAAAGAGCTTGGAATCAACCACATAATAGCACATAATGAAAATAAAGGGTACGGGGGCAATCAGAAAACTTGTTATAAAAAAGCATGTGATCTCGGCGCTGATATAATCATTATGTTACATCCTGATTACCAATATACTCCCAGGCTAATCCATTCGATGTGCTATCTCATTGCTAATAATGCATACGAGGTAGTGTTAGGTTCACGGATATTAGGTAAAGGAGCATTAAAGGGGGGAATGCCGATTTACAAGTATTTCGCTAACAGGTTACTTACATTCATACAAAATATCTTAATGAACCAAAAGCTTTCGGAATATCATACCGGTTACCGGGCTTATTCCAGAAAAGCCCTTAGTTCAATAAATTATAATGCGAATAGCGATAACTATATTTTTGATAATCAAGTTATAGCCCAGTTATTTTATGCAGGTTTTGAGATTGCTGAAATAACTTGTCCAACAAAATATTTTAAAGAAGTATCATCTATTAACCTGAAAAGAAGTATATTTTACGGAATAGGTGTTCTAAAAGTCTCCTTATCTTATTTATTAAACAAATTGGGAGTCATAAATTTGGAAATATTTAAAAAATGCCAAGTCTGATATAACTATGAATATCGGTCTGATTAATCCAAATAAAGAAATAAAAGACCCTGCAATACATTTAGGTCTCGGTTATATTGCTTCTTATGCTTTGGAGGTTTATAATGAGTTGGATTTCAGCTTACTGGACACGCATGTAGCGAAAAAACGGGAATTTAATGCATTTTTTAACACAAAATTCGACCTGGTTGGGATTACAGCCTCAAGTCAGACATTTAAGGAAGCAAAAGAATGCGCAGACCTGCTGATCCAGAAACACCCTGCTCTGCCCATATGCATCGGAGGGCCCCATGCCTCAACATTTTTTGAGGAGACGTTATTAAATTATCCTTTCGATTTTGCTGTATTCGGAGAAGGTGAAGTTACTTTTTCCGAATTGATTGGTTCTCTTAATGGGAAAATGCCAATCACCGGAATAAATGGACTTATTTACAAAAATAAAAAGGGTGAAATTATCAAAAACCCACCGCGGGATATTATTAAGGAAATAGACCGGATACCTTTTCCTGCTTATCATTTATTTAAAATGAACCGGTATCCGCAGCATCGTATAATTACAAGCCGGGGTTGTCCTTATCAATGCGTTTTTTGTAACTCCCATTCCATCTGGACGAATAAATGGAGAAAACGATCTGCTGAAAATACGCTTAAAGAAATAGAGCTTTTAGTTTCAACGTATTCTATGAAGTCATTTGTGTTTAATGATGATAGTTTTAATATCGATTTAGAGAGAGTTGAGAAAATTTGTAATTACCTTATCGCAAATGTATCCGGAATACTTTGGTCAACTTCAATACGAATAGACAGAATAAATAAAGATATCGCGAAGAAAATGCGTAAAGCAGGATGTTACAATGTTAGTGTCGGCATTGAATCGGCAAATAACGAAGTTTTAAAAAACATCAAAAAGAATATATCAAAAGAAAAAATTTCTGAGGGAATTCAAATACTCAGAAATGCCGGTATTGATGTGATGGGTCAGTTTATGATCGGTAACCCCGGCGATACATTGAAAACGATTGAAGAATCCATCGAATTCGCAAAAAAGTCGAATTTAAATGGCGTGGAATTTTATACTACTTTGCCCTATAAAGATACTCTTGTTTGGGAATATGCTAATACATATGGAAAATTACTTACTGATAAACCCTGTTTTGAATATCATACACTGAACCCCAGAATAATTTTCGAAACACCTGAATTTTCGTATGAAGAAAGAGTAAAAGCAATTGAATTAGCTCGAAAAAACGGATTTTATCATGCACTAAGCACAGACCGGAGAAATCTGATTTTAGACATTGGGAGAAGTTTTGCCAAGCATATTCAAATGCTGTTTGATGGTGGGTTCGGGAACAAAATGTACTTACTTTTACGATACATTTACCGGAAATACTTTCGGAAAGGGACACGTGAATAAAACCGGTTGTTCTTAGCTATACCATTATAATATTTTTGATAAATATCCTGAGACGAATGACGGATCAGAAGTTCATCCACTATCAGTTTTTCTTTTCGGAGTTCCTTATTCCAAACGGTTATTTTAATCTTAAACTCCATGTCTTTCATTTCGATCTTATGTTCCACCAGAGCCCAATTACCATCCAACAGGGCATATAGATTTCCAATAAACCGATATTCCGTTCTTATTACCTGATCGGTTGAATCGGTCCAGGCAAATTCAATGGTTGATCTGGAAATAAGGTCCTTACGGGCATTGCCCAACCAGAAGGAAACTACAAACACCGAGTCGGTTCCTGATACCGGTAAACGATCCCAAAACAGGGTGTTATAATCGCTGAGGACCCCTTCATAACCATAATTTCCATAATAAGCCAAATTACCTTCTTCCTTTTCGTAACCATCATAGTAAAAGTACAATGACGAATCCTTTACCATAAAATCTCCCTGAAGTTTCAGATCTGTCTCTTCAATCTCTTGTTTCACTTTTTCAGCCATCGAAGAGGCAAGTTTCCGGAGTTTATTGACAGGAAGGGAATAAAGAGAAAACATCTCATTTCCGGTGATGAATTCTGCTTCGGAAAGAAGCCTTTTTTCATTATCATTTAACTCGTCGCATTTAGCTGCCAGTAACAGGAAAGGCTTATTATTCGGCAGATCATCTAATATTTCAGGTTTCCTGTATGGTTCGAGCATCATTTCAATATTATGGAATGATTGTCCCAGGGAGGTCCGGCTCAACAGCACTCCGGTGGTGGGCAAACCGGTCTTTAATGAGGCAATATAGGTGTATTTTAAAATTTCACATTTAGGATGGATCCATAAGTTCTCAGATCCGATATGAAAATACGGCAGGGGGATAATAGCCTGATAATTCCCTGGATTGATTTCATGCACCCATTGGTTATCAGGCAATGCGTTATCCCTGTCGTCCAGCATAGGAATGTGATTGTTCATGTAATACTCCATGCTCCGCGAATTCAACCAGGCATTGTAACAAATAAAAACAACCAACGATTTCAAAATCAGCCATGAAAGGATCTTATCCTTTCTCTCAGAGAACCAGTTCCACAGAAGGTAAAAGGTGACAATATTCATAATATAAAAAAACAACCATGAAAACCGGGCAATCCCCCTCATTTACCTGACAGGCCCAAGGTAATCAAGCAATCCTTCCATTCCCAGGATAAAAGGCAATCCGAAGGAATACAACAGACCGGCAAAGGAAGCCCAGAAGAATATATTTAGCAAGGGCTTATCCGTTATCTTCAGGATCAGGGAATATTCCTTTCTGACAAGCCTCCGGAAAATATTTATTAATACAATAATAAATCCGGCAACTGCTACCAGTCCGGTATATGCCCACCCTTCCCAGTCGATATGGTTGAAAGTCATTACTTGGTTTAAAAATTTCCCGTAAGGCTTTCCCACAGGTAAAAATACACTTTCCGGATATGCCCTGAGGTAAAGAATTCCCCAGGGGCTGGTGGTTCGGTCAGTCACAGGATCATTAATCAATGCATATATCAGCACTAAAACGACCGGTAAGATAATCTGCACGAAAATATGAAGCAGGAAGAACCGGGATTTGCCAAATCTATCCTTCTCTTTTACTATCAGAACCAACCAGAAAAAGAACAGAAGCAATCCATAAAAACCTAAAAAATAAAAATGGGTAAAAGCGGCGAGCAGGGTCGCCAGACCAATAAGAAAACTTATGGTCAGAGACCGCCGCTCATAGAACCGGATCAGCAGATATATCATTAACGGGATGACAAATACGTAAGACAACGAAAAATGACCTCCGAGCCGTCCGATTTGCGGGGAAAGAAATGGGATTGCCACAGAAAGGATAACTGACAATAAAACAGGTAATTTAAAGTGCCTGAAAATAAGAAAAACAAATATAGCTGCAATCACTATTGAAGAGAGCATCAGTATGTTTAAAATGCCAATGGTATATGCTGAAATATCAATAATATTGTCGCTGATAAATTTTATGGTATTTGCTATAACCGGCTGGTTACCCGTAAACAACACCATCTCACCGTAAGGATAATTCATCCCGCCTGACCTGGCGTATGATGTATCATGAGAAATATGGTACATTGTTCCATAGTAACTCTGCAGACCATCTCCTCCCCCTGCAAAATATACCGAATTGGGTGAACGTAACAGTTCTCCGAAAAAAATATAAAGAACCAAAATGGAGAGGGCAAGTGTAAACAGAGATCCGGTGAAGGTAAAAGAAGAAATTAATCGTTTCATACGTATAATCGTATTTATCAGAACTTGTCTTTTATTCTCAAACTTACGAGGTGAATGATAAAATTCCAAAATACAAATACCAAAACCCAAATAAATTACAATTTTCTAAACTCCAATGTCGCAAACAGTTTTGCTATTTTGAGAATTGTTATTTGAATATTGTATTTTGGTGCTTCAATGAAAAAAGATAAGACCTGATATACAGACACTGATTAGTTTACGTATCGGAATTTACTCACTTCGTTCATGAGATCGCCCCGCCCAGGCGGGGCTAAGTTCAAAATTGTTTATTGATTTACAATAAGT
>CAZEWS010000295.1:0-4899 GCA_964515985.1 uncultured Rikenellaceae bacterium | reverse complement strand
CGAATTACGAACGTTTTGCGCAGCAAAACCTCACGCCTGTCCCGTTTTTTCGGGGAGTGGCATGTGTGTTAGATTGTGGGAACGAGTAATAATGAATGGTAAAAAGCAGTGACAAATAATATGAGTAATGGGTAATGAATGATAAGGAAAAGACTGACAAAAGACTAAAAAAGTATACAAGAGCAATTACCCCGGAGGGGTAACATTATTGTAGAAAATAAACCAAACAAAGAAAACGCGCCGGAACTGCCGGTTTTAATTAGTGTTACAACCGTTTCATCCGGCGCAAGATGACAGCCCATGCAAAAGGAGCATATTTCACTGTGGTACTGGGTACTGTTCAATGAGATTTGATTTTTACGAACCCCAGGAGATGGAAAACTCATAGTCGAATTAATCCCGTGAGCGAAGCGAAACGGGAGGTGCTGGGTACCGGTTGATGCCTGCCAGGGTTTTCCCGAAGGGATGCCTGTGGCAGGAGAACCTGGCAGGGTCGGTGAAGTAGGACGAAGCTCTGGTTCGTCATTATGTTTATTGAAGATTGAGAATTGGTCAAACCTCCTCCTTATCTAAGGAGGAGAATTTTGTGTTTGTAACCGAGAACCGAAAACTAAAAACCAAAATGTATTCAAACGGAAAACTAATCATCTTCTCAGCTCCTTCGGGTGCGGGAAAGACAACCATAGTGAGGCATCTCCTGCGCCAGAATTTGAATCTTGAATTTTCCGTTTCAGCCTGCAGCCGGCAGAAACGGGAAGGTGAAACAGAAGGGAAGGATTACTATTTCCTTACGGTGGATAAATTCAGGGAAAAGATAAAAAACCATGAGTTTATCGAATGGGAGGAAGTTTACAAAGGCCGATTTTATGGTACCCTGAAAAGTGAGATAAACAGAATCTGGGAGAAAGGAAAACATGCAATTTTCGATGTGGATGTTGTGGGCGGATTGAAAATAAAGAGGAAGTACAAGAAGCATGCCCTGGCTGTTTTTATTATGGCTCCTTCCATGGAAGAACTTGAAAAACGGCTAAAAAAACGCTCAGCCGACAGCAACGAAAGCATTAAACAACGACTCGCAAAAGCAAAAAAAGAAATGAGCTTTATGGGGAAATTTGATATAATAATAATAAATAGAAATCTAAAAGAAACTTATAAAGAAGCAATAAGAGTAGTAAAAGATTTCATTAATTCTTAACCCAGGTAAAAATGTGTCATAGGCATCACTATGTGACAGACATATTTGAAAATGGAAAAAATGACTAAAATTAATGAGACTACACTTTTATGATCCGCCTTGGCGGAGAAATAAAAGTGTTTAGTCGAACTTAGCCCTGCTAAAAAGCAGGGCGATCTCATGAACCGCCTATTTGGCGGCGAGTAATTAATCCCGAAAGCGAAGCTATTCGGGATCTAAATGAACTAAAATGAAAAAACAAACTCACACGAGATAATAGCATGAACGTAGGTCTATATTTCGGCTCGTTTAATCCGATTCATTTTGGTCATTTGGCTATTGCCAATTATATGGTTGAATTCACCGGTCTGGATCAGGTTTGGTTTGTCATCAGTCCGCAAAACCCGTTAAAGCAAAGATCTTCCCTTTTGGCAGATTATTTTCGTTACGAGCTGGCGGTAAGGGCAATCGGGGAAAATCCGAAATTAAAGGTCTCCGATATTGAATTTAAACTGCCAAAACCTTCCTATACCATCGATACCTTAACTTACTTAAAAGAAAAACATCCCAAAAAGAATTTTTCGCTGATTATGGGTGAAGATAATTTATACACCCTGAAAAAATGGAAAAATTATAAAAAATTAATTGATCATTATGAGTTTTATGTTTACCCGCGTACCAAAGAAAAATCTGAAGACAGGCAGAAAATTTCAAGTCTTCTTAAAGAAGGGAAAATTCATATCGTAAAAGCACCGCGAATGGAAATCTCATCAAGCTTTATCCGGCAAGCCATACAGAAGGGAAAGGATGTAAGTTATTATTTACCTGAAGCGGTTTATACATACATAAAGGAAATGCATTTCTATAGTAGGTAACGCTGAACGGTATCAGATCTTATGGATCTCCTGTACGACTTCCAAGCCTCTTTTAATAGCCTTTTCGTTCAGAGGAATAAGGTGGTGATACCGCGGGGGTAAGGATTTTTTTAATCCCTTTGTAACATTATCCAGTTTAACGATGGGATTAATTTTCAGGTAAGCTCCCAACATGATCATGTTAAATGTCTTGGTTGTTTCCATTTTGGAAGCTTCCTCAGCACCATCAGCCCGGTATATATTTATATCCTTTCGTTCGGGATGCCGGGAAATTCCGTTACTATCATATAATAATGTTCCTCCGGGTTTTACCGCAGGTTCAAATTTATCCAACGATTGCTGGTTCAGCAAAATGGCTGTATCAAATGTATTGAGGATAGGTGAGCTGATGCGTTCATCGCTCAGGATAACAGTCACATTAGCTGTTCCACCGCGCATTTCAGGGCCATATGAAGGCATCCAGCTTACCTCCTGCCCCTGCATAACACATGAATAGCACAATATCTTTCCCATCGAAAGAACACCTTGTCCACCAAAGCCGGCAATTATTATTTCTTCAGTCATATGTCAATATTTTACCTGTTTAGAATCCGTGTCAATCTGATTAATCGAATTGTGTAAAACATCTCCCTCTTTTTGTTCAACTTGTACTTCCGGCTTTATTTCAGGGATTTTTATATCCCCAAGAGGATAAAAGGGAAACATATTTTCCACAATCCATTCATTCGCTTGCAAAGGAGTCATCTTCCAACCGGAAGGACAACTTGAAACGATTTCCACAAAAGAAATTCCCTGTTTCAGATTTTGATATTCAAATGATTTTTTAATGGCTTTTTTGGCTTTCCTTGCGTTTGCCGGAGAATGAACCGCTTGCCGGGTTACAAAACACGTGCCCGGCAATGTAGCCACTAACTCAGTCATTTTCAGGGGATTTCCCATCATTTTTACATCTCTTCCATAAGGAGAGGTTGATGTTCTCATATTTGGCAACGTGGTTGGAGCCATTTGTCCTCCTGTCATTCCATAGATGCCATTATTTATAAAAATTATAGTAAAGTGCTCTCCCCTGTTGCATGCATGAATGGTTTCGGCAGTTCCGATGGCTGCCAAATCTCCATCGCCCTGGTAAGTAAAAACATATTTTTCCGGGAGAAGCCTTTTTATTGCTGTTGCTAATGCGGGAGCTCTGCCATGAGCCGCTTCCTGCATATCGATATCCATATAATTATACATTAACACAGAACAACCAACCGGAGCTACGCCGATGGTGTCGGATTGTATACCCAATTCTTCAATCACTTCAGCAACTAACCTGTGTGTAGTACCATGACCACAACCCGGGCAATAATGCATTACATTATCAGTTAAAACCTTTGTTTTTGCATAAACAAGGTTTTCTTCCCTGACAATATCATTAGATGAAGGAGTTTCTGCCATGTTTTACCCTCCTAAAATTTTTTGTTTCAATGCTTCCACAATTTCTTCGGGTGTGGGAATCATTCCACCCGTTCTGCCATAATGGGCTACTTTTACTTTCCCTTCAACCGACAGAAGAACATCTTCGATCATCTGACCTGCACTCATTTCAACCGTAAGGATACCTTTGATCTGATCTGTCATTGCACGGATTTCCTTTTTTGGATATGGCCATAAAGTTATAGGCCTGAATAAACCGACTTTTATTCCTTCCTCTCTGGCAAGCTGCATAGATTTTTGACAAATCCTTGAACTGGTTCCGTATGCAACAAACAGGTACTCGGCATCATCACATAAAATCTTTTCATATCTCACCTCTTTTTCTTCAATTTCTTTATATTTCCTTATAAGTTTCTCATTAAATTTCTCGTGACGGGACGGATCCAGATCAAGGGAGGTGAGGATATTTCTTTCACGATCGGGTGTTTTACCGGTTGATGCCCATTTGGGTGCTTTTGTCAATCTGGGTTTTTGTTCTGCAAACTTCACTTTCTCCATCATTTGCCCTATTGCTCCATCGGAGAGAATCAAGGTCGGATTTCTGTACTTGAACGCAAGATCGAAGCAAACCGTTACAAAATCTGCCATTTCCTGAACCGATGCCGGGGCGAGTACAATTAAATGGTAATCACCATGTCCTCCTCCTTTTGTAGCCTGGTTATAGTCGCATTGAGAGGGTTGAATTGTTCCCAGTCCCGGGCCTCCCCTAACAACATTCACTACCAGGCAAGGCAATTCTGCTCCCGCAATATATGAAAGACCTTCCTGCATTAAGCTTATTCCAGGACTGGAGGAAGTTGTCATTACCTTCTTTCCGGCGCCGGCACCTCCATAAAGCATGTAAATTACAGCTACCTCGCTTTCCGCCTGGAGAACAACCATGCCCGTTCGTTCATGTGGCTTGGCAGCCATAAGGTACTCCATTACTTCCGACTGGGGAGTAATTGGATAACCAAAATAACCATCAACTCCGGCTCGAATAGCAGCTTCAGCAATTGCTTCATTTCCCTTCATTAATTGATATTCTTCCATGTTAAAAGGAATTTTTTAGGCAATTTTTTCTACAACAATTTTCATTTTATAAACCGTGATCACACCATCAGGGCAAACAATTGCACAGTTGGCACAACCTGTACAATCATCGGGTTTTGCCGAATAAGCAACATGGTATCCTTTAGAATTAACTTCCTTTGTCATTTCAATAACATCGGCAGGGCAGGAACCAACACAAATCTCACAACCCTTGCAATGTTCAACATCAACAACAATTGCACCTTTAACTTTTGCCATTTTAGATAAAATATGTTAGATGGATCAAAAAAATCATTCGTGTCAAAGTTAAAATTTTATCAGAAAATTATAAATGATTCTTAT
>CAZEWS010000294.1:0-4903 GCA_964515985.1 uncultured Rikenellaceae bacterium | reverse complement strand
AAAAAAGTAAATAACAATCAAACAATTATAACACAATGGCAACTGGATTTAGGCAATGTATATAAAAAAGCATTTGCTCTTGCCTGTGAATATATACCAAAAGAAATTTTTGATGATTTCAATAAACGATCTGAAGAAATCGGACGATTACTTAATCACATGATTCAAAATCCTGAAAAGTATAAATAGCCCAGTCTTCAGATTGCCGACTTAAAAATGCAAAGTATAATGAAATTAGCCATTATCAAGCCAGAAACATTGAACTTAGCCACGCTTATAGCGTGGCGATCTCATGATCCGCCAGGCGGAGAGTAAATTCCGATACATATAAAATAAACATACTTAATGTTGACATAATCCCGGGTTTCACACCCGGTTTTTTTTAATTTTGTATAATATAACAACATTGCCATATTGCTTTATGGAAGGAGAAGATATCAGAGAGGTATTTGTAGATAAACTGGAATTAAAAGAAGATTTATATTTCAAAAAAGGTGATGATGTGCCCTTTACAGGCCGGACTTTATATTATTTTGAAAATGGTCAGTTGGGGGAGGAAATAAACTTTCGAAAAGGACTAAGACATGGTAAGGTGAAGATGTGGACTGAAGAGGGAATTCCAATCGTTGAAGCCGATTTTATAAATGGAAAAAAACATGGACAAATTATTCTTTGGTATGATGACGGACAAAAAAGATCGGTAGTGAATCTAAAAAAAAACAAGCGTGAAGGTGAATCAAAAATCTGGTACAAAAACGGGGCCATCAAACTGAAAGCCGATTATAAAAACGATATGCTTCATGGTACTCAGATGAAATATTTTCCCAATGGTAAAGTAAGTATGAGGATTGACTACAGGGAAAATATTGAAGATGGCGTAAAAACCATCTGGAAAGAAAACGGTGAAGTCCTGTTTGAAGGAAGATTTAAGAAAGGAGAGTTAATCTGATACTATCCGCTAAGCGGATGGGAACATTCGACAGCATCGTAAGATAGTGAGGCTTTAGTTTAATTTAGCGTTGCAAAATTACAAATCATGAAGGCCTAGTAGTTTAATCATTCCGGCTGAAACATAGTGAAAAGCCGGAATCCATCATTCAATTGAATTTTCTGGATTCCTGATCTCCGCTGCGCTCCGTCAGGAATGATATATTCTATTGCGTAAAATATATATGCATAAAACAACGTTCTTTTAAACTAAAGCCGATAGTGATTGTAACAAATTGAAATTGTTTGATTTATAACCGGACACTAGTGATATAACAGTTTAACAAATACCAATTAACATATAACTTATAACATTTTATATCATTCTGTTTCTTTTCTTTTCAACACCCTGATTAGTTACTAAATGACAATTAAACCTCTAGATTGGTTAATTTGTCAGTGACCTGAAAATCATATTCCGGGTATTCATAAATTGGCATTAACCTTTCTGTTTCTCCAATTGAATATCCATAAATATCCTTGTATTCGGAGATGTCTTCACCCAGTTCTTTTAACTGCTCAAGGTATTCCTGTACTGGTTTTGGCTCAATAAGATTTACCCTCCCCATTTTGTTTATTATAGGACTGTGGAACCGGGTACGATCATGATCAAATTCAAGGATACGCCGTCCATGTCGGGTAATTCCTATTACCCTGAACGAGAGGCTTTTCCCTACGCCGGGTAAATTTAATACATTACGGTCTGTAGCCAGAAAAGGAAGGTCATTTTTACTCCTCAAGACATCAATATATTCAATCGCGTTTTCAGCATTCTCGTGTAATCGACGGATGAGTTCGAAATCTTCAGCAGGAATCCTGCCAAATTGTTTTTCTTCTATTTGTTCCTGTACAGCACGTGCATTTGTTGCAAAACTATGATAGTTTTCCATATAACCTTTTACCGTAAAGGTATAGTACGAAAGAATGCCGGCATCATTCAAAACTTGTCTGAGTTTTGCTGAATGGCCACGCCGGGAAGCAGCTGTAGTAAAAACCAATTGGTTTGTTATAATCCAACCGGCAGAAATTAATCTTTTAATAGCCTCCCGGGATTCCGGTGTAATTTCCATAGCTGATTCGAAATGTGTCTGAATGACAAATTGTTTTATTCCTATTTTCGAGGCTTTTTCTTTAAATTCTGCAAGAATTCTTTTTAATTCCGGAGTGATCCTATGTGGAAGGTATACAGGAAGTCTTGTTCCTAATCTGACCCTGACCAGTTCAGCATATTTTTCCTTTTCAGGACGGGATAAATTTGCTTTTTTCTTTCTGAGAGCCATTTGGTAAACCTGCTCCAGGATTTCACGAAGACTTCTGTCGGAACTCATCAGGGAATCACCTCCGGTTATTAAAATATCGCGAAGTTGAGAATCGTTCTCAAAATAATCCATTAAATAGATCAATTTATCTGACCACTTTTCGCCAGGGACTAATTTTTCCAGGTTAAAATTCAGATGCCCCCTTTGAAAATCGTACATTCGCTGACAGGAAGTACATAAACCGCCACAGGCACGCCCCATGGTGTCGGGGATTAAAATAGCCACCTCGGGATACCTCCTGTGAATGTTGGTTTCATTGGGCAGTAACCATCCTGCTGCATTTGGTTTACCCGGCTCAACAATATCTTCTTTTTCCCATGCCACTATATGACCAAATTCCTCAATTAATTCTTTACTGTAAATTACATAATCCCTGATGGCAAGGTCAGCTCCGACAGAAAAATCAGGCTCAGATGTGTTTAAAAGGGACAGGTAATAAGGGTTGATAAAAAAGGGAATTCCTGCATTCTTTGCTTCGTATAGTAGTTCCATGGTCTCCGGATCAAGCGAATAATCAAGCATTTTGTTAAGGAGATCAGGAGATCTGGCTGCAAATCTTAAATGAAACCTGCCATCATTCCACCATTCCAGGCACTTTGAAAATTTTTCCTGTTTTGTCAAACCCGGTTCGTAACTAAACCGTTTGCTTTTTATTACACCGGAATCAATCCGGTCAATAATGATGTTTATAATACGTTCACGATTCTCTTTTCTTATTTTTATAATTTCAGGGTCAAGGCCGGAAGGATGCCTGTTCATCCATGCTAACACCTTTTCTTTCGGTGGAAGAGTACGTTCACTTTTCCCGGAATACTGCCTGAATAATTGTATCATATCTTCAAAAAACGGGGGTTTTCCCCCTCCTTTACCATGGTGAACGGCAAGCCAAATTTGTTTAAAAGGATGATTTACAGAGATTTGGCCTCTTAAGTTAAGATTTTCAAATTCCCTTCCTGCATGATCGAGGTAATCGAGTATCCTAATGGCTGCAAAGTCCTTCCAGCTTAATTTTTCATACTTCCCTTTTCCGCCTGTTTTATGTTGGTAATACGTATAGGCATTTTGCCGGTCCTTCATGTATTGTATAACCCATTTCCGGATGTTTTCTGAGGCTTCTTCCTCATCTTCTGCCTGACGGATTATCGCTGAAAATTCAGGGTTTTCTTCTAAAAGAATATGTAATAATCTTTGAGCTTCAGGACATATAGCAATCTTCTCGATTCGTTCTTTTTCCCTCATAAATAATGACTAAACGTTGAAAATAAGTTGGTTAGAAAGGTTAATCGTCAATAAACTTTTTTTATCCATGAGCTGCTAATCTAATAAAATTGACAGGAAATAACAAAAAGCTATTGATTCACTCGTCAGACGACTTGGAGCCTGCCCGGCTTGCTTGACAGGTCGTCTGACGAGTATTTCTCCTCGTACTCCGACTCCAGTTCGGGGTACGATTTACTTTTATCTTTTTCCTTTTGTCTTGTCTCTTAATTCAAATCCCTTTCTCCCCTTCTCCTTCACAGACTCTGCCTCGCCTTCGCATACTATGTCGGGCAGGCAGGTCCTTCTGCCATGGGCATCCCTTTGGGAGGACGCTGGCAGGTATCTGCAGGTCTCCCAGTCACCTCAACCTCTTTCCTTCATCCTTCATATTTCTCCCCATCTCCCTTCAGCGTATAGAAGGCCCCTTTATCCGTAAAATGGATATTTATGATTTTTAGTACAAGCAAATTTACGAGTATGCTTTCGGCTTTGTACCGGCTGATTTTCGCCATTCGCTGAAATTTGGAGAGGCTGATATGTCCTGTTTTTTTCAAATGGGTTAACAGTATTCTTTCTGTTTCCGTATACCGGACAAGGGTCCCGGTATTCTTCCTTTTCCGTTTCCAGGCCCGGATGAATACAATATTGGCTAAGAAGTTCTGGTCCTCAACCCTGATATAAACGCGCCATTTATCTTGTTCGTTCGGGGCATAATGCAGCAAATTATTTTTTTTCGGAACAATAATCTCCAAAACAGTTTTGCCGGTTATTTCCCAGTTATAATATTCAAAATGTATCGCAGGACGACAATACATTTGTGCTGCAGCTTGTACCATGTAAAACTCTTCATCGGAATGGATACCGGTTATTGCCCCGTTGTCTTTAACTCCGATCAGGATCTTTCCGCCATCAGTATTTGAAAAAGCAACTAAAGTACGGGCGATCTTTTTCGAGTCGGTAATACAAAACTTGAAATCAAGCTGCTGATGTTCTCCCTGCCGGATCAGGTTTTGAATATGTTTATCCAATGTCTGAGAATTTATTCAAAAATAATCAGAATTCATGAACTTCATATTATTTATTCCATTCTCCGCCTTTCTTAAAGTGATCCCTGCCTGTCCGGCCCGCCCGGATGACCCGGTCGGACGGGCAGGCAGGCCTTTGGAGAAGTACGGTGTTAGTCATTTTTTATCCAGGTTGTTTTTAAACAGTTAAGATAAAATGTTGAACCTGTGGAACAGTTCATTTTTTTTTTGTATTTTACTAACCCTGTTAATAATACAGAGTCTATATACACAATTATTGAGAATCGCTTGTAACAACCTGAAAATGAATTA
>CAZEWS010000293.1:0-4905 GCA_964515985.1 uncultured Rikenellaceae bacterium | reverse complement strand
AAATGGATGGAAGCGCAGTTAACCTTACAAGGGATATAGATGGAGGGAGGGAGGTTATTTCAATTCAAACTCCTTTTGTAGCCATTGTCCAGAAAGGAATAGCCATAGAACCAAGGATCCCTGCAATGCGGGGTATTATGATGGCACGAAAGAAACCCCTCAACGTGATTGAACCGGCTGAACAGGAAGTTTTGACCGGATTTATAAGTTTTAAGTTGCCAAAATCCAAACCACCCTGTAAAATGATCGATCCGGAAAATGTTAAAGAACTGGTTGAATTACTTCAAAATGATGCAAAGGTTTTATAAAGCATTTTAACCCTTTAAGCGAATCAATTTCTTATATCTGTAACTTAATCAGTATTTTGAGAGGAGAAAATAGTTAAAAGTTATATGTTATGAGTAAGTCTAATGAATTGAATAAATTGATTTAAGAACAAGGATTACCTTCGGTGAGATCGGTTACTCACTTCGTTCGTGAGAACACTTCGTTTAGTTCGCTAAGTTAACGATTTTAGATTTAAGAAGGTAAGAAAAAAATGAATAAATTCGATTTGGAAGAACGACTAATAAACTTTTTTGAAAAAATAAATTCTTAAATCGTATTAAACTGAAATAATATGGCAGTAATTGTTTTTGCGGAAAATTGGGACGGAAAGTTTAAGAAATTATCCTTTGAACTGGTTTCCTATGGAAGCAAAGTAGCTGGGATGCTTAATACATCAAACGTAGTCCTTTCAATCGGAGATGTTGAAAATGAGGAATTGAACAAGTTGGGAGATTATGGTGCGGATAAAATTATTAAGGTACAACATGAAAAATTGAAAAATCTTGATAACAAAGCCTATACAAGTGTGATTGCACAAGTTGCAGAAAAAGAAGGTGCTTCGGTTCTGTTGTTATCACATAATAATACAGGTAAAGCACTGGCTCCCAGACTTTCAGTAAAGCTTAAGGCCGGACTGGGTTCAGCCTTAATTCAGTTACCTGTCAGTGTGGAACCTTTTACGGTTTGTAAGAAAGTGTTCTCAGGAAAGGCTTTTGCTTATATTACAATTAAGTCAGATATTAAGATCCTTACCTTAATGCAAAATTCGTTTGAGTCAGTACTTTCTCAAAATAATGCCACTATTGAATCGTTTTCACCTGAACTTGATGAAGGCATAATCAAGACTGAAGTGACGGATGTTCAGAAACAGACCGGTAAAATTATTTTAACCGATGCTGAGATTATTGTGTCTGGAGGCAGGGGAATGATATCTCCTGATAACTGGGGACCACTTGAAGAACTGGCTGAATTATTAGGAGCTGCAACAGCTTGCTCAAGACCTGTTTCTGATGAAGAATGGAGACCTCATAGTGAACACGTTGGTCAAACAGGAAAAAATATTGCGCCAAACCTTTATATTGCATGTGGTATTTCAGGAGCTATCCAGCATTTGGCTGGTGTAAGTTCATCAAAATATATTGTAGCTATAAACGAAGATAATGAAGCACCTATTTTTGAAGCTGCTGATTATGGTATTGTAGGGGATGTACACAAAGTTCTTCCTGAATTAATCAAAACAATTAAGGAATTTAAATCAGAAAATTAAAACTCACTATTTATTTAACTGCACAATAAAACTTCTGTCCTCATGATTGCCTGTTATACTGGCACAAGGCAAGATAATAGGAAAGAAAATTACTCCCGACTGCCATTTCGCAGGCTTTTGCGTGGTGGCGGGCAGGTTAGTGATTTTATAGCTATAAAAAAAAATCCACTAAAACACTGCCAAAGGCATGCCTACGGCAAAAAACACTAAATCCCACTAATAACAATAGTAAATTGCAACAGAACCTAAGCATATTTTATTATGATTTCGAATGTAATCTTTGTTATAATACTTATTGCTACGATTTTATTTTTCTACAGAAATGTAAGAATTATTGCCCGGAATATTAAGCTTGGAAGAGATGTTGAAATAAAAAACAACAAAGCTAAAAGGTGGAAACTAATGTTTAAAGTAGCAATCGGGCAATCAAAAATGGTTACCCGCCCTATAGCAGGCATCTTACATATCCTTATTTACGTGGGATTTATTATTGTAAACATAGAAATATTGGAGATTATTATTGATGGTATTACTGGGACACATAGATTATTCGCCTTTTTCGGACCCGTTTATAACATTCTTGTATCTTCCTTTGAATTTTTTGCTGTAGGAGTAGTAATTGCCTGTATAATCTTCCTGATCCGCAGAAATATTATAAGAGTTAAAAGGTTTTGGAATGAAGAGATGACGTTATGGCCCCGTTCAGATGCCAATATTATCCTTATAACGGAAATTTTTCTTATGAGTGCATTATTTACAATGAATGCTTCTGATAGAATCTTACAATTACGGGGATTGGAACATTTTGTAAACGTAGGTACATTTCCATTAAGTGGTCTGTTGATTCCTTTATTTAACGGATTGCCTGATAATACACTGATCTTTTTGGAAAGATTCGGATGGTGGTTCCATATTATCGGAGTATTTGCTTTTTTAAATTATATTCCTTATTCCAAACATTTCCATGTGTTTCTTTCGTTTCCCAATGTTTATTATTCCAAACTCAGACCAAAAGGAGAAGTAGCCATTATGCCTTCTGTTACCAAAGAGGTAAAATTAATGCTTAATGAGAGCGCTATGGAACCGGTTGAAGAAGAAAATGCCGAAGAACTGACATTCGGAGCACAAAAAATAAAAGACCTTACATGGAAAAATCTGATGGATGCATATTCCTGTACTGAATGTGGCAGGTGTACATCAAGTTGTCCTGCTAATATTACAGGAAAAAGATTATCGCCAAGAAAGGTAATTATGGACACACGCGACCGTCTCGAAATAGTCGGAAAGAACCTGGATAAAAAAGGTAAGGATTATGATGATGGTAAATCATTATTTGATTTGATAACTCCAGAAGAATTATGGGCATGTACCACCTGTAATGCCTGTACAGAAGAATGTCCTGTTAATATCGACCATTTGTCTATAATAATTGATATGCGAAGATATTTGGTAATGGAGCAGGCCGCTGCTCCTGCACAATTAAACAGTATGTTCACTAATATTGAAAATAACGGTGCTCCGTGGCAGTTCTCACAGGAGGATAGGATGCTGTGGGCTGAAGATTTATATGTGGTTGTGAAATAAAGTGAGGCTTTATGATTGGGGTTGATGAATTTGGTGTTAAAGTGTTTGAGTGTTAAGGTGTTTGAGTGTTAAGGTGTTTGAGTGTTAAGGTGTTAAGGTTGTTTTTGTATTGAATATTTCAGTAAATATGGATTTATTATAATTCTTTTGAGTAATTATCTGCATATTAAATTAAATAAAACGAATGTCTATGATTGTGCGTTTTGAAGATCTTGAATGTTGGAAAGCTGCACGTGATCTTGTGAATAAGGTGTTTGAAGTTTGTAACAAAGAACCTTTAAAAAGTGATTTTGAAACCAAAGGTCAATTAAAAAAGGCCGCTTTATCTTCAATGAATAACATTGCAGAGGGTTTTAGCAGATATCACAAGAAAGACTCCTTAAAATTTTACGACTATGCTCAAAGTTCGGCGGCGGAGGTAAAAAGTATGACTTATGTTTTAATGGATAATAATTATTTACCTGAGGATGATATTGAAGATTTATTTAAGAAATCTGAAAAACCCCGTAAGTTAACCCTTGGCTTTATCAGATATCTTGAAAAAAAATGATCTCGAAAAACATAAATACAATAACCAAAACACCAAAACACCTAAACACAAAAACACATAAGCACAAAAACACATAAACACCTAACCCAACATATGGCTAATAAAATTAAAATAAAAGTTCCGGTGATGGCAGATCTGGCCGCCAAAGGTGAGAAACCCGAATACCTTTTCTGGGTAGGCAGTGCAGGGGCATTTGATGACCGTTACAAACGGGTGACCCGGGCCTTTATTCAAATTCTCACTTACCTTGATGTAAGTTATGCCGTACTGGGTGTTGAGGAATCATCGAGTGGGGATGTGGCCAGAAGGGCAGGTAATGAGATGTTATTCTTGATGCAGGCATTAATGAATATTGAACTGCTGAACGGGTATGAGGTGAAAAAAATATTAACCTGCGATCCTCATGTATATAATACCTTTAAAAATGAATATCCTGATTTTGGTGGTTTGTATGAAGTTATTCATCATTCCCAATTTTTGAAACAGCAAATCTATAAAGGAAGATTAAGAATTGAATCGGATCTGTTTAAAAGCAAGATCATAACCTTTCATGATCCCTGCTATCTGGGCAGGGCCAATGGTGAGTACGATGCCCCAAGGAAAGTGCTCGGGGCTATTCCCTCCGTAAAAGTTGAAATGAAAAGAAATAAAAACCATGCACTTTGTTGTGGCGGAGGTGGAGGCCAAATGTATAAAGAAGCTGAAAAAGGAGATAAAGAAGTGTTTATTGAGAGAATAGAGGATGTATTTGAAACTAATGCGGATATCATTGCCACTGCTTGTCCGTATTGTATGGTTATGTTGACCAATGGACTCAAGTATAAGAACAAAGAAAAAGAAATAAAAAATTATGATATAGCAGAATTGGTTGCACTATCATTAGGATTATAGAAAGGTGTTAGGTAATTTTAGCAATTGATTTGAGCCGATATATAGGATATAGCTACGCTATTTAATTAAAAATTAAAAATTAAAAATTAAAAATTATGGATAGAGGATTAGGAGAAAGGTTATTTAAGTTTGCGATAGATGTAATAAAATTTTTAAGGAATATAAAAAATACTCCGGAAATTACTGTGATGAAATACCAGTTGACAAAAGCGGCAACATCAAGCGGAGCTGACTATTCACCCCGTCAAATTTCATTAACAGATATGCGGGAATCAAATTATTGGTT
>CAZEWS010000292.1:0-4906 GCA_964515985.1 uncultured Rikenellaceae bacterium | reverse complement strand
ACACAAAGCAAAAATTAATCTGGTGAATATCAATATCGTATATTTCTAACTCACGTTAAATAATAATTTTTTCAAATTTATAATGCGACCCCATCCGGGGTCGTAATTTGTTTAATAATCTGATTTCTACAATAATAAGATCCCGCTGGGGTCTAATACTTTTTTATAGCATCAATCATCGCTTCCGTTCCAGTTCATAAGTATTCCCGCCACCATGAGGGTTATACAGACTGTCTTTATCTACATTCATTTCATTACATAACCGGGAAGCAAATTCAGGAGTAAAACTGATCTGCATGGGACACCTGTCAGGAATTTCTTTTGCTAAAGCTGTTTGAACTCGTTCTCTTTATTTATCATCAAATATACCATATTCCTGTTTCCATTCTTTATACTCTACTGAAAAAATCGTACAATTATTTTCCTGTCTTTTTAAATAAAATCCTTTCGTGATTTTTTGTTGACCAAAATAGATGTATCCAGATTCTGGTGTGGGAATGCAACATTTCGGGGATAAGTACCGAAAGTTGATTAGAAATAAACAATTGTTCCACAAACCTGTCCCACATCCACCGGATCCCGAAAATCAGAAGCTGTCCCTATTTTTGAAATACAAATAGATTAATACTTTTAAATATTGTTGGCTTTCCAACTTTTCCTCTTTTAATTGTTGAAAAGGTTAAATTATCCATTGACGATTTCATACTGACTGCAATTATTCAAAGATTCTTTATCAACTTTTAAGTAGCGGAATATACTTAATCAGGAACCTGCCCAACTTTGTAACCATAGCCACGATTCAGGGTTGTCCCTTCATCCACATGTTTTTTGACCAGACGGGCTATTTTTTGCCTGTATTTATTTTCCAGTTGCCAGTCTTATTTTATTTGTGCCTGCCTCAGTTGAAGAGCCAGTTTAAGGTAACGAGGTTGCCATAAAAGCCTTTTTATAAACCATTTGCTTTTGTCTTTTTCAGCCGTTCGGAAAGCTTCGATAAGTGCCACTTCTGCATCATCCGCTAACTTAAAATAATCGGTTATTTCATCTGTTGCACTTTGCGGGATTAAAGCATTTAAACTAACACGCGTGGCAAGCTCATAATACGTTTTAACCGAATTTGAAGCCTTTCCAAAACGAACCTGCAAATACTGGCTATACCATTTTTCTGCATCGAATCCCGAATCCCATAATGCCTTGCTAAAAGCCAGGTGGTTAGCCTCAAGCGCCAACCAATTCCCAGGTTCACAATACATGCCGGCCCCCTTTTCACCTAGCTGGAACCACTCTTTTATTTCAGAGCCAATTTGCACCGGGAGTATAACCGGGAGCGAACGCCAACTGTATTTAGCGTAATAGCTGTAATGAATTACCTCGCCCGGGAATCGGGCAATCCATTCCTTTAATTGTTGATTATATTTTGAGTTAACCTCATCAACCTGACTGGAAAGTGGGTATGCAAAATTTTGATTGATCGGGCAAAATTCCAACAGTGCGTCACTGCCGAAAGCCATATTCTCCGGTGGGTCAGAATAGAATGAATAGCCCAGGAAAGCAATCCTGGTTTTGATACCGGCCAAACGGACAGCCTCAGTAACCTGCTGGACAAAAAGCGCCATTCTTTCAGCAGGCGGGCCTAAAGCCTGCGATTCGCTGCTTTCCGACCAGTATGCGACATCTGGCGGCCAAAGTTGAAAAATCGTAATCTCCGGGTTTTGCTTCAGGTAAACAATCAAATTATTGATGAATGTAGTCATTGCTTCTTTGTTAGCTGTATCGAAAACCACCGGACGTCCTTTGGCTTTAATAACCCTTTCGCCATCAATCTGCCCAAACCATTCGGGGTGTTCTTCAAAATATTTATCAGGCGATAGGAAAGTACCCATTACATTGTGCTGCCCAACCATCAACATTAAACCGCGTTTGGCCACTTCATTCAATATAATAACCTTATTTTTTTCATAACCGGAAATACTGACTGCCAGGATATTAGAACGTTGTTTGGCCATCCAGTCGATGACACCCGGCCAAGTAGAAGGCGAAAAAGTCCGGTTGCCTCCATCTGCATCGCGTTTTCGGTATTTCATTAATGGGCGTTCGGTTGTTTCAAAAGGTTCAATGGCTAAAACCGGAAGGCTGGGTATATATTCGTGATGGCCTTTCAAAACCGGAATATCCGGGGCAAACCACCAGCATCCAAGCCTTTCCAGGAAAGCATAAACACCGTATAGCGTACCACGTTGACCAGCACCTCTTATCAGGATATTTTCTCCTAATGTTTTGACACAAAAACTATCATCGCCCGGATAACGCGGTAAGACAGAAATACATTCTGTTTCTTTATGATTGCCGACAGCAATAAAAGGCCTCCCAAAAGTTTCATGTACAATTGGTAGCCTGGTACTGGTAATCTTTTCAATATAAGCCTGTAGTTCGCTGGCAGCAAAATTTTCGGATACATTATTTTCTGCGTCGGCAAGGATGACATATTCTGATACCCCGTTTGACGAAATCGTAATAAAATTTGCTTTTATTGAAAAAGGAATAAAAAATATTCCTAAACCCCAGCCAAATATAAGTACCCCCTTGTTAGAAAGGAATCCTTTAAACCTGTTTAAAACATTTAACTCCATAATGAAAATGATTATTGGAAACGGCGCGTAAAACGTGTTATGGCATGTTTACACTTCTTATTTGATATACTGCTTTTTTGCCTTGGACGTCAGAATAGCACCCTTCAATAAAGCCGTTCCTCGAAATAAGCGTTTTGTTGGTGCGTTTCAGAGTTGAGTTCCTCTGTTTAATCATTTCGAAATGAACACCACCACCATTTAGAAACAGTTCCAGGCTTTTATCAAAAAGATTCACTTCTGATTTATCAAGTCCATCGAAGATTAGCATGGGATAATACACCATCATTTTCTCACAATCACCCGATAATTTATCTTCAATGGTAATTCCATCAGGCACGATTGAAATCCTTTGGCAGACTTTATCGATTCCATGGAAATTGCCCTTGTATACAATCTCAAATCTTACCAAATCCGGTGTTTCCTTAAGCACCTTGACTTCTATATTTACAGGTTTATCAGACTTGTAGGCTGAAAAAAGTTTATTTGAAGGTTGGATTATATTAGTATAATCGGCAAGCCGGTGTTCAATATTATCCTTGTCAAACCAGGCTGGTCCAACCGCCAGATGCTCCCCTCCAAGGTCGATTTTGTTCACACGGTCCCAATTATGCACAACGCCATCCGATGGCCCTATAAGCGGATTCGAATTCTTTAGATGGATACGTATAAGCCCCGTTGGGTTATACCTTGGGTCTCCGCTTAATTCATATTCAATATAATTCCCTGCAACATTGGCAAAAACCTTATGAAATACATCCTGGAGGGGCAATACAAAACCTCCGATATCAGCGGGGGCTGGTTTTTCTTCAATGGTATCATCCGCGTACAAATAAGAAACAGCCATTAACCAACATGCCAGGAGGTTGTACTGTGTCTGAGCCGAATACCTCTCGTAACCATGTTGAGCATCTATGGGGAACCTGTTTTTTACCACATACCCGGTACCATCGGAGCGCAACGAACGTTTAATGCTTGAAAGCGAAAGCCTGGCGGCCCTTTTATATGCACCAGCTTCATTCATCTTCCCAATTGCTGCATATTGAGATGCATATATTTCATAGGTGACCGCCGATGCAGCCTCGTTCCAGATATGTTGTGCGCTTCGTCCCCCGGTTGGCACTTCGCCGAAAGGCGACTGCATGAACAACGATGTCCAGGCTCCTTTCCAGATTAAATCCCTGTAATTTGAATAAGAAGGTCCTTTGTACCCTTCTGCCAGTATGGTTGCCAAATATTGCCGCGAAAATTCATCATACACAATAGGTGGATTCCTTTCAGCATCAATGTACATCCCGTTATCAGAAAAAAACTGGAGTTGATGTTTTAAATGTTCTTCCAAAAATTTTTCATCGCCATTAACATTTTGTTTTATTCGAAGGTATTCCCCTGCCAATGCCACAACATTGTGGTTGTAACATTTCTTTTTTAAACGGAGATTATCGCGATACAAACTGTAGGGGTCTATTTTTGACAATTTGATTTTCCAACCTTCTATTACCGATGGAGCAATTTCCCCCTGAAAAAGTTCAAGGGCCAGCATTACGGGCTGGATATAAAATTCACCGTGATTCTGGGCTGTCCTGTTTAAATACATGGCATTAATCGCCCAATCCAATGCTTTAATTCCTGAATTTAAGAGAAAAGAATCACTGTTAAATTGAGTATATTCCAATAGGGCTACCGATAAAGCATAGCATGGTGTTGAATACTGCCATTCCTTTTTCTGGACAGGGTCTATAATCGCGCCTAAACTATCCTGATAATATCGGAATTTCTGAATTTGCCCGTTTATAATCCTTAAATAATCATATTTGGAAAGCCCGGTAATTTCAAATGAACAGTTTTTCCCCTGGTTTTCAAGGAAAGCCCTGATTTTTGCATATAAGGGATGTAAATCACTGCTTAGCTCAGTTACATTTTCAGGTAAAATTCGCGACACGTTATTTGCAAATTCAATACGATTCACTTCGATCCTGTTCCGAGAGTAGGAATAACTGGTCGCGATGCTTAAAATCAACAGGAAAATGCATCTGGACAAATAGAATCTGTTATTTTTCATCTGCTTATTTTTTTGTTTTTTTAATGGCCTAATGGAATACGCTATGATTAATAAATAATCATTCTAATAGGTGGTTGTGCATTCATTGCTATTTCACCATTTATTATTTTAATAAGGCACATATTCTGTTATCATCCATAGTTTACAAGCCATTTCGTTTCTAATATTGAGCCCACTCCGAAAAGTCGGAGTGTCAGATTTTAGTTAATATTAATAT
>CAZEWS010000291.1:0-4918 GCA_964515985.1 uncultured Rikenellaceae bacterium | reverse complement strand
AAAAATACTCCAGAAATTACTGTGATGAAATACCAGTTGACAAAAGCAGCAACATAAAGCGGAGCTAACTATTCACCCCGTCAAATTTCATTAACAGATATGCGGGAATCAAATTATTGGTTAAAAATATTTAAAGCTCTTGACATTGGAGATAAAGAAACAGGAAAATATTTGGTTAATGAATCAGGTGAGCTTAAAAAGATTTTAGGGTCAATTTCAAGCAAAACATCTAAATAACATTTTTTTAATTTTTAATTTCTAATTTTTAATTGTTTGTAAACCTCAAAACATTGAACTTAGTCACGCTGCAAGCGTGACGATCTCATGATCCGCCAGCTGGCGGAGAATAAATTCCGATACGTTTAAATGTTGTCAGGCGTTTCCACCTGACATTACGAATATAAAATTGTGTAGGCAAAATGAAAAATCTATATTACGATTGTTTTTCGGGAATCAGCGGTGACATGAACCTTGCTGCCATGATCGACCTGGGACTGAACAAAAATTTCTTACTATCTGAATTAAACAAATTAAAACTCAGTGGATATACGATAAGGTTTAGCAAAGAGCAGCGCAGCGGTATTACGGGTACAAGAGTTGATGTAATCACTGATCCTTCCGAAAATCAAATTCACCGAAATCTTTCTGACATTGAAAAGATCATTGACACCAGTGATCTTAATAAGCAGGTAAAGTCATTGAGCAAACGTATATTTCAGAAATTAGGAAAGGCAGAAGCACATGTCCACAATAAACCCATAAGTAAAATTCATTTCCATGAAGTTGGAGCTATCGATTCAATTATAGATATTGTTGGAGCAGCTATATGCCATGATTATTTTCAATTTTATAAAATTTTTGCTTCAAGTGTTGAATTGGGCGGAGGTTTTATCAAAGCCTCACATGGCATATTACCTGTGCCCGCCCCTGCAACGGTGGAGATCCTTAAGAATATACCAACCAAAATCGGAGGTGCAAACTTTGAAACCACCACTCCCACCGGAGCAGCTATATTATCAACCCTTGTAAACGATTTTTCGGATAAAATCGAAATGGTTATACACAAAACAGGATATGGAGTAGGTCATAAAGTAACGGAATCACCAAATCTGCTGAGGGTTTATGTTGGGGAGACTGATTCAGTTCAAAATTCAGACAAACAAAAAGAATCAGAAGCCTGTATGATTGAATGTAACATTGACGATATGAACCCTGAGTGGTATGACTTTATAATGGAAAAACTTTTCGGCCAGGGCGTTCAGGACGTATTTTTTACACCTTTAATGATGAAAAAAAACAGGCCGGCAATAAAAATAAGTGTTCTTTGCAGTCCTGATCAAATGAATAAAGTTAAAGAGCTTTTATTCACTGAAACCACCACTCTTGGTTTACGGTCATACAAAGTGAATAAAACTGCCCTTGAAAGAAAGCTGAGCAAATTAGCCACCGACTACGGTGAAGTAACCATAAAATCCTGCTATTACCAAAACAAACTCCTTCATTCCAAACCAGAATATGAGGATTGTAAGCGAATCGCCAAAGAAAGAAATATTCCAATACGGGAAGTTCTGGATCACATCAATGCATTATTAAGGACATAGCTACGCTATTTAATTAAAAATGAAAAATTAAAAATGAAAAATTATGGATAGGAGATTAGGAGAAAGGTTATTTAAGTTTGCGATAGATGTAATAAAATATTTAAAGCTCTTGACATTAGAGATAAAGAAACAGGAAAATATTTGGTTAATGAATCAGGTGAGCTTAAAAAGATTTTAGGGTCAATTTCAAGCAAAACATCTAAATAACAATTTTTTTTAATTTCTAATTTCTAATTTTTAATTGTTTGTGAGCCTTTGAGTCTTTGTGGCGAGAAAAGGTTATTATAATCTACCATACTTGAATACCAGATATCGTAATGAACAAAAAACAATATGATCAATCATCCAAAATATAAAAACCTTATTTCGTATCTGAAGAATCTCGGAAGTGCAGTTGTTGCATATTCAGGAGGAGTGGACAGCACTTTTTTGCTGGCATCTGCAAAAGAAGCTTTGGGAAAAAATGTGTTGGCATTAACCATCGACACACCTTATATAGCGAACTGGGAAATTGAAGAAGCGGTTGAAATTTGCCATAAACTCAACGTCTCACATAAAGTGGTGAAAGCGGACATGATCGATTCCATAAAAACAAATCCACCGGACCGGTGTTATTTATGCAAGAAACATTTATTCCAAACCCTGATCTCCATAGCTGAATCAGAGGGGCTAAACCATGTGTTGGACGGAACAAACAACAATGATCTGTCGGATCACAGACCCGGTCTGAGAGCGTTGAAGGAACTTAAGGTGAAAAGCCCATTGAAGGAAGCAGGAATTACAAAAAACGAAATAAGAGAATTCTCCAGACAATTAAACCTGCCTACATGGGATAAACCTGCGTATGCCTGCTTGCTAACCCGGATACCACACAATACTGAAATAAAGGAGGAAGATTTAACAAGAATCGAAATTGCTGAAAAGTTTTTAATTGATCTGGGATTCAAAGCAGTTAGGGTCAGATCACATGGGGAAATTGCCCGGATTGAGACTGATCCGGTCCACTTTTCTAAAATAAATGATCCTGAGATTAAATCAAAGATCATTCAAAAATTAAAAAGCATAGGATATAAATATATAACATTGGACCTGGAGGGATATAGAATGGGAAGCTTTAACCCAATAGAAGAACATAGTAAACAAATTAATTGATGAAAAAATGAATATCCAATATCCAACAAGGAATAATGAATGATGAAGTAAAAAACTTCAAAAATCGTTAATCCTTGTTCGATATTCGCTTATTAATTAAAAAAACTAATAAACTTTGAAATTCCTGTACAACAAGTTAAAGAAAATCTCAAACCTGTATCCTGCAACATAAATTAATTATAATCAATATGAACAGTAAAGACATAAAAAAACTTTTAGAAAACGTTAAGGATGGAAAAATTGAGATTAATGATGCGATTAATCACTTAAAGGATCTTCCGTTTAAGGATCTGGGTTTTGCTAAAATAGACTTTCACAGGGAATTACGAACAGGGTATCCTGAAATCATTTTTTGTTCAGGCAAAACGGTTGAGCAGGTTCAAAAGATCATTGAGTTTATGCTGACAAAAGACACAAATATTATTGCCACCCGCGCAACATCTGATATGTACAATGCCGTTAAAGATCTCCACCCCGATTTTCAATATCACAAAGTTGCACGAATAATAAGTCGAATGAAAAAGAAAGTAACCATTCCGGATAGTTATATCTCGGTCGTAACGGCTGGCACGTCGGACATACCCGTTGCCGAAGAAGCGGCTGTAACTGCTGAACTATTGGGAAATAAGGTGAATAGAATTTACGATGCCGGTGTAGCGGGCATTCATCGTCTGGTTGATAACCTGGATGTTATCCGTGATTCGAAGGTTGTTATTGTGATAGCCGGAATGGAAGGAGCGCTTGCCAGCATTGTCGGAGGGTTAATTAATAAACCCATTATTGCCGTTCCGACAAGCATTGGGTATGGTGCCAATTTTGGAGGCATTTCGGCTCTGTTAGCCATGTTGACCAGTTGTGCCGCCGGCGTTAGTGTGGTTAACATCGATAATGGTTTCGGGGCAGGATTTAACGCGAGCATGATTAATAAAATCCAGGGCTAAAGGTATAGCTGAACCATGGTTGAGAAAAAAAAGATTTTACTGTCTACCGCTTACCTGGCTCCTGTCCAATATTATTCCAAATTCTTTCTTTCCTGTACAGTTTACATTGAAAAACACGAAAACTTTATTAAGCAAACATACCGTAACAGGTGTATCATTTACGGAGCGAATGGACCTGTTGTTTTATCCATACCGGTTATCCGGGGAAGCTTTCACAAAGTTTTTATCCGGGATCTGGAAATCGATTATACCACCAGATGGCAAAACATGCATTTCAGGTCCATTGAATCAGCTTATAAATCCTCACCTTTCTACGAATTCTATATTGATGATCTTAGATCTTTTTATACATTAAAAATCAGGTTCCTGTTCGACTTTAATATTAAAATACAGGAGATTATCTTGGACTTTTTTGACGTTGAACCGGAGATCTTCTATACAAATAAATTCGTCAATCCATCCGTAGCCGGGTTGTGGGATTACCGGGAAAAGATCCATCCGAAAAAAGTTATTGATGACCCTCATTTCAACTGCGTGGAATACCCCCAGGTATTTGCTACAAAACACGGTTTTATTCCAAACCTTAGCATAATTGATCTTCTGTTTAACCTCGGTCCCGGCTCATCTGAGTACTTAAGAAGTTCCGTTACGTAAGCGGTATAACATTTAGCGGCTCAGGGGTACGAGGGCTTTGTCGCACTAAACATCAAGGCCTACTCAAAACTTTAAAAAAGCTCCTTGCTAAATTATTTTTAAACAACGCCCTCGTGTCCGTTGAAGCCGCTTGTTATACCTTTAATTTGATTAATTTCTTTAATATCCTGTCCCTTTCACATTCACTTTTACCCGGCACAAATACATATCTGCCGTAATGTAAAGTTCATTCCCATCTACTCCACCGAAACAGCAATTTGATAGCACAGTGCCTGTCTCGATACTACCGAGATGTTTGCCATCTGCTGTAAAGATCATTACTCCACCAGGACCAGTTGCCCATATATTGCCAGCAGCATCAACTGCTAATCCGTCAAAGGCTCCGAGCTTACCATATTTGTCGAACTCAGTAGCATCATAAAAGATACGACCGTTACTGGTAACACCATTATCTGCAACATCAAACGCCATCAAGATTTTCCTTTTACCAGAATTGGCTACATAAAGAGTTTTTTCATCAGGTGATAAGCCAATACCGTTAGGTCTGTCCAACTCTTTCGTAACTACCCA
>CAZEWS010000290.1:0-4943 GCA_964515985.1 uncultured Rikenellaceae bacterium | reverse complement strand
CTGCTTTTTACCATTCATTATTACTCGTTCCCACAATCTAACACACATGCCACTCGTGAGGTTTTGCTGCGCAAAACGTTCGAAATTCGATATTGGATATTCATTATTACTCGTCACCGCAAGCTACCATACAAACCACTCGAACCTCAACCTTTCCTTCACAGACTCTGCCAGGTTTCCCAAACCCTGGCAGGTCTCTCCCAGTCTCTCTCTTAGTCACCCAGTCTCTAAGTCTCTCCGTCTCCCAATCGCCCTTTCGCCTCTTCCTCCTCAGCCTTAGCCTTCCCCTACTTATTCACCATAATAAACGCCCCCCAGTAAAACGGTGCAGAATACTTTTGCTTGATCTCCAGTTGCGACCGGGTGAACGCCTTATGTTTGTCCCCTGTTTCCAGCCAGTATTTATAAAAATTCGTCATAAGCTTTTGTGTAACCTCATCGCTCACCTGCCAGAGACTTATCATTACCGAAGACGTGCCGGCTATCTGAAAAGCACGCTGTAGCCCATAAACACCCTCACCGTTTCTGATTTCACCCAATCCGGTCTCACATGCACTGAGAACAACCAGCTCAGTATGATCAAGATCCAGGATCATGGCTTCATAGGCATTTAATATTCCATCATCCGTACTTCGGCTTTCCCTAACATTAATATTCTGAACAGTATTATCCGCACCCGTAAACATCAATCCTGAACGCAACAAGGGGTTCTCGGAAGCTTTCATGGGTTCAATGCCGAAAATCTTTTCCTGCCTGCCAGGCTTGAGATCCTCAAGGAAAAAACCGTGAGTTGCAATATGTAACAGATACGGACTTTTTACCCTTTTCAGATTCTCTTCTGAAGCATCTTCCTGCAAATAAACCTTCACTTTCCACGCTTTATTAACCAGTTGGGTTTCGATTTTTTCTACTTCAACCTTTGTTCCGGGTAGTTCCGGAAGGGTCATTTGTTTCATTTGCTGCCAGTCGAAATCTTTATCGTAATCAGGATCACCTAATAATACAGCTCCCTTGTCAACCGAAACGGATCCTGAGATCCTGTTCTTAACCCCAATAACGTCTTTCGTATTCGTCACATAATAAATATCCTTCTTTTCAATAATAAATTTACCTGACGCCATCTGCAAAGTATTTATATTAATCTGGTTGTATATCCCGTCAACCGAAACATATAACATCGTTTTGCCGGAAGTCTTGTTTTCCAGTGGTTTCCAATACACTTCATAAAAAGCTCCTCCTTCAAACCCTCTTTGCATGGCTGTTCTGTATTTCTTTGCATAAAAGGATTCCAGTTGGTTCCCGTTTTCAAATACCACCAGCTCAGGCAACTTGTCTCTATCGTGATCAATTATTAATGCACAATAATAAACAAGGGTGTCAGGTACAAGGAAATTATATTTTGGGAATCTTAAAATTTCGATACAGGCTTCCCTTTCATCCAGTTTTTCTGATATATCCGTGTAACTTATAGCCTGCATTTTATACCCCGTTTCAAAAAGTTCTGATGCCCGGGACAACTCTTTTTCCTTCAGATTTGTTTCGGCTTCCAGCGAATCGAGATTAATTTTATCTGCTGCCAGTTCCTCTTTCGACATGGTATATAGCCTGGCGAGGTATTCCTTAAGATCAATCCATTCGTTGTATTTCTTTATCAACTTTTCGTCTCCGCTATTCAATATTTTGTTTTTAACCTTGTTCGTGGTGTTCAATAACAATGCTTTCGTGGCTATATGATAATTGTATACATTGCCCGTAATTTCAGGTACATCCTTTTCCGCATCAAGTGCAAAACTGCAAAAACGCATAAACTTCGGATGGATCTTCTCCCAGAACCGTGATTTATCATTGTTGCTCATGGAGGGAAAATAAGTATTGATCTGGTACAGGTACTCATCCAGAACGTTTATATATGACCGTGCTGCTTCATTCAATTTCCCTTCCTGCCATTCAAGAACAGCCATTGCTTCCATCGATTCCGTAAGGCTTGGATGATGATCGCCCAGCTTGCTCTTTTGGATTTGAATGGCCCGGGTAATCAGGGGCCGGGCTTTATTTATGTCTCCCCTGAACTGGTAAAATCTGCCCAGATCATAAATTGCAGCAGCATATACATGGTGTTGTTCACCGAATTTTTTACGGTAAATCTCAATGGCCTTATTTAAATTCTCCTCAACCAGGGTATAATCACCTTTAAGTTGATACAGGGAAGCTAAATTTCGAAGCATCACTGCATAATCGGGATGGTTTGTCCCAAGGCGGTTTTTCTTTATCCTTATTGCTTCAAGATATATTTCTTCCGCTTCATCATAACGGTTTTGCAACTGGTATAACAAAGCTAAATTTACTTTTAACCTCACAAAATTGGGGGATTTTTCCCTGAGCTCAATACCTGCTATTTCAATAGCCTCTTTAAGTATCCTTTCAGCTTCTTTATAATTCCCCAAAACCTGGAACAAGATCGCCTGGTTATTCAGAACAATAGCCAGCGCCGCGCTTTTTTCACCCATGGTTTCCCTTGTAATTTCAACGGCAGAACGGATGTGTTCCTCCGCTTCATTATAGCGGCCAAGATCTTTATATAAAACGGCCAGGTTATTTAGAGAAGCTCCATAACCTGCCCGGTCATTTAATGTTTCTTTTCGCAATTTTAAAGCCGCCAGTGAAAATTCTTCCGAAAGTGTAAACCTGCCGGTTGTATGATATAACAATCCCAGATTACTTTTTACCAAGGCACCGGTTTCAGAATCAGCTCTGCCTTCAGCAATTAACAGTGCCAAAGCAGCCTTAAACGAAAGCCGGGCAGAACGGAATTTATTGGATGCATAAAAAAATTCACCGGCATTATTATAATCCTCCGGCTTCATTTCCCCGGCCCGGTCTCCTATCTTTTCCTGGATAGTTCCCCGCTTTACGGCAAACCCTACCAGCGATCGTTTATGTTTCTCGAATTTATCCTCCGCTTCGTAAAATCCGGAGTTATCACTAAACGATACTGCATAATTATATTCGGTAGCATCATATTCATTGCTCCATTTTTCTATCCTCTGAATGGCTGTGTCTTTTAATTCAACTGTTTTTTTCTTAACAAGCTTTATTGATTCCTCCTTAGCTGCTTTCTTTATCGCCTTCCAAACCTGTGTTTGCCCGGGTAAAATAAAAATCCCAAGAAGAATAATTATTCCTGTAATTTTTTTCATATCCTATCCTTTTTTGTAAGAATTATTATGTGGTGTAGATAAAAACATATTAGCTTATTCTATTCATAACATGGCAAAGCTACAATCAAAAAACAGAACTTAGGTATACTGTTCTTCGTCGTTTAAAATTACAGCTTTCGTTTTTCTAAAACAAACTCGTCTGACGAACTGAAGTCGTCTGACGAGTATTTAATTCACAATAAAAAAAAGAGGCTTCTCACGATGCCTCTTTTTCTTTCTAATCTATCTATAAACCTAAAATCTTACCTATGAATCCGATTGAATCATTCAATCTTTTAGGCAAGGTTTCCTGATTCTTTTACTTGCATATTTTATGCCAAACATTCTATAATATTGACTAAATGAACTTTAATTAAATAATGGAATTTGTTAAAATGTGTTAAAACTGCCCGCTTTTGGAACAGTACTGTTCATAAGCGTACATCAAATAATCCTTTGGCAGGCTGAGGGCAAAGAAAGTAGAGCCGAATTGCATTCGGCTGTAAATAAACCTGCCAGTGTCCGTAGGACCTGGCAGGGTCTGAAAAAAAGAATAAGAAACAATGAGAAGTAAAAAGACTAAAATCACTAAATTTGGGCAATTACATTGCGAACTTTTGCCACAGACATGCCTTTGGCAGTGCCCCTTACAAATTTAATAAACGACCGGTCCGCCCGCTTCAAGCGGTCAGACCGGTAAATTCACTTAATTATAATCCTTACATTAAACTGATAATCTTAAAATGTCCATCATTGCCGAAAACATAACCAAACTCTACGGAGCACAAAAAGCCCTTGATAATGTCTCCCTTGAAATCAAATCAGGAGAAGTTGTTGGTTTTCTCGGCCCAAACGGCGCCGGGAAATCAACTATGATGAAAATAATAACAGGCTACCTGCCACCCACCTCCGGTACGGTTGTTGTTAACAATCTGGATGTAATGGAGCACCCGCTGGAAGTGAAAAAACAAATCGGCTACCTTCCTGAAAACAATCCATTGTACTACGAAATGTTTGTCAGGGAATACCTGAAATTCGTGGCTGGGATATATAAGCTCGGAAACCAGACTAAACAGCGGATTGAGGAGATCATTCAGCAAACCGGTTTGGAGCCGGAACAAAAAAAGAAAATCGTGGCTTTATCGAAAGGTTTCCGGCAACGGGTTGGACTGGCACAGGCTTTGATCCATGACCCACAGGTACTGATCCTCGACGAACCAACCTCCGGATTGGATCCTAATCAGATCGTGGAGATCCGTAATCTGATCTCCGAGGCAGGGAAAGAAAAAACCGTTTTGCTTTCCACCCATATCATGCAGGAAGTAGAGGCCATCTGCGACCGGATTATCATTATTCATAACGGCAAGATCGTAGCCGACGATGCCAAAGGCGATATTTATGATTATGTAGAGGAAAAATTTCAAACCGTTCATGTAGAATTCAGCGGAACTGTCGATCAGAAGAAACTGGAGCGTATCGAGGGTGTGAACAAGGTTTTGCCGGTAGAAAAAAACCAATGGCTCATCCAAAGCGAACCGGAAAAAGACATCCGCGGTGAAATCTTCAATTTTGCCGTTAAAAACAACCTCACCGTATTATCCATGCAAAAGCAGGAGAAAAGCCTGGAACAGGTCTTTCAGCAGTTAACAAAATGAACCTCCGGAGACCCTTAGGGTTTTCAAAAACCCAAAGGGTCTTATTTCTGAAATTCTTTGTCTATGACAGAAAATAACCCCGACAGGGTTC
>CAZEWS010000289.1:4822-5045 GCA_964515985.1 uncultured Rikenellaceae bacterium | reverse complement strand
GTAAATGGGAAATCCCAGATTAAAAATCTTATAATGGAAAGGCGGGAATCATGAATACTGCATATTTAAGAAATGGATTTTTCTTAATCATCTTATTGATATTATTTGGTGGTTGTCAATATCAAGATGCAGAGCGTGGAATAATGGTTTTAAAGGATAACTGGCACATTCAATCATCAGAAAAGACTGAAGCAGATGGTCAGCAGTTGAGCATGGCTTATGA
>CAZEWS010000289.1:4178-4627 GCA_964515985.1 uncultured Rikenellaceae bacterium | reverse complement strand
GTTTTTGAAGGAATAAATTACCGGGCAAATATTTGGTTAAACGGAAGTCAGATTGGCTCAGCTGATCAAATTGTTGGAGCTTTCAGACAATTTGAGTTTGATGTTTCAGATCTTCTAGTCTTAGATAAAAACCACCTTGCAGTAGAAGTAATTCCTCCCAAACCCGGTGATTTCTCAATCGGATTTGTTGACTGGAATCCCACCCCGCCGGATCGTAACATGGGCATTTGGCGCGAGGTCAAACTAAAAATGAATCAAGGCGTATCAATTAATCAGCCTTTTGTATCAACAGAAATTGATCCTGATGCTTATAAGTCTGCTAAAATTACCATAACTGCAGATCTAAAAAATCATAGCAGAAAAGAAATATCAGGTAAATTAATTGGAAAAATTGATGATATCTCATTTAAACAAGACTATTCTCTGGATCAAAATGAATCAAAAACCAT
>CAZEWS010000289.1:335-4168 GCA_964515985.1 uncultured Rikenellaceae bacterium | reverse complement strand
AACTTACCATAAACAATCCCAAATTGTGGTGGCCAAACAACCTGGGTAATCCCAACTTGTATAATCTGAATCTGACCGCTACGATTGACGGGAAAATTTCTGATCAGCAAAATATCCGTTTTGGGATAAGAAAAGTTGAAGATTATTTAAATGAACAAGGTCATCGCGGATATAAGATAAACGGCAAAAAAATCCTTATACGCGGCGGCGGCTGGGTGGATGACTTGTTGCTGGCTGACGATCACGATAAAATTGAAGCTCAGATGAGATATGTTAAACATCTTAATTTAAATACGATAAGATTAGAGGGATTTTGGGGCAGCAGCAAAACACTGTATGATCTGGCTGATGAATATGGTATTCTGGTAATGCCTGGCTGGAGTTGCCAATGGGAATGGGAAGATTATCTTGGTAAAAAAGTTGACCAGTACGGTGGTATTATAACCGAAGAAGAAATGGAATTGATTTCCCGGTCGCTGGAAGATCAGGTTAAATGGCTTAGGAATCATCCCAGTATTTTTGTGTGGGTACTGGCCAGTGATATGCTCCCCCGCCCTGCTCTTGAGCAAAAGTATAATTTGGTGCTTGATAAAACCGATCCAACCCGACCGGCCTTAGCTTCCTGCGGATTGTACGACAGCGAAGTCAGCGGACCCACCGCGGTAAAAATGAACGGACCTTATGACTATGTTACCCCAAACTACTGGTATCTTGATAAAGAAAAAGGCGGAGCATACGGTTTTAATACTGAAACCGGTCCGGGACCACAACCTCCACCTCTGGAAAGTCTGAAAAGAATGATACCAGATGATAAACTATGGCCAATAAACGACTATTGGGATTACCATTGCGGTCGTAAGGAATTTAACACCCTGAACTGGTATTTGAGAGGATACGAAAACCGGTATTGGAAAGCAGAAAATGTTGAGGAGTTTTTACAGTTGGCACAGGTTGTTAATTATGAAGCGATGCGGGCCATGTTTGAATCTTTTGGAGTCAACAAACCGGAAGCCACCGGTGTGGTTCAATGGATGCTTAATTCTGCCTGGCCGGAAATGTTCTGGCAACTATATGATTATTACCTGATGCCTAACGGCGCTTTTTACGGTACTAGAGTAGGATCTCAACCTATAAATATTGCCTATAATTATGGTGATAAAAATATATATGTTGTAAATGATACGTATCAGACAGTTGAGAATCTGACTGCACTTGTCAAAGTCCTGGATATTGATTCTAAAGTTGTCTATGAGAAACAGCTCCCGGTAAATATCCGGGAATATGAATCGAACAAAATACTTGACTTACCTGTCTTTGAAAATATCAGTACAACCTATTTCCTTTCATTAAAAATCTCCGGCGAGCAAGAAGGGCTTTTAAGTGAAAATTTTTACTGGCTATCTACCAAAGAGGATGTCATTGACTTCAGCGATGATACCTGGTTTTCCACCCGGAATAAATCTTATGCTGATTTAAGTTTGTTGCAGACAATGCCAAAGGCAGAGATTGAAGCGGAGCATCAATTCACAAATTCAGGGGATGATCAGATTCTCAGCACAAAACTGGAAAATAAATCGGAAAATATTGCATTTTTTATTGAACTGAATGTTTACAATAAAGAAACAGATCAATCCATACTACCGGTATTTTGGGAAAACAATTTTGTCTCGATTTTGCCTGGTGAGACCAAAACAATTAAGGCACATTATTCCCAAAAAGGCTTAAACGGTGGTCAGGCCGCTTTCCGCTTTAGTGGATTTAATTTAACCAATAGTGAATAAAACGTATCCTGTAAATGTTGTCTAAAGATAGGGAGCAAATATGAAACGGAATTATTTTATTATCGGATTGGTATTTTTAATATTTTTTGTAATTTCAATTTTGACAAACATTCTTGGCCCGCTAATTCCCGATTTTATTAATGGATATCACCTGAGTTTAACCCTGGCTGCATTTATGCCTTTTGCATTTTTTGTCGCTTATGGCGTGATGTCAATACCTGCCGGAATGCTGGTAGAACGATATCAGGAAAAAGCGGTTATGTTGGCTGCTTTTACCCTGGCATTTTTAGGATCTTTACTTTTTGCTACATTTCCCTATTTTTTAGTCGGCCTGATATCATTGTTTTTGATTGGCATCGGTATGGCTATGTTACAGGTTGCCATAAATCCATTGTTGCGCACAGCCGGTGGCGAGGAGAATTTCGCTTTTTTTTCCGTAATGGCACAGTTTATGCATACATTGCGCCACAAATATATACTTATCTTGTACTCAACTTGAAATCTGTAACGGCGGAAAGTGATTTTGTTGTTCGCACACTCGCCCCTGTTGTTCCCGAAAACCTCCCCTGGATATCACTATACTGGTTATTCGCCCTTATCACACTAACGATGGTTGTTGTACTTAAGGTAATAAGACTACCAAAAGTAGAACTGACAGAAGATGAGCGTGCCGGAGCCTGGGAAACTCACAAACAGTTATTTAAGAATAAATATGTGCTTTTATATTTTTTTGGGATATTTGCTTACGTAGGTTCGGAGCAAGGTGTAGCCAACTGGATTTCAAAATATCTGGAAACTTATCACGGTTATGATCCACAGGTTGTTGGAGCCGATATAGTATCGTATTTTTGGGGATTACTTACCTTAGGGTGTCTTCTTGGCCTTGTTGTTATAAAAATATGGGACAGCCGAAAGGTTTTAATCGGTTTTTCCAGTGCAGCAATAATTAGTCTTACTATTGCTTTGTTAGGCTCCGGCAAAATTGCAATCATAGCATTTCCGGCTGTTGGTTTTTTCTTTTCAGTAATGTGGTCTATTGTTTTTTCGTTGGCGCTGAATTCGGTTGCCAAACACCATGGATCCTTCTCCGGCATATTATGTACAGGAATCGTGGGAGGTGCAACTGTACCATTAATTATTGGATCGCTTGGCGATATATTTGGATTGCGTTATGGTATGACATTCCTTTATGTAACATTCGGCTATATTTTAAGTATAGGATTTTGGGCCAAACCGTTGATCACAAATGTGACTATTGGTTCAAAGAAGGAAATAAAAAATCAGGAAGGATGAGATAATAAATGTTCACTAAACCAGTCATTGGCGTTGATGTAGGCGGAACTTCCATCGGGACAGGCAGAATAGACTCAAAATATATCATAGATCAACATACGAATGATATCACAGCTTCCGGAACGGTCGAGCAAACAGTAAGTGAAATAATAGAATCCATAGAAAAAGTATATGACTCTGATGTAGCCGGTATCGGTGTTGGTGTCCCCAGTCTCGTGGACAGGGAAACCGGAATTGTATATAATGTACAGAATATTCCATCCTGGAAAGAAGTTCACCTAAAAGACATTTTGGAAGATCATTTCCAAAAGCCGGTCTATTTAAATAATGATGCCAATTGTTATGCCATTGGTGAAAAATATTTTTATAAAGGGCGGAAATTTCGCAATATGGTTGGAATAACCCTCGGTACAGGTATGGGTGTTGGTATCATTGTCAATCATAGGCTTTATTCTGGAAAATATTGCGGAGCCGGCGAATTTGGTTCTATCCCCTATTTGGATAAAACTTTAGAGCATTATTGCAGTGGTCAGTATTTTGTTTCCGAACATCAAATTTCGGGATTAGAAATGTATAATAAAGCAAAAAAGTCTGATAAAAATGCTTTATCTGTTTTTAATACTTTTGGTAAACACTTGGGCGAGGCAATTAAAATCATCCTGTTTTCATTAAGTCCGGAAGCTATCTTTCTTGGTGGATCGGTATGTCGCTCTTTTAAGTTTTTTGAAGATTCGATGTGGGATACAATTAAAACCTTTC
>CAZEWS010000289.1:0-325 GCA_964515985.1 uncultured Rikenellaceae bacterium | reverse complement strand
ACAGTTGAGTCTCTAATTATAGAGACTACAGATCATCCATACATTGCTATACTCGGGGCAGCCGCTTTATGCCTTGAGGAACAAGGTGTGGCTATAGAAGAAATTTTTCAATTTGATTAGCCTGGAATAAATGCAATTATGAAAACGACAATTGCTGACATTGCGAAAAAAGCTAAAGTATCTAAGATGACGGTATCAAGGGTGCTGAATGGCAGAGGCCATGTTGCCAAAAGTACAATTGAAAAAGTCAACAAAGTTGTAGAAGAATCCGGATTGAAATTTAATTTTTAGTGGAGTGCTGTTTATGGATAACTTCGACAGCAGT
>CAZEWS010000288.1:0-5073 GCA_964515985.1 uncultured Rikenellaceae bacterium | reverse complement strand
TTTCGACATAAGTTACTGAATATTAGTGTGTAATAATTTTGAATATAGTGCCAATGTTCCTGTTTGGCATAAATGCTCTTTGCTAAATTAGCTTAAAAAAAACAATATGCAAGATACAGGTTTGATTTTTCAAAAGACAAGGAAATATCAGGCTCAGGTTCATAATATTCAGTAAGATTCCGAGAGATTTATGTTACCGAAACGCTCAGGGCTTGGTGCTTAAAGTGTAAAGCCGGTTTATATCCGGCTGGTAATATAAGTCTCCAGTCAACAGTCTACAGTAAGATAGCAAAGCGCAAAATTCCCCTCCTGGCCAGTGCCACAAGCATCCCTACGGGGGAGGCCTGCCCCTGTGAAATATGAAATAATAATTTCACGGGGCCTTCTAAAAGCAGGCTCCAGCATTTTATAGTTTGACCATCCGGATGCACCAGGTTGAAACTTGGTATTATGCGGATAGAAAAGTAACCCGTAACTCGTAACACGCAACTAAAAACTAAAAACCGGGAACAGAATACCTTAAAATGTTATTGAATTAAAAATTTCCTAATATCTTTGTATGCTTAATGAAGACAAACAACAATTAATGGTGAAAAAAAATGGGTAAGAGCATATATACGGCTATTGTTGGGACGGGAAGCTATATACCCCCGGTAAAGGTCCCCAATGAAAAATTTCTTGAAAACCGTTTTTATTCCCCTGACGGAAAGAAAATCGATACTAAAAACGATGAGATCATATCTAAATTTGAATACATAACCGGCATTAAAGAGAGAAGATATGTGCCGGATGACATGGTCACCTCTGATATTGCTTATTTTGCTTCTCAGGATGCTATAGATTCCTCAGGTATTGACAAAGAAAGCCTGGATTATATTATTGTAGGACACAATTTCGGTGATGTTAAGGCAAATATGAAATGGTCGGATTTTGTACCCAGCATTGCCGCAAGAGTAAAACAAAAATTGGGTATAGAAAACCCGAAAACGATTGCTTATGATATCATTTTCGGATGCCCGGGTTGGTTGCAGGGAATCATACAGGCTGATTATTACATCAGATCAGGTGATGCTAAAAGGGCACTTGTTATTGGCGCCGAGACCCTTTCAAGGATTTCTGATCCGCATGACCGTGATAGTATGATATACTCGGATGGGGCAGGAGCAACCATACTTGAAGTCGTGAAAAGCAGGAAACCTGTGGGGATTATCTCTCATTCAACAAGATCGGATACACTCGAATATTCCCATATGCTCTGGATGGATAAATCTAATAATCCTGATTATAAAGGGCCGGAACTTTTTCTTAAGATGAACGGGCATAAACTGTACGAATATGCGTTAAAAACGGTACCTAAGGTCGTGAAAGATGCTACCGAGAAGGCAAAACTGATTCTGAACGATGTAAGTAAGGTTCTTATTCACCAGGCAAATGAAAAAATGGATGAAGCAATTTTACAACGGATATTCCGGCTTTTCGGAGAAAAGATCGTGCCCCAGCACATTATGCCCATGATCATTTCACAATTGGGAAACAGTTCTGTCGCAACTTTACCCACCTTACTGGATATGATGTTTAAAAAGAAACTGAACCATCACCAGTTAGTAAAAGGAGATTTCCTTGCATTTGCATCCGTCGGAGCAGGGATGAATATTAATTCCCTTGTATATAAGATACCATAGTGTGTTGTCAAGGCTAAGGTTTTGAAAGATATTATATTGATCATAACTTAAAGACAAAGGGTTGGGGAGAAAGTAACCCTGTTGATACAAATTCCACACCTGAAGGAAAGGCAAATAACAGAAGGGATGAATTTATGAAATTTTAAATAAATATTATGCTCGGTTTTTTATATATGTGACTCCAGGTCTGCCACTGATTATAAATATCTGAGCTACTATTTCATTTTTTTGAAAAATATTCCCACCTTTGCAACTTTTACAGGAAAGGATGCTATCAATCAGAAATCAAAATTAATCTGACCTTGCGCCAAAATTTTTAAATAAACAATTGAAATGAAAGAAGGAAAAGTAAAATTTTTTAATGAGTCCAAAGGATTTGGATTCATTATTGACAATGAATCCAAAGAAGAGTATTTTGTTCATGCATCCGGATTGATCGACAAGATCAGGGAAGATGATGAAGTTACTTTTGAACTAACAGAAGGAAAAAAAGGATTGAACGCTGTTGATGTGAAATTAGTCTGATTTTTTTAATTGAACAAAAAGCTTCACCCGGTGTGGAGCTTTTTTTTTATCATATTTTTACAGATAATTTAACGGAAATTGAGTGGAATGCATCCGACAAATATGGCCGTGTAAGAGATTTCAAGAAATTTGGAGACATGAATTGGCATTGCTAGGATACAACACTTCAATATTCTAATTGTCAATAAGAAACACATTTCTATACATAGGGGCTGTCTCAAAGGGCTGAATACATCATACCCCGGGGCATCATTAATGAAAAACTTCCGGAGAAGTAAATTTATTGATAACCAGCAAATTTCCCTCCCTGGATAAGGGAGTGGTTTGATGCTACAATTCAATTTATTGTTCTCTTCTTCCTGGTGGCTCGACTACTTCCTCCAAAGAGGATACCGGCAGCCAAGACAAAGCCAAAATCATACCATCCACCATTGTTGTGTACCTCGTACAGGCTTACCTGGTCAGTAAACAGCGAAATGACAAATGTAAAAGGAGCAATGATTCCATGCCAGAGTCCCAGAAAAAATCCAGCGATATGGCCGTCAGGGGAAGCTACGTCCATTGTTGTGTTCGGCCCGGCTGTACAGGCAGCCAGACTGATCAACAATACCAGTATCAGAAAAATAATAAAATTTCGTTTGTTCATGGTTGAAGAATTTTGCAGGTTAATCAACATTATCTATCTGAATGGCTCAAATTTACTAAATTTTAAAATATGAATTCTTATTAGATTGAGTGTAATTAACGGTGCAGTATTCCGAAAGCATACATGAGCGATATGAGAAGATTGCAGGTAAGCAGGATTAAGCTCAAAATTTAAAATATTGAAATCTTCTCTTCGCTTAATCTTTTCAGGATAATTAGTTAATGGTTTACCGATTTGATCACCATACACATTCTTAAAAGACAATCTAACATCTGCACGCTTGGGTGTGGGAATGAAAGAATTTGAATCAGGATAATAGGAAATCTCAACTTTTCTATTGTAGTGATTTAATCTTAATCTCTTTCTGTGTGATAATACATGATCATAAACAGTATTTTTAATACTGGTGAAATGCATCAGATACAAATTCTAATATAGCAGGGAGTGATTCACGCCAATATGTCCAACTATGGCTGCCATCTCGAATTCGGAACTCATGAGGAATTTCTTTTTTTCTCAGAAAAAATCCAGCGATATGGCCGTCAGGGGAAGCTACGTCCATTGTTGTGTTCGGCCCGGCTGTACAGGCAGCCAGACTGATCAACAATACCAGTATCAGAAAAATAATAAAATTTCGTTTGTTCATGGTTGAAGAATTTTGCAGGTTAATCAACATTATCTATCTGAATGGCTCAAATTTACTAAATTTTAAAATATGAATTCTTATTAGATTGAGTGTAATTAACGGTGCAGTATTCCGAAAGCATACATGAGCGATATGAGAAGATTGCAGGTAAGCAGGATTAAGCTCAAAATTTAAAATATTGAAATCTTCTCTTCGCTTAATCTTTTCAGGATAATTAGTTAATGGTTTACCGATTTGATCACCATACACATTCTTAAAAGACAATCTAACATCTGCACGCTTGGGTGTGGGAATGAAAGAATTTGAATCAGGATAATAGGAAATCTCAACTTTTCTATTGTAGTGATTTAATCTTAATCTCTTTCTGTGTGATAATACATGATCATAAACAGTATTTTTAATACTGGTGAAATGCATCAGATACAAATTCTAATATAGCAGGGAGTGATTCACGCCAATATGTCCAACTATGGCTGCCATCTCGAATTCGGAACTCATGAGGAATTTCTTTTTTTCTCATTGCAATGTGCACAAGACTATTCCCTTCGTACAGGAAATCGTCGTCTCCACAATCAATAAACCAACGAACAGCATTTATCTGCTCATTTGTTATATTGTTAATTAAGTAAAGCGCATTGTGGTGTTCATAATATACCTGAATAACAGAATCGGCATAGCTTTCATTATTTCTTAAAAGCCTATCCTTAAATTCTTCAACAGAAAGCGGGCCAATATATGCACTTAATGGACAAGCTGAAGAAAACATTTCAGGATGGTGTAAAGCATACATTAAAGAGCCGCCTCCACCCATCGAAAGCCCAGCAACAGCACGATAGCGTTTTTCATTCTTAATGCGATAAGTCCTTTCAACATAGGGTATCAACTCCTCGAAAAAGAAATCTTCATATCGCCACTCTCCTTTAATATCGTTGAAATAACCGCGACGGCCTGTATTCGCATCTGGCATAACAATTATCATAGGGGTAGCTTTACCCTCCTTGATAGTTTTATCAGCTATTTGCAGTACTTCTCCAAATTGAATCCACCCGGTTTGATCATCTCCGGCCCCATGTAGCAAATAAAGGACAGGATAACTCCTTTGAGAAGTTTCGTAATCAGGTGGCAGATAAACTGCAAATTTTCGTTCACTTTTAAGTATAGTACTGGTCATGGAAAGATTATCATAGACCTTTCCACTTTGTCCGAAGGTTGATAAAGATACCAATAAGCCTAAGTTTATTAGCAATAAGAGATTTTTCATAGTTCTTTATATATTTAAATCAATATCTGTTTGTTATTGGTGCCAACGTTTTAGGCTAAAAGTTGGCGGGCATTTTAATCCACTTACTTTTCAGGCCGTTACGCTGTTTATTATTTGTAATTCGTTTCATTTTGCAGCTTTCTGCCCGCTTACTTTTGAGCCTTTATAGCCAGTACATTCTTCTTTTATTATCACTACTGTCCGACAAAAATAATAAAAAGAAGGGTACTACCATAAGGTTTCCCCTTCATGTTGTATTTTTGTTTTAGGTAAACATTATACAACATGAGCAAAAATACGGAAATTAAGTTTG
>CAZEWS010000287.1:0-5083 GCA_964515985.1 uncultured Rikenellaceae bacterium | reverse complement strand
ATTTTTTTATTGCATTGAGGACAATATGTGTTTGAGGCTGATGTGCCGGGCACGTTACCAACATAAACAAATTTAATTCCGGCATTAAGGGCAATCTCCCTGGCTTTTTCAAGGGTAGACAATGGAGTGGACGGGAGGTGAGTTAATTTGTACATAGGATGAAAACGGCTGAAATGAAGAGGGTAATCATACAATTCATTATCATATAACCAGTCACACATCTCTTTTATCATATCAAGATCATCGGTCCAACTGGGAACAATAAGGTTTGTGATTTCCAGCCAGACACCCTCTTCTTTCATAATTTTCAGGGTGTTGAGGATTGGATCGAGTTTTCCTGCATTTAATTTCAAATAGATGCTTTCCTTAAACGATTTCAGATCAATATTGGCTGCGTCAATGTATTTACATAAATAACGCAATGGCTCTTCATTAATGTAGCCGGCCGAAACCAGGATATTTTTTATTCCTTTTGAACGTGCTATGATTGCAGTATCTATCGTGTATTCAAAAAAAGTGATGGGTTCAGAATAAGTGTAAGCTATGGATTGACAATGATTTCCCAAACATTCTTCCACCACTTTTAAGGGCATAAGATCATAATTTCTTGTATCGTGCGGACTGACCTGCGAAATGCTCCAGTTCTGACAATTCAGACATGCAAGGTTACAACCTGCTGTTGCAATTGAAAATGCCCTGGTAGTTGGAAGGAAGTGATAAAGTGGTTTTTTCTCAATGGGATCGACATGAACGGCACATGGATTTCCATATGCAATAGTATATAATTTTCCGTTTTTATTGATCCTGTTCCTGCAATCACTTACTTCATCCAGTTTTAAGGTACATTCATTCGGGCAAATCAGACATTTGACACCACGAGGTGTTTCAGAATAAAATAAACCTTCCTTGCTCCATTTCCAAAGATCAGTTTCCGGATTATCAGGTACCAGCGTAAACCTTTCTATTCCTGCCAGGTCCCTGTATGGCAGGCAGAATAGTCCTCCGAGACCTAACAGCCCGCATTTCAGGAACTCACGTTTGCTGAATTTTTTCTGACTGACTTTCATTTTCTCCAGTTTCGAGTTTCGGGTTTCATGTTTTTGGTTCAAAGTTTCGAGTTCGGTGTTCCGGGTTTGTTGTCATTCGCAAAGCTGTCAATAATTGTCATTAATTCGTTTCGCTCATGTCATTAGCTCGGCACTTAGTTACTCGCTCGCACTCTCGTTATTCGCTCCCACAATCCAGGTCATGGAACCAGCTCATGAAGATTGGCTCTTACTTCGTTCGAGCCAATCGTTCGCTCAAACCTTCTTACCGAAAAAACGGGACAGGCGTGAGTTTTGGCTACGCCAAACGTTCGCTTACCCGGGGCTATTGTTGTTTTGCCCCTCGGGGGTAATTCCTCTGGCAAAGTTTCTTTAGCTTGCAGACAACGAACCATGTACTTTTCACTTGCTTGCCTTTTCTACTTTACCTCATCTCCGCAGTTCGTCCTTTGCTCCATCATTCATCCTTTGTTCTGTCATAGCTACTTTTACTTAAGCCTCGATTTCTTTACCGACTCTGCCAGGTACCTCTGGCAGGTCTTTACCAGCCGAATACAATTCGGCTCTACAGTACTTGGTTATTGGTTCTCAGTTCTCGGCCTGCCACGTGAAATGCGACGAAGAAGCATATTTCACCGTGGTTTTCAGTTTTTAGCAACACATCTCTTGCTCTATGCGCCGCTATAACAATTTCCCGAAGGGACAGGTAACAATTCAACAACTTAGCGTTAGCGATCTCATGAGCGAAGCGAGTAATTTAACAATTTCATAAACTGCCTCCTGCCACTTTCTCTGCAACCTAAAACCAGTAACCGAGAACCGAGAACCGAGAACCGAGAACCGAGAACCGAAAACTATAAACCCGTAACCAGCACCAAGCATTATATTCACCCAACATATTGCTTTCTACGCAACAATGTCACCAGGGCGCATGCAAGGTTCAGACCACCTATTATTAAAGCTACCTTTATCAAACCGATGATTGGAATCAATATGGCAGATACCAGTAATGCTCCAAACGCTGATCCAATCAGATCGGTACCATAGATTTCAGCAGCTATCCCTGATATATTCCCGGGCTGCAATTTTGATGCCAATGAAAATAACATTCCTACCATGCCTGAAATAATAATGGTTAGAAGGAAAAAGCCCAGGTGTATCGGGCCAGCCCCCAAATCAGCCGACCTGAATCCAATAATAATAAATGGAAGAACGACAGCAAAAATCCCAATACCGGTTTGCAAAAGCATATAGTGTTTTATTTTTGTATCCGGAAATACTTTGGTACTGGTAAATGCACCAAGAGCAAGCCCTGCCATAAAAACGGTAAAGATAATGCCCGTCATGTGATATACATAGCCATACAGAATCTGAAAGGAAATGATCAGGATGATCTCAATGGAAGAGGCAGCAAACCCTCCGGCAAACATACCCAGACTAACCGGATTTAACCTGCTGATCACCGTTACTGCGACCAGAAAAACCAAAATGGCAAATATCCAGTAATTGAAACTAAAATAACTTAACCAGTAATCAATTTGCCTGAAATAAGCAACCGGTTCAAAATCCTTGTTGATTTTTGTATTACCATCCAGATTGGAGAGAATATAGTTGCTTCTTTCATCGAGAAGCTGATCATCCAAATAAAACTGATTTACGTATATGTTGTTTATCCCTTTTTCTTCAATTAATCTTGCTATTTCGGTACTAAGTTCGTTATCTGAAACAAGGTAAAAATTCCGTTCTCCCGGAATAACAATCACATTGGTAAATACTTCTTTTAAAGTATTATAGATAATGGAATTAACAAGTCCTGCTTCCTTGCTGATGTAATTTTCTGTTGAAGGCAGACTCAGGGATACAACAGCATCCCCGGTTAATTTTTCTTTCAGTTCTTTAAAGAATTCCAGGGTATAGAAACGGTTCAACTGTGCAGTGCCCGGTTCCGGTAATGCGATGATGGCAACATCGTACAGGTTCGTGGTATTCCTTATAAAGATACGTGCATCCTTGTTAAATATCCGGATCTTTTGATTATCCAGTGCTTCAGTATAATTTTTACCAATTTTTGAAATCCAGGGATTCAGTTCCACATAATCAATTTGATCGACATCATACTTTAAAATTTCATTTGTGATCCCGGATATGCCACCGGAGACAAGCAATATGTTTTTGGGATGGGAATGCTGTACAAGGGCATAATGAACGGCTTCTTCATTGGATACTGTGTTTAATGTGCTGAACATCAGTATATTGTTCTCATAAAAATTGAGTTGGTCGCCTGTTTTGGTTATTGCCAGATTGCCAAAGGGTGTATCTTTCAGATATATAAGATCCTGGTCTTTATATAATGATTTCTTTGTAAAAGCATCAAAATCATATAGATATAAGAAAGACAGAATAAAAACTGAAATAAATAAAATCCAGACTTTGGACAATCTATTTTTAAACGGCCATGAAGAAATAACTGCGATGAACAGATTGATGGTTAATAAAATGGTCAGGATCTTCATTGTTTTCAGGAAGAAGACCAGAAAAAAACTAAAAATCAAACCTCCAAGGATACTGCCCAGTGCTTCCAGTGAGTAAATATGGCTTATCAGATTGGCTTTGCGCTTTTCAGAAAATACAAAAGAGAGGTATGTAAATAAAAAGCCGGAAAGGAGGCAGAAAGGGATCAATAAAATAAATGAGCTGTAAAAAATTTGTATTACACTAACCAGGCTTCCTGCATCAAAAACAATGTTTTTCAGGAAGTTAAGAAAGAATACGGTAAAAAGAGGCAAAATACCGAGAAGTAAAAGTGAATAAAAAGTAAATCGTTTCTGATGAGTAATTTTTGGTGAGATCTTACCAAGAAAAGACCCTAAACCGGTAAGGATCATCCAATTGGTTAAAATAATCCCGATCACCAATTCATTACCGTTAAAAATCGAGAGAAATTCCCGTAATAAGATCACCTGGGTAACCAGAGCAGAAAAACCCAAAGCAATAACCGGTAGTATAAACCGGATATTTAACGCCGGTTGAGGTAAGTTAAACTTCCCTGTTGATTCCTGAAACATTGGGACTTCCTGCCTGCTTTTCTGATTCTTCCTTTTTTTTAAAACATCCATGTAATATTTAATATGCCACGAAAAGTGAAATATTGCAATCATTGCCATTGCAATACCAAAATTGACATGCCATACCAGTATTTCATTGATAAAAGGGATATGCAATTTCAGGTTTACCTGGAATACCATAATCAGACCAAGGATGGCTGTTGTAAAAAAGGTGATGAGTAACAGGGTATTCCAGAATTTCCGGTGGGTTGCAGTCTTAATGACAGATAGCTTTGAAGCCGTAAAAGAAAGGATATAGGCAATGATGGATAGCAATCCTATCGTTACAAAGGAATAGGGATTATTCATAATCGATAAAAAACAACTAAAACAAATAAGACATGAAATTAACCAAAATTATACAACATAAAAAGATTTCAGTCTGTTGTAAAGTATATCCTCGAAAGTAGTTATATAGGGAGGGTATTGAATATTTAGGATTTTGTCGAAAAAATCTTCGTACCTTTTTTCAATAGCCCTTAAATATCGAATATTGAATTTCGAATTATAAAGTTCATCATGAAATTGTTAATATAAATTATAATTAATATTTCTAAAAAAATCGTATAAATAATTAAGAATGAACATGTAACAGAAAGAAAATATTTAAATCAAAATTATCCCCCGCCCGAACGTACCGTTCGGTACGGGCGGGCATCAAGACAAATAAAACTCAATACCAGCTAAGAAAATTCATTTTGTAAAGAAATGATAATAACCTTAATAATAATACATTAGATAATTATAATAGAAAAAATATGCTTAAGATTTTAAAAATCAGCATAAAAGGGTAGTAATTAGATATAATTTGTCCAAAGGACTCCCATGGAAAGGCTAAGAAACCTTAGCCTCAGCCCTTGCCCTGTGAAATAGTGGCTGAGCCACTACTGCGGAGCAGTATTTCACAGGGTAAACCTTAGCCTTTTATAAGAT
>CAZEWS010000286.1:0-5162 GCA_964515985.1 uncultured Rikenellaceae bacterium | reverse complement strand
CAATGTAAGATACTCTTAGTTTCCATCTGCCCACCGGATAAAATAAGTAATAAAACAACCATAGTTTTAATCATTCTCATGACGATCCTCCTTCATTCGGAGATGTTACCGGTAACACCTCCGAGCCAAATAAAAGACGATTAATTAATTGTTTTGTAAGCTCCCTGATTGTCTGCTTCATAATATATTTTCACATAAAAATTGTATTTGGTCAGTAGCACTGTCCTCTCCATTATAGGGTAAAATCTCCCATATTTCGGTAAATGACATCGTTTCGCCCGGAGCAAGCGATTTATATTCAGAATGAACTTCCAGTTCAAGCAGCGGGTCGGTTGCCGTGCTATCAATAAAACTATACAATTCCACCTGACCGTGTTCGGGATGAATCCTGTCTTCATCCAATAAATCAAACCGGATTAATAACATTTGTTGTCCGGTAAAACCGGCAATAAACCCATTTGAAGGAGACAAATGAACTTCCTGAACTTGTTCCTTTTTGGGTACGGTCGGAATTGATGGACTAAATGAAAAATAACCATTTTCGATCTTAAAAGGAGTTATTTCCTTTATTTCATCTTCGTTATGAATAAATTCTTTTATACCAGTGTATTCCACAGGTACATAAGCTTTTGCAAAACCATCCAATCTTGTATTCATCCAGAGATCCCAGTAAATCGTATCTTTTCTGATATTCTCAGCAGTTGCTGTAAAAATCACTTTACCATCACTCTCTAACGAAATCTCTTTAAACAGACGAATACCACTGATTGGACTTGCCGGACTACGCATTTTTATCCGGGAATGATCCTGTTCAATTATTTTGTATCTACCATAAATCAGATAGGGATCGGGAGGCCAATCAGCCTTGCTATCATGTCGCTGCTCATTAAGGTTCTGGTGTGCCCACCATTCACTTTGCGGACCTACCCAGACGATATGACCATTGTACGCTTTAAAATCACTGAAAGCAGAAATCTCCAGTCTGTTTTTCTTCGGATTGTGCCACAACCGCTCATCGGATTTTAATACATTTTGCAGACCGGGTTTTCTTAAAAGGACTACTCTGCCGCCGACATCTGTCAGAATACCAACCTCGACCTTATCATTGTGCAGAATTATCAAATTATCCTTTTTCCCGGAGCAAAAAACAAAAACACTCAAAATCAATAAAATGGCTAAAAGCCAGGGGATTGCAGGAAATTTTCCCTTTCTGTTGTTCCGGTTTGGCGTTATTTTTAACAATTCAATCATCCTGTGTTTTTCCTGCCACGAGGTTCATAAAATCTTCAGATAGAGTAAATAAAAACTGCATGATCATTTGTTATTTAAAATCTTATCGGCTCCCAGGACCAGAAACATAAAATTCGTCGCGCCCCCACCGATAACATACTCTGCTTGTTGCCACAGGAATGGCCACTCTAGCAATTCTGGCAAATCCGGTCTGACAAGGTTTGTTCCGGAACAAACGCCCCCCGGGATAAATGACCATTCAGCTCTGTTTGAACCGTAAGCAACCGTCATAGATTTTGTGCCCACTCCCGATACCAAGGATGCTGTGTTTTCACCGGGATGACAACCGAGAATAAAATTCAAAGCATTCAGCATAGGCTCGATGGTAAAAATATCCGGCCAGCCGGTATATAAGAAATAATGCTTGAATCCGAATCGCTGAATTCCCCAGCCGGCACCCCAGATGTTGGGGCGATAAGGAATACCAAAGGGATTTTCACCGGATAATTCGTCAACTCTGGCTTTTACTTTCAACATGCCATCATGAATCTGACGTTTAAAATTTTCATCTTCCAGCCGTGATAAAATCCTTCCCAGTGTCCAGCCAACATCCTGAATATTGTCGATTATCTCGGGTAGCATGTCGGTCAAAGCATCTTTGTAGAACTTCTTATCAGTAGTTAAAATCAATTCTGCCAATGCTTGAATTTTATTGCTCACGGCTCTCTTTCCCCCGGCATCTCTGTATCGCATCCATAAATCTTCGGCTGCCGCCAGACATTCCTGAGCCATCGGATTGTTATAACCCCGCAGTACCCGGGCAGCGGCTGCTAACCCGGCGATTCCGTAAATCTGCCTGGAGGAATCGTCTTCGAGGAAAACAAGTCTGTCATCAAGATCTTCCACATATTCCTTTTCCACAATCTCATTCATCTGGGGTGAGAAATATTTTGAATACTTATTAGTAATACGATTATACCAGAATCTCTCATATCGACCTTTCACTTTTCCCGTGAAGACCCTGTTGTCCGTCATATTTCCGGCATCACCCATCAACGCATACTGGCGTAAGGTGGGACATAAAATTCCCCGGTAAAATTTTCCGAACTGACGATAGCCGCCTAAGACCGTTAATAGTCCGTGTTCGATCTGTTGCAGGACATCCGGTTTACCATCCGGGTGATGGATTTCAACAATGCCGTCTTCCTGATCAATCAGCGTCTGATCATGATTCAGGTGAAATTCCTCATAGATATAAGCCAGTGTTAATATTGTACCGATCTGCGATTCAATTCTCAGATCATAGTCGCCGGCATCATGCCAGCCACCCTGATTTAATCCGGAAACATGCGTAAGCGGAGTAAAACCTCTTGGAACCTTGCCGTGGACATAAGTATCAAAATGATTAATATTCTCCGGCGCCATGAGGGCATCATCGAGATGACATTGATCATGCCAGACCCTGTATTTCTCAAAAATCTTCATGTGACACATCTGAACCGGAAGAAAATATTCGAGCGTCGGCTGCCAGACGCCCTGTTGATAAACATTGGGCCCAATTTGAAACCGCTCCGATAATTTATCCCCATATTCCACAACATATATTCCGGGTTCTGAAACATCGGTAAAATCAGCTCTTAAATACCGGTATCGTAAAAAATCCTGACATTTTTCCGGTCGGATCGATAATACATTCTCAAAGCCACCTTCCGGCAGGACTCTCTTAATTTTCACCCTTTTTCTGGATTTATCCCTGCGGTCCAGTTCGATGATTGCCTTTTTTGTCTGATTGGAATGGTAACCCAGTTGGGATGTATGGATAACCGGTCCGTATTTCCAGTCGGGGACAGTATTGGGCTTGATAACCCATTCAATAGCATTGTTAGTGGCTCCCTCGGGAATCAGTGAGCGGACAACAAACCAGCCGTTATTATGTTTGACACGTCCATCGAGCAATTCGAGAGTTCCACGCTTGTTTTCGATGGTCATTTTAAGAAATTTATCCTCGGGAGCAATAATCAGCCGCCGACCTGCTGCCATGGGAATTGCTTCATATTCTCCGTCCTGATCCTTCTTGACCGGACTATTAGCATACCGTGGGAAAACGCCACACTGTTCGTCCAAATGGTAACTTTTTCCAAATAAATAGCCGGGGAACAGCTCCAAATAAAAACCAACCTGTCCAATCCATTTTGCCTGTAAGGGTTTTTCCAAATCCACGATTATTCTACATTGATCTCCCTCGGCGATGACACTGATACGGTAAGTAAATTCCAGATAGGGATAGATGATTGGCTGATCGGGGGTTTTTATCCGGGTTGAATCGGGATACTTTAATGTGACAACAATTGTCTCATCCGCTTTCCTGATCTCTTTATCCAACAGCTGGGGGTACGGCTCCCACTGTCCGGGTGTCGGTTGGAGGGACAGATTCCCGTTGGTAGCTACTCTTTTCCCGTGTTGTATAATCTCAATACCACCCTGATGACCCTCGGGATAAATATCATTTAAGACCATGACATTTAGTCCGGGCTTTTCAAAATAGCCTTGATCATTAATGGCTAATTTTTCACGGGTGTGATCTGCACAACCAGTAAAAAACAACAAGATTCCCAGACCGACAAATGATTTTTGTGTAATACTTAATTTTTTCATCTTGCCTGACGGAGCATACGGTTTTAACATGACTGCCGCTTGATTAGCTTAACATTTAAAAATTTGTGCACCGGTGTTTTCTGTTTGCCTGCTATTAGATTTAACAGAAGATTGATAGCGCTTACTCCCAATTCGTGCAGTGGTTGTTGAATCGTTGTTAAGGCCGGCTGAACATATCTCGATAGTTCAATATTATCAAAACCGATAACCGCAATATCTTTTGGAACCGAAAGTCCAGCCTCTTTGGTTCGCTGCATGGCTGCGATAGCCATGTAGTCATCGGCACAGAAAATAGCAGTGGGTCTTTCATCTAACGCTAACAATTTTCCGACCTCCTGATACGCTTTATCTTTATTGAAGTCACCGTAGACAATACAGTTTTTCCGGCACTCCAAACCCAGTTCGTGCATGGCTTCCTTAAAACCTTTCAAGCGGTCTTTGCCGTTAGTTTCATTCAGGCTGCCAGCCACAAAGGCGATATTTCGATGTCCCTGATCGTATAAATAATGAACAGCAATTTTTGCTCCCTGTATGTTACGGGTATCGATAAAATTATATTCCTCACCAATTCTTTTATGGTTAATCAACACAAAAGGAAATCCCGATTTCGCCAAAACGGGCAATTTGGGGTCGTCCACTTTTGTTTTAAGCAACAACAAACCGTCAATCATATTACTCCCGGCTGTATCAACATACAGTGTATCTTGTTCCCGCTCCAAATCCATGGGGAATAACATAAGCCGATAGTCGTTATCTTTTATTATGGTCATAACGCCACTAAGTACCTGAGCAATATATTCATCCATAAAAATGGATTCGACTTTCGGAATTAGAACACCAATAATCATGGATTGCTTACTTGACAGACTTCTGGCGATTAAATTGGGTTGATACCCCATTTCATCAATAATTTCCCGAACACGTTTTGCAGTTTCGATAGCCACCTGACCTTTTCCACTTAAAACTCGTGAAACGGTCATTTTTGATACATTTGTCCGACGTGCAATATCAGCAATTGTTACTTTCTTATGCACACTTGATCTCGATAGGTTTCTCTAACATTGATTTTAACAGACGTTGAAACTTCCATAGTTAATTTTGCGCATCATAATAGAGTGCTCCGGCACCAAGAACCGTAATTTTCGGTGAATCGGTAATTTCAATGATTAATTGTTCCCTCACCGGTTTGTAAGGAAAAGTATTCAGAACCTGCCACATTTCATTTTTAAAATAGAGATATGACCGGCTAATAGAACCGCCAATAACAATGATTTCCG
>CAZEWS010000285.1:0-5172 GCA_964515985.1 uncultured Rikenellaceae bacterium | reverse complement strand
TTTATCCTTGTATATTTAAATCTTTTATTTAATTTTTACCTTGTATTATTAAATAATTATTCTTATTTTTGCCTTGTCTTTTTAAATAAAAAACAATGAAGCGTTTTATTGAAGCAGAACTTAGAAAATGGGCAAAAAGCAAGCGCCGAAAGCCATTAATTGTCAAAGGCGCAAGACAAGTAGGAAAAACATATATCATTAAAAAATTCGGAGAGGAGTATTTTGATAATTTGGTGATGCTGGATTTGGAACGCAATCCTCAATGGCACAATATTTTTGAAGGAGAATTGAATCCAAAACAGATCTGCAGTGATCTTGAATTAGTTTTAAATAACAAGATTATTCCAGGAAAATCTTTGCTTTTTATTGATGAAATACAGGCATTTCCAAAAGCATTAACTGCATTGCGATATTTTTATGAAGAGATGCCTGATTTACATGTTATTGCTGCAGGCTCATTAATCGAATTTGTTTTAAATAAGATTTCCTTCCCGGTTGGGAGACTCCAATTTCTTAAACTGAACCCACTTGGATTTGTGGAATTCCTTCATGCTAATGGACATGAAAAAGCTGTACAAAAACTACTTGCTCCTCCACAAAAACTATCTGATACTATTCACGGCTTTATTCTCAGGCAACTCCGTGAATATTTTTTCGTTGGTGGAATGCCGGAATGTGTGCTTACTTACAGAGATTCCGGTTCTTTCAAGAAGGCATTTGAGGTACAGTCAGAAATTATCACTTCATACCGTATGGATTTTGCAAAGTATTCTCCTTCGGTTGACAACAAATGCTTAAACATTGTATTAACAAGTTTAGCACAAAATGTTGGAAATCAAATTAAGTATTTGAAACTAGCAGAAGGATTCTCTAATCCAACTATAAAGAAAGCATACAATTTGCTTGTGCTTGCCAACCTGTCTCATAACATACCTTCTGTCAGTCCAACAGGTCTTCCCCTGGGCGCTTCTGCATCCGGAAAAAAATTTAAGTCCATAATAGTTGATATAGGTCTTATGCATAATCTTTGTGAAATGAATACTAGTAGGGAATATTCTCTACCGGATTTGCTAAACATTTACCATGGAGCCATGGCAGAACAATTTATAGGTCAGGAAATAGCGCTATCACAGCATGACAGGATATTCTACTGGTCAAGGCAAGCAAAGAGCAGCACAGCTGAGGTAGATTACGTAATAGTTGTTAATAATAAAATTATTCCGATAGAAGTTAAAAGCGGAAGCGCAGGAAGGTTAAGAAGTATGCACATGTTTTTGGACAATTTCAAAAACTGTCCCAGGGGATTTGTTTTTTCTTCAAGACCATATGAAATTTTGTCTGGGCAAAAACTGACATTTATACCATTATACTATTGTTTTTCAGCAACAAAAAGTGAAAACGGTTTCAAACTTTAGCAGATTAAAGATAATGATAAGAAAAGCAACGGTTAAATTAGAGCCTTTAGGGATTGAATTAAAAATAATCTCCGGAACTCCGTTAATTGACATTCTTCATGAATACGGTGTTGAGTTTCCGTGTGGAGGGAAAGGAATATGTGGGAGATGCCGGGTGAAAGTTCCGGAAGGAAATCTTGCCCATACTAAAAATCACCGGAAAAAATTAACCGAACTGGGACTGTCTGAAGATTTCCATCTGGCATGTTTGAGTGCTGTCTCCGGAGATGTCACCCTGGATGTGGAACAATACAAAACCTTTATCCTTGCCGATAACACAAACTTTGAGTTTACTCCCCGGGAAGGTTATGGTATCGCTATTGATCTGGGAACAACAACCATTGTTGTACAATTGCTTGATTTGTCCAATGGTAAAGTCATAAATGTTAAAACAGAGGTTAATCCTCAAGCTCGCTTTGGCGCTGATATTATATCAAGGATAGCCTTTGCTTTGAACAACCAGGGACAGGAAAAACTACAAAAACTTATCAGAAAAACCATATCCCGCCTAATTCATTCAATAAAAAAGGAAAATGATGCCTCCGTAAATAAAGTTGTGATTGTTGGCAATGCTGTAATGCAACATCTTTTCTGTGGAATTGATCCAACGCCTTTATCCGTTTATCCATTTGAATCAGTTAAGAAAGAATTTTATTTCTTTTCACCAGAAGAACTAGACCTTCAAATAAATGCATTTGCAAAAATTGTCTTTTTACCATCCATTGGGAGTTTCGTAGGTAGTGATATCCTTGCAGGGATCATGGCTGCAAAGATCCACCAGAGCGAAAAATTCCTTGCCCTGATCGATCTTGGCACCAATGGGGAAATTGTTGTAGGGAATAAAGATAATATCCTGTGTGCTTCCACAGCTGCAGGACCAGCCTTTGAGGGAACAAATATTTCCATGGGAATGAGGGCTACAAGCGGAGCAATTTCCTCCATGTGGCTGGATAAAGATCAAATGAAATTCCACGTTATCGGAAACGAACAACCCCGCGGGATCTGTGGCAGTGGGCTGATCGATGCAGTCTCTGTTTTTCTCAAAAACGGACTCATTGATAAAAGCGGGAAGATCAATGAAAATAAGAAAGAATTAATGGTTGGAAAACCGGTTTTTCTCACACAAAAAGACATCAGGGAATTTCAGCTGGCCAAGGGAGCCATTGCCACTGGCATAGATATCCTGATCCGAAAACTAAATATCAATTTTAAGGATATTGAAAAAGTATTTATTGCGGGTGCTTTCGGTAATTATATTAACATAAGCAACACACAGTATTTGGGTTTACTGGAATTCCCTGAAGAAAAGATAGTTAAGTTAGGCAACAGCGCCCTGATCGGCGCCAAAATGGCGCTGTTTCTCGATGATAAATGTTGTGAGGATATATTGAACATATCTGAACATGTTTCCCTTGAAACAGCTACTGATTTTCAGGATGTTTTTATTGAAAAAATGATGTTCGGGTAATGGTTTATGGTTCCCGGTTCTGTTAACAACAAATTCTCCTCCTTGGAAAGGAGGAGTACCCGACCGAAGGGAGGGGGAGGTGGTTGATTTTCTTTGAACTACATCTGTCCGCCTGCTTGTCACGGTCCGACGGGTGAGCGAAGGATAAAAGCTATTTTTCCAACATCATTCCGCCAAATTCTTTCAGGAATTTACCTGCGACGGTAGCCGTTATTCCGTTTATATCACGAAGCGGGTTTAATTCAACAATATCAGCACCTACGATTGGGTTTTTAAGTTTATGTATTACCGACAGGATATCCCGGACAGAGAGTCCTCCGGGTTCCTGATGTGAAACTCCCGGTGCAAAAGCCGGATCAAGCCCATCAAGGTCGAGGGAAATGTATACAGGTCCTTTAAAATTAATATCCAGATCCGGTTTAAAATCTTTCATTTCAACTATTTCAACTCCGAAACGCTCAGCCTGTTCCTTCTGATGCGAAGTCATAGCCCGGATACCAACCTGAACAAGTCGTTTTATAAAACCTTTCTCCATAATTCTGGCGAACGGACAACCATGGGAATATGGATTTCCCGCATATTCATGGTACAAGTCCGGATGAGCATCAAACTGTAAAATATTCAGGTCGCTGTAAAATTGTGAATAGGCTTTAATAATTGGATAGGTTACGGAATGATCGCCACCAAGGGTAAGAATTCTTCCCTTTTTTTGCAATATGTCAAATATAGCAGGCTCAATATCTTCAAAATAATCATACACCTGCAAATCACCTATATCAATAAAAGAATCTTCATCCCCCAAACTTACCATCTGTTCCGTAAACCAGTTTCCTGAATCTGAGTTAAGCACTTCACGTATCCTGGCAGGTCCTTGAGCCGCACCCTTTAAAAAGGATGAATATTCATCAAAAGGTATTCCCATTACAACAACCATACCTTGCTTAATATCCTGCTTCTTGTTAGTATCTGTTTTCATACCAGTTAAATTAAATTTATGGATTTTTAAAAAATTTAAAATACTTAAAAATCCCAAAAAATATCAATTTAAAAATATGTTATAAATACATATCTGTAAAACGACTTTCCAAAGTCGTTCTTGCAGCATGTTTATGTAACAACCGGCAAAAAAACGACTCGGAGAGTCGTTCTACATCAAATTCTTGACCTGTTTATTTCAATTCCCAACATTTCCTCTAAAGTGGAAAGAACAAGTTCTTTTTCTTCATCCGACAAGTTCCTAATCCGGGTGGCGTGAGAACCTCCCTTTTTAACCATTTTCAATGCATTTGTCTTTCCAGTAAGCTGCACAGCAGTCGAAGACCAGGTATCCGTTTCACCATAAATAAAAATAAAATTATTCCCCTCATTCTGAATATAATCATTCACATCAAACATTATTTGATTATTATATACCAATTCAACGTTTTCCGGTGCTGAAAAGGTAAAAAGGGGGTTTTTTACAGCGGTAAGGAGGCCGTTAAATTCCGAGAAATCATATCCATAGAATCCTATTTCTGTCATAGCCTGATAGAAAAAAGGTTCAAGCTTTCTTATTCCCTGATCGGAAAAGTATTTGAAATCGCTAACGTTTGAGAAATGATCAAATATTTTCTCATTTGTCCAGGTAGAATCGGGAATTTCCCAACAATCCCATCTGCTATATTGCCAGAAAGCAAATGAATATTCCAGAACACTGTATTCAAATGCCTGTTCTTCACCAATTCTATAGGTATAACTTTTATTTTTCGAACGTTCAAGGAACATCGGGAAGTAAGTGTTTTTTCTTTTTAAAATAAGTTCCTGGAAATCATGGATCTTTTGTCTGCATTTTGCAGTGCCTACCGACCGTAAAAAATCATAAACTCTGGGATCCTCAACGGAAAAATTCAGAGGCGCCACATACGGTATGCTTACATCCATATCTTTCGGAAAATAATACCGGTGATACATGGTGGTTTGCCCTCCTTTGCTGATACCGGTTGATAACCATTTGCCCTTATAAACTTTCTTAAACAATTGTATAATCCTGTGATGATCATTGGCTGCCTGTTCGATAGTAAGGTATTGCCAGTTCATTGAATCAGGAATCGATTTTCCAAAATACCGGTGCTCAACAACGATCTGATTACAATTCAGCAGTCGGCTTAATTCTGTAGTATAATTATAATCAGCATCATACCCTTCGGTCACAAATACTACAGGGCGTGTCGAATCGATGTGAGCACCGGTATTTTGGAAAATCGATTCCTG
>CAZEWS010000284.1:0-5201 GCA_964515985.1 uncultured Rikenellaceae bacterium | reverse complement strand
CCGCGACAATTTTTTAAAATTGGTAAAAAGTAAATTTTATGATGGTTTGACTTTTCATCGTGTAATTAATCATTTTATGATACAGGCCGGTGATCCCGCTACCAGGCAAAATCCAAAAGGGTTATCAGAAAATCCTGACCTTGCCGAATATACTGTTCCTGCCGAGTTCAGTTCTTTTTTATTTCATAAAAAAGGTGCGTTAGCTGCCGCCCGCAAAGGTGACGAAGAAAATCCTGACAAAGAGTCTTCTGGTTCTCAATTTTATTTTGTGCAAGGGAAAATCCTCAATGATATTCAATTAAACCAGCTTGAGCAAAGAATAAACAATATGAAAAAGCAGTCCATTTTTTTCAAAAACATTAATATTGAAAAAGAAAAGGCATTTGAAAAAGATGAGGCATTGGATTACGCTAAAATACAAGAGGCCGCCGCTTTAAAAACAGAAGAAGAAGTCGCTAAACTTACCCCGTATATAATCCCTGAAAATCATAGGTCTGTTTACAAAACGATCGGCGGGACTCCACATCTTGATGGAAGCTATACTGTATTCGGTGAAATAGTTGAGGGTATGGAGCTAATTGACAAAATCGCTTCGGTAAAGACCGACGATTTTGATCGGCCATCAGAGAATATCATCATAATAAAGATGAAACGGGTTAGAAAATAAAATTATTAAACCATGCCAAACCAAAAATACATTAATTTTGTTTTTATTTCATTTAGAAAAATCAAGCCTTAAATGCTAGCTAAAATCGAAGAAATCCTTAGAGAAGCGAAAAACTTCAGTGCTTCCAGCAAGGAAGATATTGAAAGGTTTCGAATAAAATACCTAAGTAAAAAAGGAATCTTGTCAGCGTTATTTGAAGAATTCAAAATAATACCCCCTGATCAGAAGCGGGATTTTGGTAAAAAGTTAAACGAACTTAAAAATTTTATTCAGCTTAAAATTGACACATTACATTTTGAATTAAAAAAAAAGCCCCCCCAAAAAACCGATCTTGACCTAACCTTGCCCTGTGATTCCTTTAACCTCGGCTCCCGGCATCCTATTTCGATTGTCCGAAACGAAATTATTGAAATATTCACCCGTTTAGGCTTTACCGTTTCCGAAGGACCAGAAATTGAAGATGATGCTCATGTTTTTTCCAAATTAAACTTTCCGCCAGAACACCCGGCAAGGGATATGCAAGATACCGTGTTTATTGAAAAGGGTATTGATTCCGAAGGCAAAATTACAGATATTTTATTGCGCACACATACCTCATCGGTTCAGGTTCATATAATGGAAAAACAAAAGCCCCCGATTCGTTCTATTTCTCCTGGCAGGGTTTACCGCAACGAGGCTATTTCCGCCCGTTCACATTGTATTTTTCACCAAGTAGAAGGTTTGTATATAGACGAAAATGTTTCTTTTTCCGATTTGAAACAAACACTCCTTTACTTTTCAAAGGAAATGTTTGGCGAAAAAACCCGAATCAGATTAAGACCATCTTTCTTTCCTTTTACGGAACCTTCAGCAGAAATGGATATTTCCTGTAAATTATGTAACGGTAAGGGTTGTACGGTTTGTAAATACACCGGCTGGGTAGAAATTTTAGGTTGCGGAATGGTTGATCCCAATGTGCTTGAATATACAGGAATAGATAACCAAAAATTCATGGGTTTTGCTTTCGGAATGGGAATTGAAAGGATAACAATGTTAAAATACCAAATAAAAGATATCCGCTTGTTTTTTGAAAACGACGTACGTTTCCTGCAACAATTTAAATCAGCACTCTGAATTGCCTTTTCCAACCTTTTATACCTCGTATAATTCAATTTTATAGGTTAATTCCAGTACATCTCTATACGTTGCGCTAACCCCACAATACTTTTTCTGTGATAATTCAACGGCACGTTGAATTCTATCATAAGGCAGATCCTTTCCGAAAACTTCATATATTATATGCATCCTAATATATTGCTTCGGGTGCTCTTCTGTTAGATCTGCATCAACCCTTATGTTAAACTTATCAAAATTAACCCTCATTTTTCGCATAAGAGAAACAACATCCATTCCGGTACATCCAGCCAGAGCAACCAACATTAAAGGCTTTGGCTTTGGTCCCAAATTATCACCACCCACTCCAACATCAGCATCAATTGTTATTTTATGGCCACCTATTTCGGCCTCAAAAGCCATGTTCTTAATCCAGGAAACATTAACAGAATCTTTCATATCTTTATATGTTTAAATGTATATTTATTTTTGCAAAGATATCTTTTAAGTAGTATATTGTAAAAATCAATAATTTATTACAACACTTTGATATATATAAGATTTAAGGGCAATAAATGAAGGAATTTCAGAAGACACTTAAATGCCAGGAATGTGCAATAAAATTCAATTCCATTTTTAAACATCTGACAAAAGAAGAACTGGATCAATTATATTACGATAAAATATGCGAATTCCATAAAAGAGGAGAAATCCTTTATCATGAAGGAAGAAGAATAACCGACTTTTATTGCATTAATGAGGGTATAATAAAAATCTACAAAACAGGAATCGACGGAAAGGAACAAATAATACGATTTGCCAAACCAGGAGAAATCATAGCTTACCGTTCTATTTTAAGTAATGAACTTGCTTGTACCACCGCAAAAATAATCGAAGATGCTATTGTATGTTATATTCCTTCGGCTATTCTTATCAACCTGGTTAAAACTAACGGTAATTTTTCAATGGAAATTATGAGGCTAACCTGTAAAGAGCTTGGTGAAGCCAATACTTATATCACTGATATTGCTCAAAAAACGGTCCGCGAAAGGTTGGCAGAAATCATCCTCCATCTTAAGGAAAATTTTGGGGTAGACAAAGAAGATATTCTTCAAATTTCCCTTACCCGGGAGGAACTGGCGAATATTGTTGGTACGGCAACGGAATCTGTTATTCGTCTTTTATCGGAATTTAAAAAAGACGCTCTTATCGAACTAAACGGTAGAAAAATAAAAATCCTTGATATTCAAGGATTAACAAAGATCAGCAATGTTTTCAACTGAAATTTCTTTTCGAGTTTCATGCCTTATTGTCCGTAAATATTAATCCTTTCCTGTTATTTTATCCGTCATTCCATAATATTATTAAGAATTACATAAACGATAAAACCCCCAAGAATTAAGCTTCCGCTTAATACCAAAATCTTATTGCTTTCCATTCCACCCAATTCGGAAACCCCAAGCAAAACGACACCTGCAACGATAAAAACAAGGCCGACGCGTTTAATTAATTCTTTCATACTAATTTGTTTAAGAGAAAATTTCTGAAGTTTTTGGCCTATAAATATATAAAAAATTATAGCAGAAATATGCTATTACTCCTTAGAACTTGGTTTTATTAGAAAAGTTTTTATTTTGATTATTATGTTTCGCAGCGATTATTAAATTATGAATGCCTAAAATTGAAAATGCCTGTAATGCTTAAAATAACAAACCGGTTCTTCCTGTTTGTTTTATTTTAAGGTGATTATAGGCAAATTCTGTTACCTCTCTGCCTCTGGGTGTACGTTTTATATATCCTTCTTTTATTAGAAAAGGTTCATAAACTTCTTCAATTGTACCGCTGTCTTCTCCAACTGCCGTGGCTATCGTGGAAAGACCAACTGGCCCGCCATTAAATTTTTCTATGATTGTCAATAAAATTCTTAAATCCATTTCATCAAGTCCGTGTTTATCAATATTCAGTGCTTTCAATGAATATTTTGCTATATCTAGATCGATATCACCATTTCCTTTTACCTGGGCAAAATCCCTTACTCTTCGAAGTAAAGCATTTGCTATTCGAGGTGTTCCCCTGCTCCTTTTAGCAATTTCATTAACAGCATCATTTTCTATCTTCACATTCAGTATCCCGGCTGACCGGTGTATAATTTTTGTCAATATCTTTGCGTCATAATACTCGAGATGAAACCGGATACTAAACCTTGCTCTCAACGGGCTTGTTAATAGTCCTGATCGAGTTGTGGCTCCAATTAAAGTAAATGGGTTAAGATTTAATTGTATTGATCTTGCATTCGGACCCTTGTCGATCATAATATCAATATTATAATCTTCCATAGCTGAATATAAATATTCTTCTACCACTGGGCTTAACCTGTGTATTTCATCAATAAACAGTACATCCTTTTCTTCAAGGCTGGTTAAAAGACCCGCCAGATCACCTGGTTTGTCCAGCACTGGCCCGGAAGTTATTTTTAGGTTTACAGCCAATTCATGAGCAATAATGTTTGCCAGTGTGGTTTTACCCAAACCCGGCGGGCCATGAAGAAGTACATGATCCAATGCCTCCTTTCTCATCATCGCAGCTTCAACAAATATTTTTAAATTTTTTACAATTTTTTGTTGACCGCTAAATTCAGCAAACTCTACCGGCCGAAGTTTCTTTTCATACTCCCTGTCCGTTGCCGAAAACGAATCCTCCCTGACATTGAATTCTTTTTCCATATAGATCAATTTATTAATATAGTAGATTTATTTTATCAATTTCACATCGCTTTCCGGAAGTTTTACTTTTATTCCGTTAATCCGGTATTCAACATCATTCCTATAGGTAATGGTCATGATCAGATTTCCTTCCTGATTATATTTTTTCCATGTTCTCTCCCTGATTCCCATCGAATAAAACTGCTCTTCCTTCAGGTTTCCGTTCTCCCAAAATATTTTATGTTTCCCGTCCGGGTTACCCTGTTTATAGTTACCTGTGTATTTCATAGCTCCGTTAGCATAAAAATATCTCCATATACCTTCTCTTAATCCGACTATATATTTTCCTTCTTCTGTATGATCTCCAACATTATATAACCATTCGCCCTCTTTTTCACCTTCTAGATAATCACCTTTCACAAGTAAATCTCCATTCTCTGAATATTCTATGGTTATTCCATCTTCTTTTCCATCATAATATTCTTCTTCTCTGAGAATATTGCCATTCTTGTGATACCATGTCCATAATCCTTCCGGCTTATTCCTTCTGAAACTACCTTTCTGCTCAATGGCGCCATTCTTAAAATAATATGTCCATTTTCCTGACTGTTGATTACGTATATATTCACCCTCCGATCTTTTTTCTCCTGACGAATAATAATTCTTCCATGCATCCAGCTTTTCTCCTTTTTCATTAACTATGCCTACCGAAACAACATTACCATTATCATCGTATATCT
>CAZEWS010000283.1:0-5221 GCA_964515985.1 uncultured Rikenellaceae bacterium | reverse complement strand
AGTTCCGTCATAACGGTTCAACCCGTCCCAGGATCCGAACCAGATCAAACCTTCCGAGTCCTGGTAGATACAGGTAATCGCACTGTTGGAAAGGCCGTCTTCATTGCTGAGATTCATGGGAATCCATTTACTTCCTGTGCTTGCGTTTAACGAAAAAACAGCAAGCAAATATGTTAACACAATTAATATAACAGGCCTTAACATTTATTTCAATAAAAATTCTTAATTGCCAAGTTTACTGAACAAAGTGTTTCTGTCTCACCGGATCTGAAGAGTTTTATGATAACAGACTCCGCAGTTTACCCCATGCTGCTGCAAATTTAAAAAATTACAAATTTTTTTGAATACAATTTCCCCTTCTCTATAACACAAATAAAATAAATACCTGCATTCAGGTGGCCGAGGGGTAATGTGAACTGATCATTTTGATAATATCTCTCCGGCATCTTGAAACTCCACAGCACTTGTCCGGCAGCACCTGTAACCCATATCTTATCAGGAGTAAAATCATCGGCAGTCACAGCAAGGGTCACAGAGCTTCGTGCAGGATTTGGAAAGATGGTAAAAAGATCTCGGTCTGCCAAATGAACCCCGGTAAAGAGTGCTCCTGCCAGGATTTTTTTAATAGTTTGCCTGTCAATGCCATAATTAAAAATTCGCAAGTCATCAATGACTCCGTTAAAGTTGTATGCTGAATTATCCGGTAACATCTGCCCGATTGTCAGATCATATGAAGTAGTATTCAGCTTTCCTGTCCATGGTTTAAAGCTATTCAGGTCGCCATCGAGGTAAAGTTCCATATCCCTGCCATTATACACCACTGCCACATATTGCCAGGAGCCTGGTTGTAGTTCTGTCTTCGAGTCCAGATCAACAATTCCCAAAGAACCATTGATAGTAAACCTTAAATGATTGTTACTGATCGACAATTTATGGCGGTTTTGCCAGCTTCCGTGCGAAACGATAAACTGTTCGCCCGTAACTTTCTCCTTTGGTTTTATCCAACATGTCAGTGACAAACCATCGGTAAAATTTAGATATTCATCGTTTGAAACTCTAATCATAGAGGTAGTTCCATTGAATCCGGCTGCTTTCCCAGGTTCGCCATTGCGATCATCTTCCCAGATTATATTATACGGTATTCCGTGGTTGAGGTAAATGCTAAAGTCATCTCCGTTTCCATTAAAGCTAAAACCTGCTACTAAACTTCCACTCTGAGAATAAGAAGAATCTCTAACCATAACTGTCAGGGAGTCGCTTACATGCAGAAGATCGTTATTGGTCACTTCGCACCGGATGGTATAGTTTCCTTCAATGACGGGAGCCAACCAAGTTACCGAGGCCCCTTCACCATCAATGGTTCCCCCGCTGGAGGACCACTTGTATTGCAACGGATCATTGTTAATATCCATGGCTTCACAATTCACTACGGTAGTAGTCCCGGGATGCAGTTTTCTCTCTTCAGCATAAAATTGCTCAATAACTGGCGGCGCCATGATCCGGTTTACTACATGCATTACAAGTTCCATTGAATCCTGGAGTCCGCCGGCATCCTTAACATAACAAATGACATTATAGTATCCCGGAGTTTCAGGAGCCTTCCACAACCATATACTGTCCGACACCCAGTTCTCACCTTCTCCAGACCACCTGTATTGCAAAGCGTCCTCCTCCCGATCCTCAACAGTACAAAAGATCATGTGATTACTGTTCACCAGCACAACACTATCCTTAGAAGCCAGGGACTTGATGCGGGGAGGGAAATTTTCCACAACCCGGCCGTTGAGATAATCAATCACCACACCACCAGCATGGGTATGATCATAATTACAGGTAATCTCCAAACCGGCCGGCACAAGCACAAGCACTCTGGCCTGTCCGGGTGGCATACTCAGCAAATACTGCCCGGTTTGGTTGTAAGTTAGAAATTGGTTGGTGGTACACTCATAAATATCATATGAGCTTCCTAACAGGTCAAGGAACACTTCCTGGCTACTTGTATACGGATTATAGTACAGATAAGTGGGAAAGGCTTCGTTCCGGTAAAAGTCTGTTTTCAGCAGATCTAACTGCAAAATACCCTCAACGTTTGTACTGCTAACAATTCCTCCGAGCATTCCTACATGTGAGGATCCATAAAGGGCCAGGTTCGTTGCAGCCCATCCAGCCCTGACTGCATCACCTGTAGCAAAAGGTGCCCTGCCTTCGAGTGTCTCTTTCAGAGCTTCGTAAGCAATTACCGATCCCGGATCATGAAGAGAAGTCCAGCCACGGGCATCCTGATTTTCATCAGGCAAATAATTTGCATAAAATAGCCGAGAAGCATTGGCAAGATTCAACGTCCACTTTCCAAGGGCATGTGCATAACGATCATCGTACCTGACCAGAGGCAGTAAAGCGGCAGCCTGTTGAAAGCCATTCATAGTAAAAGCATACCCGGTTCCCCCGTCCGACTGTTCCCCAATAAGCCCGTCACAATCCAAACCTCCCCATGTCCCCTCAATGGCACCCCAGTTCCGAAGCGGACCAATATCGAAACACCAGTTGACCATTTTTTCTACATCGTATGTGGTTCCCAACTCTGCATTCATCCGGGCAGCTGTATAGGTTCCGTACGAAAGTTGCAATTCGTAAGAAGGATTGGTTGCAAGTCCGTTAAGATACTCCATGCACCATTCAGCTGCCTCTCTCCATGCTATTTTACCGGTTTGCTGATATGCACTGTAAAGGATCCATGCCAGGGCTCCGGCTGCTTCCGGCTCAGGAACGCCTTCGGCCAATGGTTCCATTAGTTTTAAATTCCAAGCCCGGTGAGTCATTTCAGGGACTTCCCAGGGGGTACTGCCGCCCCCCATGGCTTTGACAGCTTCGAACCAACGCTTGGTCACGATAGAGAATTGTGCTTCGAAGTCGCCCGTATACGGATACAATTCATTCAACTGGTAAAAAAATATATTGGGCATGGTCTCATACCACCAATCATGACCGCTCTGACCGTTGGGATTATTCAGGTAAACCTCTTCTCCTGATGCCTTATTGAAATACTCTTCACAAAAGAGTACCCAATTCTTTCCGAACTGGTTGCTTTTATCAATACCACACAAAGTGGCGCCAATTACCGAAGGAAGTACATTTATAGCCTCTCCTGCTGAAGGAGTACCGGTTCCCACATACGAGTGCAGGCCAAAGGAAGGATGGTCAGGATAATTAATGGTCTGTTCAGTGATTTCAATCAGGGGAAGGTATTGACCCGAAAGAAATTCGTTGTAAACCAGAGAGTCGTATGCCTGAGCAACACGCTTCCAGTTACGCATTTCATAAGGCTGAGGAAAATCGGGCATCATTTCAATTCGCGGAATCACAATTTGTTGAGCAAACAGTGAAGATGAACTTATCAACAGAGCGATTTGGATCAACTTTCTCATTAAAGCATTTTATATGGTTTGAATAATCTAAACTTTTAGTCACTTCCCGGCGGAGAACAATATTTCATCCTGCAAAAAAAAGTCTCTGAAATTTCAGGTCACCCGGAATCCGTCTTTAATTTATCGGGTATTCGTGAACTGAAATTATTCATTAAAGATTCTGTTCATAAAGAGCCATGAATCAGTATTTATTGATGCAATTTACGACATATTATGTGAAAAAACACGGTGCTCAGAGGAAGGTACTTCCGGCTTACAGGATTAAAAACTTATTTATTGATTTGGAGTGCTTGTAACTTGCTGTGTTTTAACACGTGACATGTTATACGAATAACGAGTATCCTTTATAGGAGATCCTGATTTTGGTAATGGGGTATACAATAATGGGAACGGAATGGAAACATAAAAGGAGGTAATTCCTTTGATTTGCCTTAGACTGTTTAAAATGATTATTATGGATTTTGCACGGCGGAGCACACACAATCCGATTTTAAAACCTGCAGATATTAAACCCAGTATAGAAGGGATGAAAGTTGAATGTCTGTTAAACCCCGGAGTTTTCAGGTTTGAGAATAAGATATGGCTTCTGTTGAGAGTTGCTGAGCGTCCGGAGCAGGAGGCGGGTATGGTTAGTTTTCCTGTGTTGAAAGATGGGGATATTGAGATTATGCATTTCAGCAAGGATGATCCTGACCTGGATGCTACCGATCCCAGGGTAATCAGTTTTAAAGGCCGGCACTACCTGACCACACTTTCTCACCTCAGACTGGTGTGCAGTAATGACGGAATTCATTTTTATGAGCCGGAAGGCTATGCACCCATATTTGGGGAGGGCTCCCAGGAAACGTTCGGTATCGAAGATTGCAGGGTAGTCACCATGGAGGGCGGATATCATTTAACCTATACCAAAGTTTCGCCTGAAGGCGTAGCTGTGGGATATATGTTTACTAAAGACTGGAAGAAATTTGAAAGACGGGAAATGATTTTCCCTCCACACAATAAGGATTGTGCCATTTTCGGCGAGAAGATGAATAACAGGTATTACGCTCTGCATCGTCCCAGCAGTCCCGAACTTGGAGGTAACTATATTTGGCTTGCAGAGTCGCCTGATCTGCTGCACTGGGGAAACCATAAATGTATTGCTACAACCCGGGAGAACTCATGGGACAGTGCAAGGGTTGGAGCAGGTGCAGCACCTGTAAGGACCTCCAAAGGCTGGTTGGAAATTTACCATGGTGCAACTTACGATCACAGGTATAGTCTGGGAGGGTTGTTGCTGGACATTAACGATCCTTCAAGGGTAATTGCCCGCAGCGAACAACCCATCATGGAACCGATGGCGGATTATGAGAAAACCGGATTTTTCGGCAATGTGGTTTTTACCAATGGACAACTCCTGATTGGAGACACCCTCACCATCTATTATGGGGCAAGTGATGAAGTGATTTGCATGGCAGAGTTTTCTGTTTCCGAAATTCTATCCTCACTTAAAGAGTAGACAATGAAAATATTTTTGTTACATAACCTCAGAAAGGAATACGACTTTTTTCTAAGTATGCCGCGGGATATGAGAGTCCTGCTGATCACTAATATTATTTATGCTCTGGTGTTGCCTGTCATAGATCTGTTTGTAGGAGCATATATTATGCGTAGTTCAGATGAGCCTGTGCTAGTGGCCATATATCAACTGGCGGTATATACCGGAATCCCGCTGACCTTTTTGATAAATGGTTTTCTGCTGAACACAGATTTTCATGTACATAACCTACCCTAAGTTGGCTTTCCTCAGCTAAACC
>CAZEWS010000282.1:0-5234 GCA_964515985.1 uncultured Rikenellaceae bacterium | reverse complement strand
AAGTTCACTATTGAATTCGCTCCTAACAAAATTCTGTTTGCCTTTGCATCTGGGGGAATATTTCCCGCTATTACCTGATTTTTGAACTATGTGAACGTACTTCTCCCATACACTCTCGTGTTGGTTCTCATGTTTTCCTCCTTTCTTTGTTTTTATGCAGCTTCGATAAGCCTGTCAAGCTCTTCCCAAGCTTCTTTATAAAAATGGTGTTCATACATTTTAATTTCTATTTGATGCCCACTCCTGGTTATCTTTGCAGGCACCGAGATAAACCAATCGATAAAGCTACCCATTTCAACTTCGCAATGCGTATGCCTTTTAGACTTGGTAAAAGGGCAGCCATATAGTATTCACCTTTATGGAAAATGATCTCAGGCGCTGCAACATCCAATGTTCCAATTAGGTATTGATCATCATCGACACCAAAATCCAAAAGATTCGGGGAGCAATATTGCGTATTGTGGTTATCTTCTCCATATAGCTGGTTCCTGAAGAGATAAAAAAGCCCATCTTTATTTACGACATATGGACATTCGGCATCTCCCCCAAACCAACTTGTTTTTGTTGCAGCGACACCACCTCCTGAGACCATTATAGGTTGACTCCAGTTTTTTAAATCTGCAGATGTCCGGCAGAAGATGGCAGAATTTGGTTTTGTCTCTTTGACGTGTCCCATGTAGTAGCAATAAAACAAACCATTATATTCAAGCACCATAGGGTCACGGGTATTATTATACGGGCCTTTAAACAGTGCAGGAGTCCCCTCATCATTCATAACACGTGTAAAATTCTTTCCATCTTCGCTTATTGCCAAACAAATATTGACCCAATCGCCATAAAACATATAGTACATACCATCTTTTTCAATCACATAAGGTGCTTGTAATCCTCCAAAAGTCTCACCCAGTAAAGTATCCGCTTTCATTGCAATGCCCATTTGTTTCCAATCAGTATCGGTTAGACTTTCACCTTCCCATCGATAAAACAAGCGGGTTTCCCCACCACATTCGGTATTCCGGATGCATGACCAAAGTTGCCAGGTTCCATCGGCCGCCTGCCACACTCCGAAATCGACTGGCTGCTGTTTGGGTGATGTGTATTCCCCTAAATCAGGATCACCAGCTACCTGCCACCATTCACCATCAATGGTTGGAACATAAATCTGCGATTTTTCCTGACAGGAAAAAAACGAAATTGTAATAAAAATTAAACTTAATACATTTAGCTTTTTCATTTTGAACAGTTTTATTAAAAAAATCACTACTTTCCGACTAAAATAATAAAAAGAAGAGTACTCCCGTAAGGTTTCCCCTTCATGTTGTAATTTTGCTTTGACCAAACATCTTACAACATGAATAAAAATACAGAAATAAAATTTGTCGGACAGCCGGACTTATGGGTTAACTGATAAATTAGCCTTATTAAACATATAAATCATTTCTTTACGGAAAACCTTGGAACGACATAGCTATAAACCTTATATCTCAGCTCACTCCAAGCGCTTTTTTTAGGAAATGGGAACCCTGGGAATAATTCCTGATCGTTTGGAATAAATTTGATTCTGACTTTTATTGCCTCTTTCCCTTTCGTTAATCTTGCAGGTATTAAGAATTCATCGTCCCTGAAGCGACGGTTGGAGGTCTTTGTCCTCAATAAACGTTTTTCCAACTCTCCTCCCGGATCCGAATACAAACACGTATTGGAACCAGCCAAATACCAGATACCCACCTTTTCCCACTGACTATTCTGGTCTGAGCCAACATCTGCTATATAGACCTCGGCTGTTTGGTTCGGAAAGCTATAATCCAAGGTACGACGAAGCATGGCTCCCACATTATCCGGGTCCAGTTTTACCATGAATTCAGATACTCCTCTTGTATAACGTCCATCTTCCTCATGTTCAGTATATACCTCTTTTCCTATCATATCTTTATACCCGGGTATATTGTTTAATCCCCACCTGTTATGGGGAAAGAAATCTATTCCCCACTCGTAACGAGAGGAGATGGATTCAACTACCGAAGCATCCGGAGAATAATATTCGTGCTCTTTTTCACTTAGAGAATCACCAACATCTATCTCATCCGTTTTAATCAACGACGGGGCAGGCAAACCATACCAGTATGTAACTGCTTCATAATGTTCTGTCGTTAAGTTTTCACCTCCATGCTCAAAGTGAATCACTGCACGTCGTCCAAATGGCATCAAATCTGCTAAAAGGAAGCGGTATCCGGATTCTATCAAATCTTTTTCATGCTTTGCCTTATCTTTTCCCGGGCTACCACACGGATGGCCTGCAAATGGCAGGGTCATGTTTTGCCCCCCCCCAATAATCACCGCCGCCGCCCCATTCTTCTGTTCCTGACCCATAAGCCTGAGGTGTCTGACTATCGTCAAAAAAGAATCTTGGGTCTCCTTCCAAAGTCCCCAAGAAACCATTATGGGAAAAAATAAACGAGGTTCCCACAAAACTACCCGACCACTCGTTCTGCCCCTCTATACCTTTGGTATCCAGGTATACCATATCTTTGCCAAGTTCAGGCTTTGGAATATCCTTATAGGTTGCATGGAAATAACTACTAAAATTTTCCTTGCAACGTAATGGTTCATAACGAATCTCATAGTCAATCTCTGTATCATCAGGCTTTATTCCTGTTAACTCAAACTTTGCTGACTTGAAGAAGGGCATAGGAAAATAACAAGCCAGTTCTACCTTTTTGTTTGTATAATCATACCGAATATTGATTGGGTAGCCTTTTACCAGATATTCCTTCTCATCCCGGTTATAAAATGTTCCTGCTCCAAAAAACAGGCAAAGTGGGGCATCAATAGAGGGATACTCAGCATCATCCCAGGTGATCTGTAAACACAAACGCTCTAAATCAAGAGCTTTTCCCATCGGTATCAACAACTTGAATGCTCTAACCACTGAAGAAGAAGCTTTGATGTGAAATAGTAATAATCTTTCTTTATTCAGCTGTTTTTTCCCGCTTTGCTTTTTAATATCCTTAGGAGCAATATCAGTTCCTGCACGACTGATCAGATTGATCACATCCTGATCAGGTACCTGACTAATATCCCATGACCGGATTGGCTGAGAAAGATTTTTTTCATCAGCAAACAGTTGATAAATGTAATAACCGGTACCATAGCGGGTGCGGGAATAAGCTATCCGCATCGATTCTTTAAAAGGCATCGGAGTCCATATCAGATCGGCACCTTTAGTAGTTGCCCAAGTAAAGTTAATCGGTTGAGGGAAAGGGTCAGAAGGGATGAATTCAGTTTTCTCAAAAATCCTTTTTGCGTTTACCGGATCGCCCGTCCCGGTTTCCTGAACGATATTATCGTTGCCATCCACTATAAAATGCCAGGGACTTCCATGCCAATGGTTGGCCCGGAAAAAATAAAAAACCCCCTTACCCTTTACATCAAGAGAAACATTATAATTTTCCTCATTGGCAAAGAGATAATGGCTGGCATCTGCAGACTGATTCCCTCCCTCACGATCGTAAGTGCTTCTCATATAGGCACGTACTCCTATTCTTTGAGACGGCCACTGATCCCACATACGGTACGCATCTAATCCAACAGGTATTATTGGCAGTTCAGGATTCATTTTTTGTTTTGAATGCTGCGCACTGACATGAAGCGATAAAACGATAATTACCAAGAACCCTCCTTTCCGGAATATTTTTTTCATCGTTTTAATGTATTGTAAATTAAGATAATAATCAAATTTGTTCATTAATAAACTTGAATTTCATCACAAAACAGCCAGACCTTTCTGCCTGCCCCGGCATGCCATAGCGGACAAACCCCTATACTTTTTGCCTTAACCTGTATATAGCGGGCCTGGACATTATCTAAAGCAACGATAAATTCTTTAATTATTGCACCCCCTTGTTTTTGTGAAATATCATTTTCATGTGTAGCCAATACCTTGAATTTTTTTCCATCTTTTGAAATTGCAAATTCGACAGAAGTTGGGAGAAAGATTCTGGCACGAATATTCTGTAAAAAGTTTACAGAAATTTTTTTAACAGTTATTGCTTCATTTAAGTCAATGATCGCTTCAAGATCATCTCCCAGGAATCCTTGCCAGTTACCATCATCACGATCTTTTGTTCCTTTGATCCCATCAGTCAAAGCCATGTCTCCGCCAGCCGGGTATGTATGCCAGTCCCATGAAAGAGTATATGAAGTACTATACGGATAGGTAAGCTTGACCTTTTTTCCACATCCTGCATGGTCAACAAAATTATTTTCTTCAAATTCCTTTCCTGGTGTAGTACCAAGATCTTTCAAACCGGAAATTGCCAAATAACGAAGAGTAAAATTTTTGGTTAGTGAAAAAGAATGATTTAGCATTTTGATTGCCCTATCTTTATTTTCCTCCGGTAATTTCCTGGCTATAGCAATATAAACTCTTACTGCAGCATCGACCAGTTCCTGATCAGGTTCTTTATAATCCCACATGATAGAATTAAGTTTCTGGCAATATTTTCTTATTGCAAGTAATGATCGGGTACTTGCAATTTTTTCCATACCCTTAAGAGCCTTCATTTTATCATTTTTCAAAGGAGCCCCTTTCAGAACCGTGTGATATTTTTCCAATGCCATATCAAAATCCTTATTATTCCGCTCTTCATCGGCTTGTGCCAGAAGCTTTTTGGTTTCGTCAGGTTTAAGTATTATTACATCTTCGGAGATTTCTGGCTTTTCAGTAATATCTTCCCGTATTACTTCAATAAAGTTAATAACCGGAGAATGGCTTATTTCGGGATTTGGAATACCGGGTACAAGTTCGATTTTCAGAATATCCTCAACTTCTACCCCTTCAAATTCCTTAATAACAGACTTATTAATCCCGCCTGCTTCTTTTAGAATATCCAGGTTTTCCATAACAACATTTTCCTGTATTTTAACATCAAATGTCCGCCTGGTTGATGGAGCAACAAAGCCAAGCCGTATAGTATAGATTCCGGCTTTCTCCCCGAACAGATTATCGATTAAAGGAATTTCGCATTTCGACAATCCAACACACCCATTGGTAAAAAGCCACGGATAGTCTGTTCCCTCTATTCTTACTCCTTTGGAGTCATAGGAATAATAACCCATTCCTTCCAGAATTTCTTCATTCAGGTCAAATTTAACTCCTGTTGTCATATCAGGGCGGGGATATCCAAACCATATTGTTCCGTTACCATCTTTCTTATCCCCCGGTGCACCAAGGT
>CAZEWS010000281.1:0-5278 GCA_964515985.1 uncultured Rikenellaceae bacterium | reverse complement strand
TGATCCTGGCTATTTTTTGTTTTTCAAGACGGATCGTTTTTACATTCTCAATGGTTTGTTGTTCCGAAGCCGCTGCTGTCTCCGGATTCGAAAGATCAGATACCGCCTGGTCTTTGTTCTGAGACGAACAACCTGCCGCAACAACTAATAATGTAAGGAAAAGTGGAAGAATCTTTTTCATTTTGATTGGTTCTATAAGGTTTTTAATATTCATTTCAGAGGGTATTTAATAGTTTATTTAATGCCAGATCGGCCTGAAGCAATTCCATCATTGCCGTAATGTAGTTGGTTTCAGCCTGCAGGTAATTGTTATTCACCGTTGTGAGATCAAGGCTGGAAACAAGTCCCTGCTGGTATTTCAGGTTTAAATTGTTATATACCCTTCTTGAAACCTCCACATTTTCTTTCTGCGATTCATACTGCTCCAGGGCAGTTGTGAGATTAAACCTCAGTTGTTTTTCCTGTATTAACAGCTGATCGGTCAGTAAAGCTTTATTATTCATAGTGGTTTCATAGTTTATTCTAGCCTGGTCGACCCTGGCTTTTCTCATTCCGCTGGTAAAAATCGGGATACTCATCTGCAGGCCGATAAGATTCGGGGGAGTCATATCGAAATCCGGTTTGAGGACCTTTTGAGTATTACTGTAATATCCGGTAATGGTGGGCAGGCAATTCATTCTTTCCAGGTCGATTTGTTTTTTTGAAAGCAACTGTTGTGTATTCATTATCTGGTAATCAATATTTTTATTTAATTCCAGAGGGGTAGACAGGGTTGTAATAAGATCAACCTTCGTTAGAATTTCGTCCAGTGTTTCCGTCAGTGTGATATTGGTTTCAGCTGTCACTCCAAGCTGGATGCGGAGGAGATTATAGGCCATTTCCGTCTGCCTCTGTACAGATTTTGAGGCATTCTCCAGTAAGGAAACCTGTACTGCCAGTTGATCTACATCGGTGATTTCTGCCATGCCGACAGCAAACATCATATTGGTCTTGTTGTGAACATCTTTAATGTTATCCAGATTCTTCAGGATGATATCCACCGAACTTTCAGACACAAGAACGGAATAATAAGATAAAGCAACCTGTTCCCTTATTTCCAGTTCACTTTTCTCGTAGCTGGATTTAGTAAGATCATGGTAGATCCTTGATGTTTGCAAACCGATCCAGTAACTTCCGCTGAATATAAGCTGACCAACGGTTGTTGAAAAGTAGCTGGTAGGTTTAAAAGGGATCCTGGCTGGATCCATTCCTTCGCCGAACTTGATTTCTATTTCAGCGCCTAGGAAGTTGTTGTAATTCATAGATGCATCCACCTGGGGCAACCCGGCAGCCAGGGTTTCCATTACCCTTTTATTCGCCGCATCGATCGCCAACCCGGCATTTTTAAGTACTTTGTTATATTCGATCGCATACGATTGGGAAGCGTCAAGTGATAAAGACAGATCCTGCTGGGCATGAGTCCGGTAGTGTCCGGTGATTATTAACAGAAGGATTATCAAAATTGAAATTCTTTTCATGATATATTATTGTATTAACCTGTTGTGCGATTGAAACGACTAAGTAATTGAATTATAGATTTTTTTGTAGAGCCGCGCCGCGGCTCTACAAATATTTAAATATCAATATCTTTGGTTTAATCGTACAACGCGTTCGTATTAAAAATTTATTTCTTTTTCGAAATACTTATTTATCAATGCCTGGCCTTTCTCTGTCGAAATACCTAATAGGTAGGGCATGATCATATTTTTTAAAAGGTCTTCCTGACCGTATAGATTTCTTGGGAATATTTCCTCATTCATAAAAATATTCATGACCTCATGCCAGAACTCATTCACTATCTCAGGATTTAATCCCTTTTTAAATACTCCGTCGTTGATCCCTTTCCTGATCATGGTAAGCATAATGGAATATTGCTTGTTACGGCTTCTGTCAGATATCCTTGAATGAATTTCAGGGTGGTATTTCCTTATATCTTCAAAGAACAGGGGGTTGACACGCTTCCTCATCTCTTCACCATGCTTGCCGATATAATAGAGACTTTCGATCACATTATCAGATTTTTTTATTATTTCCATAGCTTCGGTCTGCTTAATCCCCCTGAAATGTTCTATGCCCCTTGCCAGTAATTCATTCTTATCTCTGAAATTTTCGTAAAGAGTTCTTTTAGAAATGCCCAAATGACCTGCAATCTGGTCCATAGTGACACTTCGTATGCCAAACTTCATAAAAAGTTCGAATGCCTCGTTGATGATCCGTTCACGGATTTCCATTAATGCTTATGCTTTAATCGGTTTGCAAAAATGAAAAAACTAAATGAGTTTTACAAGTTTTATTGATTTTTTTTGTTCTTCAAAACTAATTCCGTAATTTATCAAACATTACAACCAGTGTTTCATGCCTGAGATCCGGCAAATATTATTCTTTCTTTCAGCATTCCTGATCGTTACAGTGGCTGCAAACCAGATATCACGGCTATTCCTCCGCATAAGGCTACCACTGATCACAGGATTGTTGGTCATTGGATTGACCTTGATGTAGGCAAGCCTGAAATAATTGTCAATATCGATCGTGATAAAGCCAGGCGGTTTGGTATTTCAACAATGGAAATAGCCAGTACAATCCGAACAGCTCTTTTTGGTAAAGAAATATCAGACTTTAAAGTGGGAGAAGAGGAATATCCGATACAGTTGCGGTTAAAAGATGAAAACCGGTATAATATGGCCTCTTTATTGAACCTGAGAATTTCTTTCTGTGAAGAGGGGAAGTTGATTCAGATTCCGATTTCAGCCGTGGCTGATATTACATACAGCACAACTTACGGAGCCGTTAACCGCAAGGACATGAACAGGGTAATTACCCTTTATTCAAACATTTTAGAAGGGTATAACGGGACACAAATAAATACCAGGCTCAAAAATTTGTTAAAAGATTTTGATCTACCGGAAGGATACGAACTTAGCTTTACGGGCGAACAGGAAGAACAGCAGGAGTCAATGGCGTTTTTATCAAAGGCCATGTTAATTGCATTAGCATTGATTCTTGTAATACTGGTAACCCAGTTTAATTCTTTGATCAAACCACTCATTATTATTGCAAGTGTTATTTTCAGTACAATTGGGGTTTTTGGGGGAATTTCAACGTTCAGAATGGATTTTATTATTGTAATGACAAGTATTGGCATAATCGCTCTGGCAGGCATTGTGGTAAATAATGCAATTGTTTTAATCGATTATATTGAATTACTAAAGGCCCGGAAAAGAAAAGAGCTTGGCATGGAGGAAAATGCTTTTCTCCCCCTGAATATTGCTACAGAATGTGTGGTGCAGGGAGGAAAAACCAGACTAAGACCCGTATTGTTAACGGCAATCACAACAATATTAGGTCTTTTACCCCTGGCAACGGGAATGAACATAAATTTTAATACACTGCTTAATGATTTTAATCCTCAGCTCTATTTTGGCGGCGATATGGTAGCATTCTGGGGCCCGATTTCATGGACCATAATTTTCGGATTGACCTTTTCAACCTTTCTAACTTTAGTCATTGTCCCGGTAATGTACCGGATTAGCATTATTATTCAGAAAAAATTAATATACCTGTTTAATCCGGGGAATAGAGTAAGTAGTATGTAGTAAAAAGTAAGTAGGCGAAGGGGAAATGTAGAGTCGAATTGTATTCGGCTGGAAAAGACCTGCCAGGGTTTTCCCGAAGGGATGCCTGTGGCAGGAGAACCTGGCAGAGCCTGTGAAGGAGACGGAGGGACTGAGTGACTGGGAGAATTTAGGGATTTTGAACGTTTTGCGCAGCAAAACCTCACGAGCAGGTTTGAGCGAAGGATAGTGCGAGCGAGTAACTAACGTTTTGCGCAGCAAAACCTCACGCCTGTCCCGTTTTTTCGGGGAGTGGCATGGCCACAATCACAATCACGCTCATGAGACATTCTGTTCGTCCGCCCATGAAATAGTAGTGGCGGAGCTACTGCTGCGAAGCAGCATTTCACAGGGCTAACTCAAAGAATGGTTCCAGTATTCCATTTTTCCAAGTCTTTAGAAAAAGAATTGGTAATTTATAGTTACGTGAATAATAAACTGATCAGTTACAATTTATTTATTATTTCAGAATAAAATCAAAATAAATTATAATTTTGTTATAGCAAATACTGAATTGCCCTTATGAAAAACCCACCTTCAACTGATCATGCTTTTGTATATTCCCTTTACCAGAGAATGTTAAAGGATCATTTAAATTATGCATACCTGGGGATTTTTACACAGGAAATTACCAATAGCTTAATAAACTTCATACAAGGTCTTCTGAAGATAACCGAAGGTAGTCGGAAAATCAAGAAAAGGGTATTTTATGTGATGATTGAATGCATACAAAACGTTACAAGGCATCAGGAAATGCCCGATAAAGCCCCACCACGAAGCGATGGAATATTCCTTTTTCAAAGTAAAACAGGAATGTATAATATATCAATGGGTAATTCAATTGATAACAAGCATATTGATTTACTGAAAGAAAAACTTGAGAAGGTTAATCAACTAAGTAAAGTAGAATTAAAGGAATATTACAAAACAGTATTGAAAAATACCGTTATTTCTGAAAAAGGTGGTGCCGGGCTTGGATTGATAGAAATTGCGAGAAAATCAGGCAATCAACTGAGGTTTAAATTTTCAAAACTGGATGACAATTTTTCTTTTTTCTTTATGGATACCTTAATTAATGAGCTTGAGGATGCCAATTCAGAACAAATGCATTTTTTTAATGGTGTTGAAGTCACAGAAAAAGTAATGGATCTGATGGATTTGAACCATATCAATCTTCTTTATCGTGGTCAGTTTTCTGAACATAAGGCATTTGACATGTTGGATGTGATAGAAAATGTACGGTTTCATGAAGACCAGCCCCCGTTGGTTAAAAAAAGAATATTCAGGGTTGTGGTTGAAATGCTTGAGAATATTTCCTTGCATGGTGCAGACCTAAAATGTCTGGCAGGTCAGAAAATTGGTATCTTGTTGATAGGGAGAGAGGGAAAAACAAATAGATTAGTTACAGGGAATATAATAATGAATGATTCAGCAAAAACCTTAGCAAAAAAACTTGACTATATCAATAGTATGAATGAAAAAAAGCTGAATGATTTTTTTATCCGGAAACTTGATGATGAAGATATGTCGGATTTTAAAACGGATTTGGGTTTTGTGGATATGCGCAGAAAGAGTGGTAACGCATTAATTTACCAAATTGTTCCTGTTAATTCCGATTGTTCGTTTTT
>CAZEWS010000280.1:3420-5280 GCA_964515985.1 uncultured Rikenellaceae bacterium | reverse complement strand
ACGGATCTTTAAAATCATATCCGATTGGTCCGAATTGGGCAAAGGTATTTCCTGTAAAAGCAATTAGTAAAAAAAGAATTAGTAATAGTTTATTTCGTTTCATAGGTTAAAATTTTAATTCTGATACTATTTCATTTATTCATCAAATTATGATAAGGTATTATACCTTTGGGATTTTGATGATAGTAAGGGAAATCATCCCAGATTGATTTGCCGGTCAAAGCCCGTGGATCGGCAGTTTTGATGAGGTATTTATCAAGAGCTTTTGCCAAACGTTTTTTATCCTTTGCATAATCCTTGTTTGTAATGAGGTTTCTAAGACAGAATGGATCATTAATTATGTCGTAAAGTTCTTCATAAGGGCGTTTTGCCATGGCAAGCTCAAATAGTTCTTTAACGCCTTGTTCATCATGATGGTCAAGCAGATATGTTTGGCTTGGAGACATATCTATGTCGCCATAAATCCATCCATGTGCCGATTTAATATCAGGTGCTCCGGCAGGCCAACGGGCTGGTTCAAGGTTTCGGATATAAAGGAATTGTTGACAGCGTACAGACCTTTGCGGATAAGGCAGATCGTTCTCGCGACAAACAGTATGTCGCTCTTTGCCCGCAAATACATATTTACGGCTTTTATCAATCTGTCCTGAAGATGAAGAATTGAAAATCTTTAACAGGCTATTACCGGTCATTTCATCAGGTACCTCAATCCCGGCACATTTTAGCAGAGTCGGTGCAATATCGGTGAGACTAACTAAGTCGTCAATGATTCTCCCCCCATTTTTTATCCCTTCCGTCCAGCGAATTGCCAGAGGCATATGGATTCCATATTCATAAAGGTTATTTTTAGCACCCGGGAAAGCCATACCGTTATCGCTTGTAACAATAATAATGGTATTATCGAGCAGATTCCTTTCTTCAAGTATTTCTATCATTTTCTCCAGATGTTGGTCAATCCATTTTATTTCATATAAATAGTCTGCAATATCGTTCCTGACTTCGGGGACATCAGGCAAAAAACCCGGTACTTCAATTTTGTCCGGATCAACACCATGTTTGGCACCGGATTTTGCTTCAAAGGCACGATGCGGCTCAGAACTGCCAAACCAGAAGAAAAATGGTTTGTTTTCGGGGCATTCATTGAGAAAATCTGCAAAATTAGCAACATAATTATTGGTAAGGATTCCTTTTGTAGGAGGCTGAAGTTTTTGTTTGTTGTATGCTTTGCCAAGCGGATATTGATCCCATCCATGAACCTCAAAATCGTTGGGAGCCCATCCTTTCTGGGTATAACCAATAAAATAACCACTTTTATTGAGTAGCAAGGGGAAGCTCACTTTTTCCAGCTTTTTCGGTACTGCACTGAACAGTTGAACGGCTTCGCCCAACCTCCATATTTCCTGACCTGTGATAATAGCTCCCCGCGAAGGTGAACATGAGGGAGCAGCACAGAAAGCATTCCTGAAATAAATTCCTTCACTTGCCACCCGGTCAAATGCAGGAGTCATTACTGCCTTTTCTCTGGCAAAAGAGGTATGTACCCAACTCTGATCGTCCGATATACAAAACAGGATATTGGGCCGTTTTGCTTCCCCGGATTGGGCATTAATAGAGGTGAAGGGTAATAAGATGAACAGTATATATACAATTGGGTTTTTATACATGGTATTATACTTCTTACGGTTTTACATTAACGATCAATCTTTGATAAGAAACTAAAGAGGGTATCTTTAAGGGATGCAACCGGCAGATGATTTGCTTCTTCATGTTTTGAACTAACACACCAATCCATTCGTGTCAGGAAGTCCCGGTTCGCATCGTCAATCTACCTTCTAAGTGATTTACGATTAATATTTTCGG
>CAZEWS010000280.1:1547-3351 GCA_964515985.1 uncultured Rikenellaceae bacterium | reverse complement strand
CAATATCCGTTCATTCGTTGCTACATTGCGCAAGTTTAATTTAATGGACAATGCTATCCCTTTTGTAGGATTCTTAATTTCCACTATTGTTTCCAAATTACCATTCATATTTTTTGTGATAGTTTTTCCTGTCAGAACAACATTCCGGAGAGCATTAAATTGTAAAAAATTCCTTTTTATTTTAGGGTTAGCAAGCCAATATCGATTCTCGGATATAAGTAATCCTTCCTTGTCCTGTAACTCTAGCGCAACCAAATATTGTGCCGGTAAGTCTTCTGGCCATTCCATATTATAGCAGGTGGTAAGTTGATTCTCTTTTACATTAAGGGTTAATTTCTTTTCAAACAACAATTTTGCTTTCAGATCAAAGATCCGAATTAAAATTCGTGCTTTTGGAAGAAATTTCAGGCTTGTATTAATAGCGACTACTTTGTGATCATACAAATTCATTTGAATATGAATGGGTTCTAATGCTTTTTTGGTCCCGAAATAAGATCCAATGGTCTCATAATCCCACGAATAGATTTGCCATTTGATACTCGGCCAGGCAGGATGCGTCATCCATAGCATCACACCGCTAACATTGTTCCAGAGTTTGCTGTTCCAGGCTTCAAACATAGCACGATGGCTTTCGTAATTTACCATCTGAGCCTTTTTACAGAAACCTTCCAGAGTTTCGGATTTTCCATAAATGGTTTCGAGAGATGTCGTAATATCTTTTGGACTGTATTGGTCGTGGTAATACCAAACATCGCTGATGGGCCAAACATCTTCCTTTGCCATCATTTGGCGCATCGATTCAGCCCTCGGTACAGAAGGTATGCCAATTTCTGTATTAAATCCAAAGACATTATTGATGTAATCGGCGGGATTGTGATAATATCTCCATGGTCCACTCGGGCTAAGATTCAGATAGCTGGAACTTGGAATATAATGCCTTGTTTCGTCCTCATCATAAACTATTTGTGCGCAACCATCACTAACTACAGGTAAAGGAAAACCTTCGTTATGAGCACACCAAATTGCAATGGAAGGGTGGTTCCTATAGCGTTTAACTACATCGCGAACATTAGCCAATAACAATCGGCTATCAAAAACATCTATAGTTCTATAATCTTTGGTCAACCAGAAATCGTTCCATACCAATATACCATATTCATCGGCTAGCTCGTAGAATACTTCTTCTGTACTCTCACCAGTCCAGTTACGGATCATGGTAATGTTTGCATCTTTGTGCAAACGAAAATAAGGTTCTAAGCGCTCTCGCGAGACACGTTTCATGGCATCGTCCATGCCCCAGTTTCCGCCTTTGCAATAAATGCGTTTGCCATTTACCTTGAAAACCATAAACGGAGTCATCAGGGTATCGGCCAATTCGCTAAAAATACCCGGGTTAATACCATCCTGAAGTTTTGGAACCCATACCCTTTCATGCAATATAACTTTTGATGGCGGATAAGGATAAGCTTCCCTACGGTTTGTATTATCAAATATGGGTTTACCTTCTTTGTGTGCCTTGATTGGGTTGTATTCCACTCTCCATCCTTGTTTGGATGGAGCATCTATGTTAAGCTCATACGATAATTCACGAACCCCAAACCGAACAGATTTATGATCAAATTCCTGTGCATTAGATAAAACAGATAATTCAAGGGTGTATAAATTCTGCTCACCATATCCGTTTGGCCACCACAACCTGGGATTTTTTATTGAAAGTTGTGAAAATTGTCCCGTAGAGAAGGTAACCATTTTGCTTTCTCCCGGCTCTAGTTCCACTGGTTGTTCAAATGTAACATCTTCGATT
>CAZEWS010000280.1:0-1537 GCA_964515985.1 uncultured Rikenellaceae bacterium | reverse complement strand
CGAACAGTTATATTAGCCTTAGTTGTATCTGGCAAAGGCAAATCTGTTATCACCTGCGGATCAATTATGGTAACCGGCCCTGAGTAACAAAGAAAGACATCTTGCCAAATCCCAATATTCCGGTCGCGTATACCAGGCATCCAGTCCCATCCTATCGAAGAGATAAACGTAGGCCCGTCTAAGCATATTTCGCCACCATTGTAACCACCACCTGCAGATGGTGATGCTTCATGAGGAATACCTGGATTAGGAGGAGGCAGTATACGAACCGCCAGAATATTCTCTTCTGTTGGGTGCAAAATTCCGGTAACATCGAATTTCCCCCGTTGGAAAGCACCACTTATGGTACCTAGCAATTTACTATTCAACCAAATTTCGGCCCGATAGTTGATCCCGTTAAATACCAACCATGCCTTTTCTTTTAATTGGTCTGAAGGTTGGCAAAAAGTAATGCGATACCACCAGTCCATACGGCAAAGCGTGTCAGGTATAGCCAGGTTGTTAATCCCAAAATAGGGATCGGGATATACTCCCTGTTCAACTAGTGTGGTCAATACAGTTCCAGGAACAATAGCATTGTACCAATCGCTTGTATTCAGATTTGGATTGAAAATAGATTCTCCCGAAGCAATAACCTTATAAACTTCGCTCAACTCCCATCCGGCAGCAAGCTTATAGGTATCAGGAGAAGATTGCTCCAATACTGCAGGAATTATCTTTTTTGCTTTAAGAATAGCAGGTTGAATCGTAACTTTCGATTTTGGAAGCGTTTCTTCAGGCTGAGGATGTGACATTCCTAAATTCAGACGTTTGAGACGCTGACCTATTGATTGGAGACCAAAAGTGAAAAATATAAGAAAACACACGCTTTTCAATATCACATTAAAGGGTTTTTTGTTTAAATACAAAGTATTTATTTTAACAAATTTCTAAGGTACAACTGTGACTATCAATCTTTGGTATGAACAAAGTGCCGGACTACCATTATCCCTTACATTAAGAATAATATGTATGGTCTCAGGTTTACTTACTTTAGGTGCAATAAAACCTGCCTTCGAAGTTTCATGAGTATTTATTTTTACCAACCCATCGTAACTCCCAGCATCTGTATATTGCCACCAAGAAAATTTCATACCATTACCGTCAGGATCACTCGATTTACCGGCATCTAATTTCACTTTCTTACCACTTTTAACGACTATCTCATTTTCCCCTTTCAGCAATACTACCGGAGGGTGATTAGCATCTTCATATTTTGAGCTGACACAGTAATCCATTCGTGCCTGAAAGTCGCGGTTTGCATCTTTAATCCACCTTCTTAGCGATTTACGGTCATCACCATCATCTAAAGCATCTTTATAAACATTGGCAAATCCTTCCAGTTTAGTAAATCTACCACCCCAACCGCCAAAAGCAGGGTTTTCATAGTTTCTTAACCCACTTGCAATTGAGTATAAAAAAGCAGGAGAGTCGCCCTCACTTACATATTTTTGAGGATAAAGAGCTCCAAGTGGACCGTGATTATTTTTTACCTCAT
>CAZEWS010000279.1:0-5299 GCA_964515985.1 uncultured Rikenellaceae bacterium | reverse complement strand
TTAGATTATCCATTGGATAACCAGCCAACACCCCGTTTTGCATGGCATGCTTAAACCCTTTTTCAACAGAGGGTATAAATTCCCTGGGAATATTTCCTTTTTTCACTTCATCAATAAACTGAAGCCCACTGACCCCTTTATCAGCCGGAGAAATTTCAATGATTATTTCTGCAAACTTACCCTTACCACCTGTTTGTTTCTTAAATACTTCTTTATGTTCAATAAGAATTGTAATAGCTTCCTTATAAGCAACCATGGGAAGCCCCTGATTGCAGCCAATATTAAATTCCCTCTTCAGCCTGTCAATAAGAATCTCCAGATGAAGTTCTCCCATTCCATTGATAATCGTTTGTCCGGTATCCTCATCTACATTCACCTGAAAAGTTGGATCCTCCTCTGCCAATTTTCTCAGGGCAATAGTAAGTTTATCTATATCTTCCTGTGTTTTTGGTTCAATGGCTATTCCAATAACCGGATCGGGAAATACTATCGATTCCAGGTAAATTGGTTTATTTATATCACAAAGCGTATCCCCGGTCTGAATATCTTTAAATCCAACAATGGCACAGATATCACCAGCTTCTATCCGGTCTTTGGGATTTTGTTTATTAGCGTGCATTTCATATAGCCGGGATATCCTTTCTCTTTTATTTGTTCTGGTATTTAAAATACTCGATCCCGATTGAATATAACCCGAATAAATCCTCAGGAATGCCAATTTACCGACAAAGGGATCGGTTGCTATTTTAAAAGCAAGAGCCGTTAAGGGTTCATTCGGATCGGGGTTTCTTTGAACTTGCTGATTATTTCTGGGATTAACCCCTTGAACCGGACCGATATCAAGAGGGTTGGGTAGAAAAGCAACAATGGCATCCAATAATCGCTGAACACCTTTATTTTTAAAGGCAGCGCCACATAAAACCGGAACAATGGTCCGGTCAAGAGTTGACTTCCGAATGGCTTCGATTATTTCATCATTTGTAATGGAGTCAGTATCTTCAAAATATCTTTCAAAAAGCGATTCGTCCACTTCAGCTACTGCTTCAATTAACTTTCCCCTCCATTCTTTAGTCTCATTTTTAAATTCATCCGGTACATCAATCCATTCATAACGTATTCCAAGTGTTTCGTCATCTTGCCAAATAACAGCCTTGTTTTCAATGAGATCTATAACACCCTGAAATGATTCTTCAGAACCAATAGGTATTTGAACCGGAACCGGGTTTGCAAATAGTTTATCCCGGATTTGATTTACAACATTAAAAAAATCGGAGCCTGTCCGATCCATTTTATTTACAAAAGCTATTCTGGGAACTTTGTATTTATCAGCCTGCCTCCATACAGTCTCCGATTGGGGTTCTACTCCGCCTACTGCACAAAACAATGCAACGGCCCCATCAAGTACCCGTAAGGAACGCTCAACTTCAACTGTAAAATCAACATGCCCGGGAGTATCGATAATATTAATTTTATAACCCTGTCCATTGAAGTTCCAAAAAGTTGTTGTTGCAGCGGAGGTTATGGTAATACCCCTTTCCTGTTCCTGGACCATCCAATCCATCTGAGCAGCGCCATCATGAACCTCTCCCATACGATGGGTAATACCGGAATAGAACAGAATTCTTTCTGTTGTAGTGGTTTTACCGGCATCAATATGTGCCATAATGCCGATATTCCTAGTATATTTTAGGTTCTGGTTCATGACCGGTGTTAAAACAGCTTTTATTCCTTTGTATTAAAACCTAAAATGAGCAAATGCTTTGTTCGCTTCTGCCATTCTGTGAGTATCTTCCTTCTTCTTGAAGGCTGCACCTTCACTATTATAAGCAGCAATAACCTCAGCTGCCAGTTTGTCACTCATAGATTTTCCGCTCCTTTTGCCGGCAAATTGAATAAGATTTCTCATACTAATGGATATCTTCCTGTCAGATCTTACCTCCATCGGAACCTGAAACGTTGCACCTCCCACTCTTCTGCTTTTTACTTCAACCTGTGGAGTAATATTTTCCAGTGCTTTTTTCCAGATTTCCAGAGGAGTGCTTTCCGAATCTTTCATCTTTTGCTCAACAATATCAAGGGCGTCGTAAAATATTTTATAAGAAATACTTTTCTTCCCCCTGCTCATTAAATTATTAATAAACCTGGTTACCAAAGGATCATTAAACTTCGGGTCAGGTAATAAAATTCTCCTTTTCGGTCTGCCTTTTCTCATTATCGTAAATGTTCTTTATTATTTCGGCTTCTTTGTACCATACTTGGAACGTCTTTGTGTACGTTCCTCAACGCCGGATGCATCAAGTGTTCCGCGTATTAAATGATATCTGACTCCGGGCAGGTCTTTCACCCTGCCACCCCGGATGAGGACTATTGAGTGTTCCTGCAGATTATGTCCTTCTCCAGGTATATAAGTATTCACCTCCTTGCCATTGGTTAACCTCACTCTGGCAACTTTTCTCATAGCTGAATTCGGCTTCTTGGGTGTAGTGGTATATACCCTTACACATACACCTCTTTTTTGAGGACAGGAATCCAATGCCGGAGCTTTACTTTTGTCAACAACTTTTTTTCTTCCTTTTCTAACTAATTGCTGTATTGTTGGCATAAAAACAGGGTTTTACGTTAAAATCAGTTTTCTAAATCGGTTCGCAAAGGTATTCCTTTTTTTTTTAAAAACAATATCAAAATTGAATCTCATAAAAAATTATTACTTTTGGAACGCAAAAATAAAAGCTGAATATTACCCGGTTCATTCACCGGAAGAAACAGTCTGAATACCTTTAATTTACTGACAAAACATGAAAACCTACCAAACTGATCAGATCAGAAATATTGCACTGTTGGGAAATACCGGATCCGGGAAAACCACCCTTGCAGAAGCTATGCTTTTCGAAGGAGGCATTATTGAAAGAAAGGGACAAGTGGAAAGAAAAAACACCGTATCCGATTACAATCAAATTGAGCACGAAACCGGAAGCTCGGTTTTTTCCACAGTATTATACACTGAATATCAGGATAAAAAAATAAATATCCTGGATACACCCGGCCTTGATGATTTTATTGGCGGAATGGTTTCATCCTTAAAAGTTGCTGATACCGGAATAATGCTGATAAATGCACAAAATGGTGTGGAGGTTGGAACGGAAATCCATTTTCGCCATACTGACGCGACTAATAAACCCCTTGTTTTCGTTGTCAATTCTCTCGATCATGAAAAATCACATTTCGAGAAGGCTCTTGAAACAACAAAAGAACGATTTGGTAATAACGTGGTTGTAGTACAGTATCCTGTTAATGAAGGGAATGGATTTAATGCCATTGTCGATGTCCTGAAAATGAAACTTTATACCTTTCCTGCTGATGGCGGGAAACCTGAGATCTCGGATATCCCCGACAATCAGAAAGCTAAAGCGGAAGAATACCATAATGAACTGGTAGAAAAGGCTGCTGAAAATGACGAAGCATTAATGGAGCTGTTCTTTGAAAAAGATACTCTTGACGAAGATGAGATGAGGAAGGGAATAACTGCCGGACTTATCCAAAGAGGAATATTTCCTCTGTTTTGTGTTTCAGCAAAAAATAATATAGGTGTAAGCCGTTTAATGGAATTCATTATCAACACCTTTCCGGTGGCAACGGATATGCCGGGGTTTAAGAATTCTGAAGGAAAAGAAATCAAATGCGATCCGAAAGGCCCGGCTTCATTATTTGTATTTAAAACATCCATTGAAGAGCATGTTGGTGAAATCAATTTTTTCAAAGTAATTAGAGGTGAAATAACGGAAGGAATGGATCTGGTCAACAATAATACCAGAACAAAGGAAAGATTGTCTCAATTGTTCGTTGGAGCCGGGAAAAAACGAAATAAGGTAAGCAAACTCGTTGCCGGCGATATTGGAGCAACCGTTAAGTTAAAGAGTACCAAGACCAATCATACCTTAAATTTACCTGGTCAAAACTGGACTTATAATGAAATTGTGTTCCCTGATCCAAAATACAGGACAGCCATTAAAACAACCAGTGAAGGGGATGAGGAAAAGATGGGTGAGATTCTGCAGCGAATCCATGAAGAAGATTCTACCATCATCGTGGAATACTCAAAAGAGTTGAAACAAATTATCGTGCACGGACAAGGCGAACATCATCTTAATATCCTGAAGTGGCATTTTGATAATGTATTTAAATTGGACATCCAGTTCGTTCCCCCAAAAATCCCTTACAGGGAAACCATAACGAAAGTTGCACAGGCTGATTACCGTCATAAAAAACAATCGGGCGGCGCCGGTCAATTCGGAGAAGTTCGCATGGTTATTGAACCCTATGTCGAAGGAATGCCTGATCCTGTGCTCTATAAAGTAAATGGTAAAGAGATAAAAGTTTCTGTCCGTAAAAAGGAAGAAAATGACTTGGAATGGGGTGGTAAACTGGTGTTTTATAATTGCATTGTTGGAGGATCGATTGATACCAGGTTTATGCCTGCAATTTTGAAAGGCATAATGGAAAAAATGGAAGACGGACCGTTAACCGGTTCATATGCCAGAGACATCAGGGTTGCCGTATATGACGGAAAAATGCATACGGTTGATTCGAATGAAATATCCTTTAAGTTAGCCGGCCGGAATGCTTTTAAGATAGCCTTTAAAAATGCAAAGCCCAAAATTATGGAACCTATTTACGATGTTGAGATCCTGGTACCCTCTGACCGCATGGGTGATGTCATGAGTGATCTCCAGGGACGCCGGGGAATGGTTCAGGGTATGTCGAGCGAAAAAGGATTTGAAAAAATATCTGCAAAAGTTCCGTTGGCTGAAATGAACAAATATTCTACAGTCCTAAGCTCTCTTACCAATGGCAGGGCTATGTATACCATGAAATTTTCAGAATATGTCCAGGTCCCACCTGACCTTCAGGAAGAATTGCTCAGAGCACATGAAGCAGAAGATAAGGAGGAATGAGGATTATTTGTTACATTATGGTCCGACAGGCAGGCTTTTAGGAAGGACTCTGATTGAAATGAAGGTTAAATTGTTAAATTGATAAATTGTCGTAAGAAAATCCGAAACCTTTAAAAGTAGAGCCAAATTGTATTCGGCTGCAAAAGACCTGCCAGCGTCCGTAGGACCTGCCTGCCCGCCGTAGTATGCGAAGGCGGGGCAGAGTCGGTATTAAAAACGGAGGCTTGATACTGGATACTGCCCGAATGACTCGGTCAGGCGGACGTCCGGTACGGGCGGGTACTGGGTACGGGTTCCTAGTTCTCAGTTCCCAGTTTTCGGTTCTCAGTTTTCGGTTCTCAGTTTTC
>CAZEWS010000278.1:0-5320 GCA_964515985.1 uncultured Rikenellaceae bacterium | reverse complement strand
TCGGGAGTCTCTGGTAAGAACGGTTCGGGAATTTTATAAGAAAGATTTTGATCCGTCTGATGTCAGGGCATCTATTATTGCCGCCTTTAGCATAAAGGTGGAAGAACCTATTTTTGAATCACAAACCAAAACCAAGCTCGGATCAAAGGACATAACTCCCGGCGGACCTACAATCCGGAATTTTATTCATGATTTCATAAAGACATTCCTTGATAATTACCTCCATAAAAACCCGGAAACCGCCGATATTCTTTTAAAGAAAATTCAGGAATCAGAAAAGGAAAGGAAAGCCATTTCGAATATAAAAAAACTGTCAAGGGAAAGAGCAAAAAAAGTGAGTCTGCATAACAGGAAATTAAGGGATTGCCGTATTCATTATAATACTAAAGATGATCGGAGATTAAACAGTACCATATTTATCACTGAAGGTGATTCGGCAAGTGGTTCCATTACTAAATCACGTAATGTCGAGACCCAGGCAGTTTTTAGTTTAAAAGGGAAACCCCTGAACACTTATGGACTTACGAAAAAAATAGTTTACGAGAATGAAGAGTTTAATCTTCTGCAGGCGGCTTTAAACATAGAAGACGGGTTGGAAAATCTGCGATATAATAATGTGGTGATTGCTACGGATGCCGATGTTGATGGAATGCATATCCGCCTTTTGCTGATTACTTTCTTTTTGCAATTTTTCCCTGATCTGGTAAAACACGGTCATCTGTACATTTTGCAAACTCCTTTATTCCGGGTCAGGAATAAAAAGAAAACCAGATATTGCTATGCCGAAGAAGAGAAGGTGACTGCCATTCATAAATTAGGACAAAATGCTGAAGTTACACGATTTAAAGGGTTGGGAGAAATATCCCCGGAAGAATTCAAGCATTTTATTAGCAAGGGAATGCGTTTGGATCCCGTGAGATTACGAAAAGATGAATTGGTTTCAGAGTTTCTGTCCTTTTATATGGGAAAAAACACACCGGAACGTCAGGATTTTATTATAAACAATCTGAGAGTAGAAGAAGATGTGGTTCAGTAATTTAAGTTTAAAGAATGAGCTTTGAAGAACTTGAGAAAGCAGAAAATATAGACGGAGAAGAAAATCTTTCGGAAGAAGAAAATCATTTCGATCAATATACCGGGAGCAGTCTTTACCAAATGGCCAATTTATCGGGGATGTACCAGGATTGGTTCCTCGATTATGCTTCCTACGTAATTCTTGAAAGAGCTGTTCCTCACCTTAATGATGGTTTAAAGCCGGTTCAGCGCAGGATACTGCACTCCATGAAACGCCTTGATGATGGACGCTATAATAAAGTTGCCAACATCATTGGTCATACCATGCAGTATCACCCACATGGTGATGCTTCCATAGGAGATGCACTGGTACAACTGGGGCAAAAAGACTTACTGATTGATACACAGGGTAACTGGGGGAATATCCTTACCGGTGACGGGGCTGCTGCATCCAGGTATATTGAAGCGCGGCTTTCGAAGTTTGCCCTGGACGTGGTTTTTTATGCGAAAACAACCGAGTGGAAACTTTCCTATGATGGCCGTAATAAAGAACCTGTAACATTACCTGTAAAATTTCCTTTATTGCTTTCGCAGGGAGTGGAGGGCATTGCAGTTGGACTGGCATCGAAGATCTTACCTCATAATTTCAACGAACTGATCGACGCTTCGATTAATTACCTGCAAAGAAAACCGTTTGAACTATATCCTGATTTTCCTACCGGGGGACTTGCCGACTTTACAAGGTATAATGACGGTTTAAGGGGAGGACTTGTAAAGGTAAGGGCAAATGTTAAGAAGGTCGATAAAAAAATACTGGCGATTACTGAAATTCCATTTGGAAAAACAACATCCACCCTCATTGAATCAATTATAAAGGCAAGTGAAAGAGGAAAAATAAAAATTAAACAAATTGATGACAATACAGCAGAGAATGTTGAGATTATTATTTATTTAAATCCGGGAGTTTCTGCCGATAAAACAATTGATGCTCTGTTTGCATTTACCGATTGCGAAATCTCTATTTCACCCAATGTCTGTGCTATCGAAGAAAACAAGCCGCGGTTTCTTGGTGTTACCGAAATCCTGAAAAATTCCACTCAAAATACCGTAACGCTGTTAACCAGGGAGCTTGAAATCCGAAAAAAAGAGCTGGAAGATGAATGGCATTTATCTTCACTTGAAAAAGTCTTTATAGAAAATAAAATATACCTTGAAATTGAGGATTGCGAAACATGGGAATCAATTATTCAAACCATCGACAAGGGATTAAAACCCTTCCGGAAATATTTACTCAGGGATATAACCAGAGAGGATATAATCAGATTGACAGAAATAAAGATAAAGAGGATTTCAAAGTATGATTCCAAAAGGGCAGATGAAAACATCAAAAAGCTGGAGATAGAAATTGATGAAGTAAAAAATCACCTGGACAACATTATTCCATATACAATTAATTATTTCCGGCAAATAAAGAAAAAATATGGTAAGGGCCGTGAAAGGAAGACTGAAATCCGCAATTTCGACACCATAGTGGCTACCAAAGTTGTTGCTACAAATGCCAGATTATATGTAAACAAAAAAGAGGGATTTGCAGGCACAAGCCTTAAAAAGGATGAATATGTTTGTGATTGTTCTGATATAGATGATATAATCGTATTCAGAAAAGACGGGACTTACCTGATTACAAAGGTTACAGATAAATTATTTGTAGGGAAAGATATTCTTCACATTGCAGTATTTAAAAAAGATGATAAGCGAACTATTTATAATATCGTTTACCGGGATGGGAAAAGGGGTAATATCTTGGTAAAGCGAGCAGCGATCACCGGTATAACCCGGGATAAAGAGTATAACATTACCAAAGGCAAACCCGATTCAAGGATTCTTTATTTCAGTGCTAATCCGAACGGCGAATCAGAAGTGATCCGGGTTAGTTTGAAGCCTAAACCCAGGTTGAGAAACCTGGTTTTTGAATATGATTTTGGTGATCTTGCCATTAAAGGCAGAAATTCAATAGGGAATATTCTCACCAGACATTCCGTGATGAAAATAACCCTGAAAGAAAAAGGAGTTTCAACCTTAGGGGGTAGGAAAATATGGTTCGATGAGGGTGTGAACCGAATGAATGCCGATGGCAGAGGAAGATTCCTTGGAGAGTTTGGAGGAGAGGATAAAATTCTTGTCCTGACAAAGAGCGGAACCTTCAGGCTTTCGAACTTTGACCTGTCGAACCATTATGAAGATGATATTTTAATCCTTGAGAAATTTATTCCGGATAAGGTGTTTTCCGCTGTTTATTATGATGCCGGCCTGAAATTTTATTATGTAAAACGTTTTGCCATTGAGCCTACGGAAAAAACTCAAAGTTTTATCAACGGTAATCCCGAATCCCGTTTAGAATGTTTTACGCAAGTTAAGTATCCGCGGTTTGAGATCACGTTTGGAGGCCGCAATAAAAACAGGCCAAATGAAATTATTGAAGCAGCCGAATTCATAGGGATAAAAAGTTATAAAGCCAAAGGCAAGCGTTTAACCAAGTACGAAGTTGAAAGCATAGCTGAACTTGAACCCCTTGTTGAGGAACAACCCGGATTACAACCGAATGGGAATGGTGAGGGAGAGAATATGCCCATGTTGGAACTCGACAAAGAAAAAGGCCAAATGTCCCTGGATTTTTAAACCGATTATTTTGAGAATTTTCCTGATTGGATTTATGGGAAGTGGAAAAACAACTGCAGGTAAAGAACTTGCAGTCAGACTGAACTATTCCTTTGTTGATCTTGATCTGTATATTGAGAAGAAAGAGAAAAGAACCATTAGTACAATATTTTCGGATGAAGGAGAAAAAAATTTCCGGAAAATTGAGAGGAGGGTGTTAAAGGAAATTGTAAAGACAGATAATATTGTAGTGGCTTGTGGTGGTGGTACACCGTGTTATTCTGATAATATGCTTTTCATGAAGGAAAAGGGAAAAACCGTATACCTTGAAATGCCGGTTGGTGTTCTGGTAAACAGGTTACAAAACTCCTATGGAGAACGCCCGCTTATTAAAGGAAAAACCAAAGAGGAACTTAGGAATTACATTTCTTCAAAACTGGCTGAAAGAGAAAAGTATTATAAAAAGGCTCATTATACCGTAAACGCACTTAATCTGAACGTTGACTCAATCCTTAAATTCTTCGTCTGATTTCTCCGTCTTCGCAAATTCTTTTTGTGTATCTATTTTGAGATACCGGGATAGGTTCTTAGTTCCAATATAAAAAGGAATTGTATCCAGTAATGCTGAAACCATTTTATATACATAGTTCGACAGGATAAGGATAATCAGACCATGAAAAACGGTTTCCCCGGTATGGATCATAATGGCGCTTTTCGCATAAATGTACGTTATAGTTACCACCGCAACGGAATCGACCATCTGGCTGGTTAGGGTTGAACCGTTATTCCGTAACCATAAAAGCTTTCCATGAGTAGCTTTTCGTATGGCATGAAAAATATGAACATCGATAAATTGGGCAGTAAGATAAGCAATCATTGAGGCTATTGTAGCACCAAAAGTCCATTGCCTGATTTGAAAGAACGTACGGTTAGGATCATCAATGGCAGGAAGACCGCCATCCACTAATTCAGGATGTGGTGGCAGGGCGCCTCCTATCCACATGATAAAGAGCACCCAGATGTTTAACAAAAGTCCAACCCAAACGACCGTATTAGCCCTTTTCCTGCCATAAAGCTCACTGATAAAGTCGGTGCAAAGGAAAGTTATTGGATAAGGCAATACCCCAACAAATACGATGAAGGGAATTGTTTTTCCGAAAAGGGTAAACGAAAGATCTATTTGCCTGGAAATTCCAAGGATGTTTAAAATGGCAAGCGTTCCTAAAAAGAAACCGGCAAGAATGATAAATACGATCTCTCTTCTCTTGCTGGTTACTTTATCTACTTTATCACCGTAACCAAACATGTGGTAAATATAAATAAAATATTACCAAGGATTTAAGGATAAAAATGCCTAAAATGCCTAAAATTTAGAAATGTCTAAAATGTAAAATGCTTAAAAGAAATAATGGTTAAAATTTTGAAATTAATCAGTCTGCAGAAAGGATTCATTGTCATTTAATTCTTGATTGCAATTTTTTTTCTTTAATTTTAGTCATTCCTGCCTACCGGTAGGCAGGTTAGCTCATTTTAGTTCATTTTAGTTCATTGTACAGGAATTTCAAAGTTTCTTAGTTTTTTTAATTAATAAGCGAATATCGAACAAGGATTACCTTCGGTGAGATCGGTTACTCTCCGCCAGCCCTGT
>CAZEWS010000277.1:0-5352 GCA_964515985.1 uncultured Rikenellaceae bacterium | reverse complement strand
ATGTATCCAAAATCTGAAATTTTAACAAATCGTCCAAATTTGGCGGTAATAGTTAATAAGTTAAAGAATTATTATTCTTTTCCAAATGTTCCAAAAGAATCGGTAGCAACTTAAGCTTATGATTAAAAGATTTGTTTCGACTGAATAGTAACACAGAATTAATTTTTGCTTTATGGTTTTACCGGTAGTAGTTTATGGACATCCTGTCCTGCGGAAAAAAGCGGTCGAGATAGAACCTGATTTTGAGTTCTTACAGGAATTGCTTACGGATATGTGGGAAACTATGTATGTATCTGACGGGATCGGTTTGGCATGTCCGCAAATAGGAAAGTCGCTCCGTTTGTTTGTTATCGATGCAAGTCCTCTTAAAAAAGATGATCCATCGCTGGAAAACTTAAAAAAAACATTTATTAATCCCAGAATAGTTGAAAAAACAGGTGAAATAAGGACATTTAATGAGGGATGTTTAAGCATTCCGAATATCAGGGAAGATATAAACAGGGAATCCAAAATAAGGATTGAATATTATGATGAGGATTTTGCTTTTCACGATGAGCATTTTGAGGGAGTTATGGCCAGGATCATTCAACACGAATACGATCACATGGGAGGCATTTTGTTTACCGATCTTGTTTCACCTATCAGAAAGAGATTATTGAAAAGTAAACTTATGGCAATCTCAAAAGGGAAATTTGAAGTAAGCTATAAGACCATTTTACCAAAGAAAAAAGTAATCCAAAAAGTATAATATACACATTGGAATGATCGAATAATGTTTTCTTTACAAATGCAAAAACACTTTTAAAAATAAATATATCCAATATTCCCTGCCTTCGCCTGCTCCTGCCTTCACCGCGTTACGGCGGACAAGTCGGCAGGCAGGTAAATTCAATAATTCTCCTAAAATGGATGTCATTGACACATAACTCATTATGTCTTTCCTTTTGATTTAGCTGATTAGTTATAATAATGCCTTTTAACGAAAAAATCAGACAAATTCCTTTCCTGCGTTTATTACTTCCGTTTACAGCAGGAATAATCCTTCAGCTTTATTTTCCTGTTAGGGAAAATGCTTTATATCCTTGTTTTGCGGTTTGTTTTATTTTATTGATCGGGACGTTTTTATTTAAAAAGCTGAGTCGGAATTACATGTACAGGTGGGTTTATGGAGTAATTTTGTTTGTCTTTCTTGTTATTTTGGGCGCAGGTATAATACAGCTCAGGAATAATCGATCAAATTATACTGATTTTATTGATGGGGAATGTCTTGCCATAGCAAATTTGGTTGAATCACCACAGGATAAGCCCAGATCAGTAAAAAGCATTCTGCAGATGAAATCAATCAGGGTTGGAAAGAAATGGGTAAAAACCAGGGGTAAGGTTTTGGTGTATTTTCAAATGGACAGCATCGCAAAAATGCTGAAAACGGGCGACCAGATAGTCTTTCAGGGATCGCTTCAGACTATTCAGTATTCCCAAAATCCCGGTGAATTTAATTACAGGAGATACATGGCATTTCATGGTGTCTACGGTCAGCTATACCTGCCAACATCCAATTGGAGGAAAATCGGCCAAAATAAAGGAAATGTTATCCTCCTGGGGTCACGTAAACTAAGAAGCCATTTTTTGAATACTTACCGGGATCTCGGACTTGAAGGAGATGAATTGGCCGTTGCAGGCGCCCTGACTCTTGGATTCAGAGACAATTTGGGTGAGGAGTTGAAAGAGGCTTATACCACCTCCGGAGCGATGCACATTCTTGCTGTTTCAGGCCTTCACGTGGGAATAATTTATTTTTTGATTTTTCATTTATTCCATTTTGTTGCCAAATTCAGGTATGGCAGGGTTATTCGTGCTATGATCACCTTCGTATGTCTTTGGTCTTTTGCTTTTCTTACCGGACTTTCTCCTTCGGTCATGCGTGCGGCTACGATGTTTAGTTTTGTTATAATAGGTCAATCGTTACACCGGACGGTAAACATCTACAATATACTAGCTGCTTCTGCTTTTTTCTTACTACTTATCAATCCTTATCTGATCATGAAGATAGGATTTCAATTATCTTATTCAGCGGTTGCGGGAATAATCTATTTTCAACCAAAAATGTACCGGCTTTACAGGAACCGGTACTGGATCGTTGATAAGATTTGGGGGTTAATAACAGTGTCTGTCGGAGCCCAGCTGGGAACCTTCCCATTAATCATTTTTTATTTTAGCCAATTCCCGAATTATTTTTTACTGACCAATATCCTGGTGATACCCTTTGCTACCATAATTATTTACCTGGGTGTAATGGCCCTTCTTTTTACGTGGATACCCTGGCTGGCAACAGTTGCTTCATTCCTTCTTATTCAAACCATTAAAGGGCTTAACGCTTCAATTCATTTTATTGAAAGTTTGCCTTATTCCTTATCAACGGGGATATCAAATACCATTTTAGAAACCGTCATTATCTATTTAATTATTTTTTGTCTGGCACTATTCCTTATTGAAAAAAAGAGAATATCATTTATTGCCGCATTAAGCTTGTGTATGATATTTATAGGATTGGATTTTTTTAAAAATTTCCAATCAGAATCACAAAAAATGATGGCTGTATATAATGTAAAAGGAATGTCAACACTAAACTTTATCGATGGCAGGAAGAGTGTTTTAATTGGTGATTTTAATTTGAAAAACAGCAGGGAAAGGGTTTTATATTATGTAAATAAGTATTGGAATTTGTTGGGTATCCGAAAAAAAGAATTTTATGGATTGGATCAATTAACAAACATTGGCAGCAAAGGAAATAGCCTGCCGGATACAATGAATAATTTGTATGTTCACAGAAATTTTATTCAGTATTATGGAAAAAGAATTTATGTTTTTAATAATCACAGTTTACAGAATTATTCAACAGGAGTGAAAATAAATATTGATTATCTGATTTATGGGAACAACCCTGGGATACCTCTGGAAACCATTTTCAATCTTTTTTCTGTTAAACAGGTAATTATTGACTCGTCGAATTCGTACTGGGATAATAAGCGAGTAAAAGAAGAATGCAGTATTAAAAACATACCCTGTTATTCAGTTATGGAAAGTGGGGCATTTGTTACGAATTTGTAGGTAATTATTTTAAACTGAACTATTCATGTTAGAAAAAAATATCGGGAAGATTTGGATTATTAATAGGATTATCCTTTAATTTGTTTCGCAGTTTTTCTGTTTATTGATATTTATGAAGATTATTATTGCCGGTGCCGGCGAAGTTGGATCTCATTTAGCTAAGATGCTTAGTAATGAGAATCATGATATTGTGGTTATCGATCCTGAAGATGAACGGTTAAGGTCTATCGATGCCAGTATGGATATAATGACCGTTACCGGATCAGCCACATCAATCGAAATTCTGAAAGAAGCCAATATCAAGCGGACTGATTTGTTCATTGCTGTTGCGCACTCTGAAGATACAAACATCACTGCTGCCATCCTGGGTAAAAAACTGGGAGCAAAAACTACCATCGCACGTATCGATAATCCGGAATACCTTATACCCTCCCACAAGGATCATTTCGTAACCATGGGTATCGATTACCTGTTTTATCCTGAAATGATTGCTGCCAGGGAGGTGATCGGGCTTTTACATCAAACCGGGACTACAGAATTTTTAGATTTTTCGGGTGGCAGACTCTCCCTTTTTGTTTTGAAATTGAATGAAAATGCACCCATCATCAACAAAACCCTGATGGAAGTTACAAACCAGAACAAACCATTGGATTACAGAGCTGTAGCGATTACCAGGAATGGAAAGACCATCATACCTCATGGAGATGACCGTTTTCTTGTAAATGATCTGGTATATGTTGTTTCAACTCTATCAGGATATGGAGAAATCATGAAATATACCGGCAAAGAAAAACTAACTCTCAAAAACATTATGATCCTTGGGGGAAGCCGGATTGGCAGGAGGATAGCAAAAGAACTTGAGAGGCAATATAATATTAAGCTTATTGAAATTAATCATGAAAAATGTCTCCAGTTGGCTGATTTTCTTGAGGACACTCTCGTTATTAACGGGGATGGAAGAGATACCGAGATGCTGTGCGAGGAGGGGTTACGAAATATGGATGCATTTATTGCCGTTACGGGTAGCTCTGAAACGAATATTTTATCCTGTTTGTTTGCCAAAAAAATTGGTGTGAAGAAAACAATTGCGGAGGTGGAGATTCTGGAATACATTGGATTGGCAGAAAGCAGTGGAGTAGACACAATCATAAATAAAAAGCTTGTTACCGCAAGCCGGATTTTTAAATTTACCACGAGTGCAAAAGTTTCCATTGTCAAATATCTTACCGGTTCTGATGCTGAGGTCCTTGAGTTTGTTGTCAAGCCGGAAGCAAAGGTAACTACCGGATCTCTCATGGAAATTAATTTTCCAAAAGATGCTATTGTTGGTGGAATAATCAGAGGAAAGTCAAGCTTTATTGCGAAAGGAGATACTATTATTAAACCAAATGACCGGGTTGTTGTTTTTGCCCTCCCTTCGGCCATCAATAAGATCGAGAAGTTCTTTAACTAGGCCGCCATCATGATCAATTATAAATTAATCGTAAAGATCATAGGGTTTTTGCTTTTCATTGAAGGCATATGTATGTTATTTGCCTTGCCCTTCTCAATTTATTATAAGGAAAACGATACCTTACATATCCTTCTTTCAACTTTAGTTACCGCATCTGCCGGTGGCTTATGTTGGTTGCTTGGGCGTAATGCATCCAAAAGTCTGGGGAAAAGGGAAGGATTTATCATTGTGAGTGTTGCATGGGTGATCTTTTCTCTTTTTGGCGCCCTGCCCTTTGTTTTCAGCAAAGCCATTCCTTCATATACCGATGCTTTCTTTGAGACTATTTCGGGATTTACCACAACAGGAGCTTCAATTTTAAATGATATTGAAGCCCTCCCTCATGATCTGCTTTTTTGGAGAAGTATGACGCAATGGCTTGGAGGAATGGGTATTATTGTTCTTTCCATTGCAATACTTCCTATCCTGGGGATTGGAGGGATGCAGTTGTTCATTGCCGAGGTGCCTGGTCCTGTTCCCGATAAATTGCATCCGCGGATTAAGGAGACAGCAAAACGTCTTTGGGCAATTTATATCATTTTTACCGGGGTTGAGGCCATATTATTAATTCTGGGAGGAATGAATTTCTTTGATGCTATATGCCATTCCTTTACCACCATGGCAACCGGGGGGTACTCGACAAAGCAAGCAAGCATTGCATACTTTTCTTCACCTTTTATTCAATATGTTATTACTTTGTTTATGTTTATTGCAGGTACCAATTTTACACTTTCCTATTTTGCGTTGCACCT
>CAZEWS010000276.1:5161-5373 GCA_964515985.1 uncultured Rikenellaceae bacterium | reverse complement strand
TGTGTTGTTCCAGAACTTTTTTTATCTCAGCAATCACCTGTTTGTACTCCAAGCAGGGCAGGATTACTTACAGGAAGACTTCCAATACGGTCGGGAATGTGCAGTGACAAACGGCGGGTACTATTTCCTGATTCTAATGGTGGCCTTCCTCAAAGTGAAATAACAATTGCCAGGGTTCTTAAAAAGAAAGGCTACCACACAGCAGCTATAGG
>CAZEWS010000276.1:2764-4810 GCA_964515985.1 uncultured Rikenellaceae bacterium | reverse complement strand
CGGATCTTCAGGTATTCTAAGAGGGGCCAAAGGTGGTACTTTTGAAGGGGGCATGAGGGAACCAACTATTTTTTGGTGGCCGGAAAATATTAAACCCGGAGTAATAACGGATATGGGAACAACAATGGATCTGTTGCCTACTTTATGTAAATTTTCAAACATCAAACTTCCCGACGATAGAATTTATGATGGATTTGATATTTCTCCTTTGCTTTTAGGAAAAGGAAAAAGCCAGCGGGAAGTTGTTTTTTATTACCGGGGTGAGCAGGTTTATGCTGTCCGGATGGGTGCTTATAAAGCTCATTTTATTACACAACTGGAATATGGCAGTAAAACAGCACATCCTGTTACTAACCCGGAAATCGAAATTAAAAATACTCCAACAATTCAGGATCCTCCGCTGCTTTATAACCTCAGTATCGATCCGTCAGAAAAATACAATATTGCCAATGAATATCCGGAGGTGATTGCTGAGATAAAAAAAGTTCTGGAACAACACAGGGCGGGCATTAAACAAGTGGAAAACCAGCTGGAAAAGTAAAAACCTAAAATAGAATGTAATTAATTAGCCTGCATTATTCATAATAATACAGGTTAGTTGCTAACGCAAAATTATATTAGGCGGACAACTTAATTAGTCTATAAGTTTAGGAGTTTAAGAGTTTAAAATAACAAATTGTTTTTTCTTTCTTTACAAATAAACAAATTGTTAAAATATAAACAGATGAAACAAACAAGATTTTTAGTATTGTGTTTACTAATTATATTAATTCAATATTCTTGCAAACATAAGGCAAAGGAAGAAATTAAAAAACCAAATATTTTAGTGCTTATGTCCGATAACCAATATTATAAACACCTTGGTTGTTATGGTGATAACGTGGTAAAAACACCTAATATTGATAGGATTGCGATAGAAGGTGTACGTTTTATCAATGCATATTGTGCATCTCCCTCATGCACTCCTGCCCGTGGTGCAATGTTAACAGGACAAGAAATTTGGCGACTGGGAGAAGGAGCTAATTTGTGGAGTACACTTTCTGATTCATTAATTACTTACCAGGATGTACTTGAAGAAAACGGTTATTTAACAGGACACGACCGTAAAGGTTGGGGACCGGGAAACAACAACGCCGGAGGTAGGGATAAGAATCCTGCCGGAACTACATATAAGGATTTCAGGGAATTTCTGAATAAAAACACAGAAAATAAACCATGGAGTTATTTTTTTTCATCCACCAACCCACACAGACCTTTTAAGTATAATGTGACAGAAAATACAGTGTTAAATATTGATAGTGTAAAAGTTCCTTCATACTTACCGGATTCTCGTAAAGTACGCTTAGATATTTGCGACTATTACAGTGAAATAATGAATTTCGATAAGCAGGTAAAAGAAGCTATGGATTTTCTGAAAGAAAAAGGAATGTCAGAAAATACGATGGTAGTGGTATGTGCGGATAATGGCTGGATGATGCCCCGTGGACTGGCAAATCTTTATGATTTTGGCACAAAGGTCCCACTGATTATTTCATGGCAGGGAAAAATAATGGGAAATAGGGTTGTTACTGATTTTGTTAGCCTCAATGATCTTGCTCCAACATTTCTTGAATTTGCAGGATTACCGGTTCCGGAAAATATGACTGCCAGGAGTCTTAAAAATATCCTAATGTCTGAACAACAAGGAAGAATAGAAGAGGAACGTAGCCGTGTGTTTGTTGCCAGAGAAAGACATGCACTGTGTCGTAGGAATGGATTGGGTTATCCCGGACGAGCTATACGTACAGATAATTTTCTCTATATCCATAATTATAAACCTGATCGTTGGCCGGCTGGGGATCCACCATTATTTGGTGATATTGACGCACATATGTTGCAATATGAAAGCCCGACAAAAGAATACATGATGATACACAAAGATGATCCGGAAGTTAAAAAATTGTACAAACAAGCTTTTTTAAAACGACCTGAAGAAGAATTGTTTGATTTAAAAAATGACCCTTACCAAATGAATAATGTAGCTTACCTTAAAGAATATCAGAATAT
>CAZEWS010000276.1:1711-2754 GCA_964515985.1 uncultured Rikenellaceae bacterium | reverse complement strand
ATTAAAGCACGCTTAGCTACACAGCTACGCAAATATCTAATAAAAACAAATGATCCGCGTGAAACAGGCGGGGAAATTATCTGGGATAACCAGAAATATTATAAAGAAACAGACTGGGTAGGAAAACCCAGGAAAGAAGCCCGGGAAAAATTTGGATTAAAAGAAAAATATCCTTATAAATAAAGACCTGTAAGTGTATGGGGACTAGCCGGTTAATATATGTTAAAACAAAAGGTTTAATTTTTTTTTACATTTACCGCATGGTAGATATAACAGGAGATTTGTAGTATTGGCATAATAATGTTTCAGATTGTTACACCAAATTCAGTTGACAATAAATTAATGAACACTTGGTTTATTTTTCGGTAGAATTGGTCCAGGATCCTAGGGAATTTCTGAATCTTGCAGTCGATCCTTATTATGGGAATATGTTAAAATTGGTTATTCATTTTCGTTCCTGATTGGGTGTTTCTCCAATTCGATCTCCAGGATGTTTTTAATTTCTAATTCATTTTCTGATAGCGAATCTATATTTAATGGTGTCTTTTCCAATATATCTTTGGTTAGATTGAAGAAATTGCCATCCTGATAAAGTTTATAATCAACAGTTCTTACAAATTGATTTCTGTATTGATTTACATTGTTGCCCCATTTTGGGTCATAGTGAACAAATGCTGTTTTTCTTAATTTGAATTTTGTTCCGGTTAGCAGGGGATAAAAACTTTTTCCGTCAGACTTTATTTCTTTTTCAACAATATCAGCAAATGTCGGGAAAAAATCACTGAACTCAATTAATCCATTATGGACAAACCCATTTTTTATCTTTTGGGGCCAATAAACAATTAAAGGAACATGTGTGCCTGCATCAATAGTATTGCCCTTTCCCCCCTGTATCACTCTTTCTGTTGTATGCGAATAAATTGAAGTGTGTGTGCCATTATCTCCGGTAAAAATAATAATGGTATTTTTATCTATATTCAGTTCCTCCAGTTTATTTGCTATTTTACCCACGATTTTATCGCTATAAGCTACCATGTCTTTAA
>CAZEWS010000276.1:676-1550 GCA_964515985.1 uncultured Rikenellaceae bacterium | reverse complement strand
CTCAATGAAATCAAGGATGTAGTTCGAGAAAATATCAGGCCCGTAGCTATCTTCATCCCTTTCAAGAATTTCTCCGTCCTGTTCAATTAATGGGTTGGAGTACCTTTCTCCTTCTTTTCTCTCTTTTGTCAATTGCCATAAACAATACTCATCAAATCCAAACATGTTTGGTCTTGTATTGTCACTCCAGTCAGGGATAGTGTCTTTATATGCCAACCCGTTTAATTGCCATTTCCCGGCAATACAAGTTGCATATCCTGCCTCTTTCATCAGATTACCAAAAGTGTACTGGTTGGTTGTTGATATGAGATAAGTGAACAGGAGTATAAATGACCAAAAAAATCATAATTACGATAGTTATGTAAACCGGTCATTATTTTAACCCTTGATGGAGTACATAACGGTTGTGACACACAATGGGAAAACCGAATCCCTTGCGTTGCCAGCGAATCAAGAATGGGAGTACTATAAGACGTACTTCCATAACTGCTAAGACATTCATATCCCATATCATCGGACATGATGAGGATAATGTTAGGTCTGTCTTTTATTTTATCTGTTTTGCAAGAAACTGATATTAAAACAAGAATACTCAATATTACATATTTCATACTTTTTATATGATTAACCTATTTATATTTTCAGTATGATAAGTACAATTTCTTTTCTTGTTGAGCCTTTCTTTGGATGTGTGCATATTCTTCACGCATTTTATTCAGCACCTTTTTGAAGTCCGGATCATTTACAAGATTAACATGTTCTTCCGGATCGTTATTATGATCATACAATTCTTCGTTTTCCGGTCTGGCTTCTTCTCCCCAGCGAGTATATCTCCACCTGTCAGTTCTTATCGAAGCATCCCTGCCATTATATG
>CAZEWS010000276.1:0-609 GCA_964515985.1 uncultured Rikenellaceae bacterium | reverse complement strand
CCGGTTCTTCGGATTTTTACCTGATATAAAACCCTCAAGACTATTGCCCTGTAAAATTTCCGGCTGCTGATCTGCATAACCGCACAACTCGGTTAAGGTAGGATAAAGATCAATAAGTTCGATGATTGATTTACAGGTGGTCCCGTAATTTTTCTCATATCCCGGAACAGAGACAATAAGGGGTACACGAACACTTCCTTCCCATAAACTCACTTTCGACCAGCAGTCGTGTTCGCCCAGATTATAACCATGGTCTGAGAGAAAAATGACAATGGTTTCGTTTCTGAGGTCCAGGCGGTCGAGGGCATTGAGTAATCGTCCCACTTGCTTGTCCATAAAGCGTACGCTGGCCATGTAACTGCTTATAGTCTGTTTCTGCTGTAGTCTGTTCATCCCCCATATTTTATCGTTTTGCCTCCGTAGGGCTTGTTCAGGAATGTTTTCGCCAATTTTGAACGGTGGTAAAACCATTTCATTTTCAGGATATGGATCAAAACAGTTTTTAGGTGCGATGAATGGTACATGGGGTCTGACAAAACCCACTGCCAGGAAAAACGGTGAATCTTTTTTTATCCTTATTTATGGTTCCAATTTTTCCAGAATGATCTT
>CAZEWS010000275.1:0-5400 GCA_964515985.1 uncultured Rikenellaceae bacterium | reverse complement strand
ATCGCAAACTTAAATAACCTTTCTCCTAATCCCCTATCCATAATTTTTAATTTTTAATTAAATAGCGTAGCTATGTCCTTATTTATTTGTTCCTAAATATACTGCTTTTCTCAAAAAAAGAAATGCCTAACAAAAGAAATGCCTAAAGTGCTTAAAATTTAGAATGCCTAAAAAAGATAATGCCTAAAATTTAGAATACACTTAATCTCTGTACAATAAAATAAAGGAGCTAATGGTGTTAATAAAAAAAAAAGTGTAATTTTCCGGTCAATTAATTGAACAAAGTAATTCAAAAAGTTGATATGAAACCTTCATACCAAATATTTTACACAAAAAATTATTAACAGATGAAAAGGCGAGATTTTTTTAAGAAATCAGTTGGAGCCGGCATTGCGGCAGGTGTTGTTTTTAAACTGGGGAATTATAACAAACTATGGGCTAAGACTCCGGGAACAATACCGGTTCAATATGATCTTGTAGCTATTAAAGGCGGCGATCCGGGAGCTATGTTTGACAGGGGAATTGTGGAATTGGGAGGTATGAAAACCTTTGTTAAACCCAATCAGACCGTGGTAGTGAAACCCAATATTGGTTGGGATACTATACCTGAGAGAGCAGCGGATACAAATCCCGGACTGATTAAACGGATAGTTGAACGTTGTTTACAAGCAGGAGCTAAAGAAGTATATGTTTTTGACAATACTATAAATAATTGGTCAAGGTCGTATAAAAACAGTGGTATAGAAAAAGCGGTTAAGGATGCCCGTGGGAAATTAGTTCCAGCTAATACCGAAAATTACTTCCAGGAGGTTACTATTCCCAAAGGGAAAAGGCTTACAACCACAAAAGTTCATGAAATCATCCTGGAGGCAGATGTATTTATTAATGTCCCGGTTTTAAAAAGTCACAGTTCAACAAGAGTATCCATTGCGTTGAAAAATTTAATGGGCACAGTCTGGGACAGAGGGTACTGGCACAGGAATGATCTTAACCAGTGTATTGCTGACTTTGGGACCTTTCACAGAAAACCTGACCTGAATGTTGTGGATGCATTCAATGTTTTAATGAGAAACGGGCCAAGAGGTGTTTCGAAATCCGATGTTACGAACATGAAAGCACAGATCTTATCAACCAATATGGTTATTGCTGATGCTGCTGCAACCAAAATGTTCGGAAAGGATCCGGATACCATTTCTTATCTGCGGATAGCAGATGAGATGGGTGTTGGAACCAGAAACCTTGAGGGGCTTTCCATTAAGAGAATCAAAATTTGATTTTTATGAAATTGGCTTCACTTAAAAGGTTAAGGGTTATTGTTTCGGTTATATTCTTATCCTTAACATCTTTTGTGTTTCTTGATTACAGGAATTTGCTGCCGGAGGATTGGATTAATGGTATTGTTTATCTTCAGTTTGTTCCATCCCTGCTGAAGTTTATTAATTTATTTAGTCTCAGTGTTCTGGGATTTATTATTATTCTGGTTTTTACCCTGCTATTCGGACGGGTTTATTGTTCAACGATTTGTCCGCTGGGAATTTTGCAAGATGTCTTTTCCTTTTTTGCCCGTAAGTTCAAAAAAAGGAAGAAAAGATTTTACCGCTATCTTAAGCCAAGCAATATTTTACGCTACACTTTATTGGGTATTACCACGGTTCTATTTTTATTTGGAAGCATTTTGTTACTAAATCTCCTTGATCCGTACAGTAACTTTGGGCGTTTTATGACCTATTTTGGAAAACCTGTTGTGGTTGCCTTGAATAATGGGTTATCCTCTGTACTTGAAAAATTTGATATTTATACCATTTTTCCAGTCGAATTAATAAAGATACAGTTTGAAATACTGCTTTTTCCTGTCCTTATGCTAATCCTGGTCCTTTGGCTTTCACTTACAAATGGCCGCCTGTTTTGCAATACCGTTTGTCCGGTAGGAACACTGTTGGGTTTGCTGTCCGGATTTTCCTTATATAAGATCAGAATTGAAAAAAGTACCTGCACCGTTTGTGGGCTGTGTGCCCGTGTATGCAAATCTTCCTGTATGGATTATAAAGAGGGAAAAGTTGACTTCACCCGCTGCGTAGCTTGCTATAATTGCCTCACTGTTTGTGCTTCTGATTCAGTAAAATACAGCAGACACAAAGGAATCCTGTCCATTCGGCCGCAGGAACCTGTATCAGTGCAGTATAAAGCTACCCCTGACTTAAATAAAAGGAAATTTATTGCCGGATCAGTGGCCTGGCTTTTGGGTATGGCCGGAATATCGATGGCAAAGGAGATACCTGTAAACGAAAAGCCCACAGAAATACCTGAAAAAAAGGAGTTTCCTGTATCACCCCCGGGAGCTGTTAGTATTGAAAACTTTACCGACAATTGTACTGCGTGTACATTATGTATCAGTGCCTGCCCTACAGATGTCTTACAACCATCCTTTCTTCAATACGGGATTACCGGAATCATGCAACCACATATGGACTACCATTCAGGATTTTGTAATTACGACTGTGTTATTTGCAGTCAGGTATGTCCAACAGGTTCTATTTTACCTGTAACACTTGAAAATAAACAGTTAATCCAACTTGGAAAATCAATTTTTGTAAAAGACAATTGTATTGTTCATACCGATAAAACCGACTGTGGTGCTTGTTCTGAAGTTTGTCCCACCAAAGCAGTATATATGGTTCCGTACGAGGGGGATTTATTCATCCCTGAAGTGAACAACGATATCTGTGTAGGTTGCGGTGCTTGTGAATATGCTTGTCCGACTATACCATACAAGGCTATTTATGTTAATGGAAATCCTGCACACCTGGCTGCTGAAAAACCCGAAGAAGAAGAATTGACGGCCCCCTCAACTGAAGAGGATTTTCCTTTTTAGGAAATGGAGGAGAAAAAGATACCCTACAGGCAGGACAGAAAGGTTTTCTTTCAAGCCCTATGGGCTGTGGGATTATTTTGGTCATTGTTTTCCAGCCGGTGAACCGGCTGGCTATTACCTGCAAGTCCCTACGGGACTATTGTTTTACTTTTCGTCATTCGTCACCGAAAATCGATTACCGAACTATTTTATCCCCATAAACATCCGTTTCCACCTGATCTTTCCAAGAAACTTTTTATCCTTATCAAGCGAAAGCCATATGATTTTAGGCCTGCCTACAATATGATCTTCGGGTACAAATCCCCAAAACCTTGCATCAAGAGAATCATGACGGTTATCTCCCATCATCCAATAATAGTCCATTTTGAAGGTGTATTCATCAGCCACTATGCCATTGATATAAATTTTTTCACCCTCAATCCGTAGCTCATTTTTTTCATACACTTCGATGATCCTGCGGTAGAGCGGTAAATTATCCGTATTTAGAGAAATTGTAACTCCCTTTTTTGGTATCCACAGAGGGCCGAAATTATCTTCATTCCACGGATATTTCGGATCATGGGGGAAAATATTGGAAGCGAAGTATCCGGGTTTGTTATAATACTTTGTTACAGAAATCACATTCCTGAAGTTCTTTATTTTTTTTACATTTTCGTCAGTAAGAGGCACTAAATACGAGGAATTGGAAAAGCTATGAATATCACTTTTGGCAATGTCCAAACGTTCAAAAGCTTTTGGGTTAATCCTGGTGACATCGGTCTGAATGTTATAATTAAATTGCTGATTTTCAGATTTTTGATGAGGTACACCATTAACAAAAAGATTTCCGGTTCGAATCTCAATGGTATCGCCTGGAATTCCTACACATCGTTTAATATAATTATCCCGTCTATCGACCGGGCGGTCAATGACATGATAATCACTCCAAACCTGTTCTCTGCCCAATTTATAGTATTCCTCCTTAGTTTTCACAGGAGTGTTTTGCATAATATCTCTTTGTCTGATTTGATCGGCATATGAACTTACAATGGAATAATAAATCTGATTTTGTTTCTCAAAAACTACCGTATCGCCAGCCGGGAAATTAAAAACAACAATATCGTTGTTTTTAATTTTTCTGAAACCTGCCAACCGTTTATATGGCCATTTAACCCATTCAAGAAAAGATTTGGTTTTTAAGACAGGCAATGTATGTTGGGTAAATGGAAAAGCTAAAGGAGTATTTGGGATTCTGGGTCCGTAGCTTAATTTACTTACAAAAAGGTGATCGCCAATTAAAAGGGATTTTTCCATCGATCCGGTAGGAATACGAAAATTCTGGAAGAAAAAGATGTTAATAAATGTAACCGCAATAACGGCAAATATCAAAGCATCCAGCCATTCAATAACGGTACTGTTCTTTACCCCCCTTTTTTTCCAGAAAGCCCAGTTAACCTTTTTACTTACATAAATATCGAAAATAATTCCCAATCCAGGTAGCAACCAATAATTCCCAACCCAGATAACCCATAGGACATAAGCTATTGCAGCCAGAGAGAACCTGAAGTATTTGTTTCTAATAAATTTCATGTTTAAAGTCATTTGATTCGCAAAAGTAATATTTATCCTGATTTTTACAATCCCAACAAGTCATTCATACCATAAAATCCGGTTTTCCCGTTAATAAATTCCGCAGCCAAAAGTGCACCCAATGCAAACCCTTTCCGGCTTTTTGCTTCATGTATGATTTCTAATTTATCAACGGGTGAATTATAAGTTAAAGTGTGTATTCCCGGAACCGTATCTTTGCGTATTGAACGGATGGGGATATCTCCCTCATGTTTCTTTAATTCCTTTTCCCACCTGATTTTACGATCCATATTGGAAATAATATCATTTGCAATTGCAATAGCTGTTCCACTTGGGGCATCAAGCTTTTGAATATGATGGATCTCTTCTATTTCTACGTCATAGTCGGTAAACTGATTCATGATTTTGGCTAATTGCCTGTTCAGGGTAAAAAGAATATTAATACCAACACTAAAATTTGAAGCATAGAAAAATGTTTTGTGATTTTTTATACAATATTTCCTGGCTTCTTCAAATTTCGATAACCACCCGGTCGTTCCACATACTACCGGAGTATCGGATTCGAAACACTTCATAATGTTGGAATAAGCCGAATCAGGTTGTGTAAATTCAATGGCAACATCGACTTTTTTGAGGTTAGCTGAAATGAATTCATTCTTATTGCTAATATCTATGATCAATTCAACCTTGTGGTTTCTTTCCAGAGCAGTCTTTTCGATTTCCCTGCCCATTTTACCATAACCAATAATCCCGATTTTCATGATGTAATTTTATAAAAAAAGGGAAGCATTTTGCCTCCCTTATATTCTAAGGAAAGATTGATTTATTTAAACAAAAATACCACTTCCTGAAGGCGCAGTAATTTAGTTGTATCGAAATTTATTCACTTCGTTCATGAGATCGTCACGCTATAAGCGTGGCTAAGTTCAATGTTTATGGCTTGATAATGGCTAATTTCA
>CAZEWS010000274.1:0-5402 GCA_964515985.1 uncultured Rikenellaceae bacterium | reverse complement strand
CCTTTCTTTACAACCAAAAAGAATCAGGGCGGTACGGGATTAGGACTTTCAATTACTTATGGCATAATAAAAGAACATAATGCTGATATAGAGGTGGATACAAAGCTGGGTTCCGGAACAACTTTTACAATTAAAATACCTGCTGCAACAGATTGAACAATGACTAAAATTCTTGTTATTGATGACAATAAGGCTGTTCTGAATTATTTGAGAATATTCTTATTAAAGACCGGAAAATTTCAGGTTGATACCTTGTTGGATAGTACCAAGGCTTCTGAACTTATCGAAAATAAGGATTTTGATATCTTACTGCTCGACATGGATATGCCAAATGTTACCGGCCTGGATATCCTGAAATACATTAAGGATAATCAAATTAACCTAACCACGGTAGTATTAACTGGAGTTGCTGATATTGACCTTGCAATATCAGCAATGAAATTAGGGACTTTTGATTATTTGCTGAAACCATTGGATGAAAAAAAGCTTTTGGATATCCTTGATTCAGCAGTTTATGAAATCGAGCTAAGAAAACCCCGTTCGGACACATCGAAACAATTCTCCCTGGATACCTTAAAACATAAAGAGGCTTTTAGCAAAATCATAACCCGGGATGAGGAAATGTTGAGAAATTTTCACCTGGTAGAAAAATATGCCATAACCGATGATAGTATAATTATCTGGGGGGAAAGTGGTACAGGGAAAGAATTAATTGCAGAAGCCATACATAAAATCAGTTCCAGGAGAGATAATAAATTTATTCCCATTAATGCCGGGGCTTTTGCAAATGAATTGTTTTCCTCTGAATTCTTTGGTCATGCAAAGGGGGCATTTACCGGGGCAGACACGGATAAAAAAGGGTTTATTGAGGAGGCGAACGGAGGAAGCTTGTTTTTGGATGAAATTGGAGAACTTTCTTTACCGATTCAGGTAAAACTCTTGCGGTTTTTACAAGAAGAAGAATTTTACCGGTTAGGTTCAACTAAAAATATTAAGGTTGATGTAAGAATAATTGCTGCTACCAATAAAAATTTATTTGAAGAGATCAAAAAGGGCAACTTCAGAAAAGACCTGTTTTTCAGATTAAATATTAATTCAATCCATCTCTCTTCATTAAGGGAAAGACCAGGTGATATCGAGTTTTTAGCTTATTATTTCCTGAAAATGTTCAATAAAAAATATAGGAAAAACATAAAAAAAATATCAAATTCGCTCCTTACTTTTTTTAAGAATTATCCTTTCCCAGGAAATGTCCGGGAGTTGCAAAATATTATTAACAGTTCCTTGATAGTTGAGTCAGGCAGTGAGTTAAGGAAAAAATCCCTGCCTTATTATTTATTGGAAAATTACAACCTGTCAAATGAGATCAATGGAGAATATGCTCCATCATCACTTCAGGATATTGAAAAGGAACATATTAAGAAAGTTTTGGCATATACAAATAATAACAAAACAAAAGCTGCGGAAATACTGGGTATTTCAAGAGTTGGTTTGATATTCAAGATAAAGAATTATAAAATTAATTAATAATCCAATAACTCTTCTGCTTGCTCCTTATCACAATCCATTATGTAGGGGATACCACTTATTTCACTTGCTTCCTGTGTTAAAGCAGATATATCATTTCTGTCAATGTACTCTAATGCAAATTTTCTTGAACCGGCCATAATTTGTCTGAGTCCCTGGTGAAGCCTTTTCATATAGGTATAAAGTCCTATGGCCCCTGTAGGAATATCATCGAACTTCTCACCAAACATAATCTTAAGTTCCGGTGTTGTTTCAAATATTTCATCTTTTGTTCGTCCGAAGCGTGATACATATACGGGCAAATCACCTTGTTCTATTGCCAGTCCTATGTTTTTGCCAACCATTGCAGCAGCCAATGGTGCCCTTGCCATACCTATCATTTTAAAATACGGGGATCCCAATGCCAATCCTTTAAACATCTGATCCTCCATTATAATTCCACTGGCAAATGCAGCATCAGGCACATACTTACCTTTCTTTGCCGATTTATCGAGGTAATTATAAAATAATGACCAAAGTTCAATCGGAGGTACACCCCATTCATTCATCATTCTCCACGGACTCATTCCTGTTCCGCCACCTGCTGCATCCACGGTAAGCAGGTCAATTTTTGCTTCAGATGCGCATCTTACTGCCAAAGCCAGATCGGACGGCCTGTAAGCGCCTGTTTTCAGAAATACATATTTAGCACCGGCAGCCCTTAATACTTCCACCCTTTTCATAAAACTTTCAATTTCAACCATACCTAATCTTGAATGCCGTTCGAATTCATGGAAAACATGTTTATTAAAAGCATCAATAACATTCGGGTCACGAGGATCAGGTAATACAATATATCCCCTCTCTTTTAACATTTGAGCACGTTTCAGATCTTTTATCTTCACCTCGCCACCGATATCTTTTGCTCCCTGTCCCCATTTCAGTTCAACAATCTCAATACCCAGTTTTTCTATTGCATATTCCTGGGTAGCAAGGTTTGTGTCTTCTACGTTAGCCTGTAAAACAATACCACCATAGCCATCCTGTTGCCACTTCTGATAAAGTTTAACCCGGTTTTCCATTTGAGGAGAGTGGATGATCCTTCCGTTTTTAATAGTTGACTCGGGATCCATACCGCATACGTTTTCACCAATGGTGACTATTATGCCTGAAATGGCAGCTCCAATTGCAAGTCCTTCCCAGTTGTTTTTCGCTATGTTCGTTGACCCAAGACCCGGAATAACGATCGGCAGTTTTAGTTTAATACCCTTATCATGCCCTATTGTTTGTTCAATATTGACATTTTCAAACAGAGCTAAGTCTGAATCCGCCTCAATCCCATGTGCACCCCTGCAGGTGCCAAGTATTGTAAAATGCGACAAGTCCACGGGATATTCTTTCTCACCTGCCGAGGAAATTATCCCAAAGGGCTGGGGATAAATAACTTCCACGCCTCTGTAAGCTGATTTCCCGATTTCGCACATACCTATACAACCATCTATACAGGTAGCACACATTCCACTTGAAGGAACAATAGCATCTTCTGTTCTGTTCTTTGTTAGAGTTGCTGCTGATGCGTTAATTTTTCCGTATTTCATATTTAAATTCTCCTTTAATTATTTAATTTTTTCTGTAATATTATTTTTTTGATTCTTCACTATAACATGTTCCACATTTATATTTTAATCCCATCCAGCAATTATAATTATCTTCATTTGAAATACATGTTGGCTGGAGACTATTATAGCATCCGTTACATAATACACTTTCCGGGTTTGCCCCGTGGCATCTCAGTGTAACTACCGGACAAATATACATGCAAGCGCCACACTTCCTGCAATCATCCGATTTCTCATCAAAAGGTGTGGAAATTTGGAGTTTATTTCCCCTGTTTACAAACCCGATAGCCTTTGCCATCATTTGTTCTTCACACATTCTTACACATAATCCGCAATATATACAATCCTCCCATTTACCTTTGAACCTTACCTTGTTAAAGCCCATTTTTGAGGCAAGATCCTGTAATACTTTGGATGTCGGGCATTGTGAAATCAACAATTCAAGGATCATTTTTCGTGTTCTCACAACTCTTTCAGATGAGGTGCGTACTACAAGGCCTTCTTCAACCGGATATGTACAGGAAGTTACCAGTTTAGTCCTGTCACCTGTTCCTATCTCTACTATACAGAGACGACATCCGCCCCAGGAGGACAAGCCTTCATGGTAACATAGTGTTGGAATTTCCAAACCGAGAAATTTTGCTGCTTCAAGTATTGTAAAGTATTCAGGTGCATCAAAATTTATCCCGTCAATTTTTATTTTCATATTAATATCTCCAATATTTATCTTTTTGTAGCTATTCAGGTTAATTGTTATATGTTATAAGGTATGAGTTATTGGTTATAAGTTTTATGCTGCATTATCTTCATGAAATATATATTGTTGCCCTCAGTCTTGGTATTTAATTTAGGACGAACGCTGGCAGGTTTTTTTCAGCCGAATACAATTCGGCTCTACTTAACTGATTTCTTGTTTCTAGTTAAAAAATTTCATCAATCGTAATTCGCTATTCAATATTCATTATTCAATTCCCTTCCACTTCTTTCGCCCAGTCTCTCAGTCCCCTCTTCTTTCATCTTTCATCATTCATATTTCATATTTCTCCAAGTCTCCTTATCTCCCCATCTCACAGTCTCCCAGCCCCAACAATTAACCTATAACTTATGTTATACGTTATATGTTATGAACTTTAATATTGAACTTATAACTATATTATATCTTTTATGCTACCCTATTATTTAGTTACACCTTTACTTTTTCAAGGTTCTCCAAAAACTTCTTACCATCTTTCGTTTCAAGGTCACACCGCAGGCATCTTTTTGCTTCTTTAATTGCCTGTTCTTCAGATAACCCCTGATTTACCTCCATTAAATTATATTTTCTCTTTTCAGGAGATAAAAGAGTCATTTCTGACCGTTTAGCTGATAATAATTCGTACAGTTCTTCATCGGAGAATTCAAAAGGTTCTATATATTTTGAGGGTCTGGTTATTTTATATTCCCGTTTCACCTCTTTTCCGCTTAAATACTGGTCGATAGATTCTGAGGCGATTTTCCCCGAAGCAACAGCATCAACAACTGTATTAGGGCCTGTAACCATGTCTCCACCTGCAAAGATCCCGGGTCTTTTCGTAAGACAAGTTTCCGGGTCAATTAAAATTGTATCCCATTTTGAAAATTCAAGCCCTTCGTTTTTCAGGAACGAAATGTCAGGACTTTCGCTAATGGAAACTATTAAAGTGTCAAGTTCCACTGTAAACTCAGAACCTTCTATCGGCACTGGTCTTCTTCTGCCTGATTCATCTATATCACCCAATCTCATTCTAATGAATTCGCAAGCTTTCAGTTTTCCATTATCGGTTATTATTTTTGTCGGAGCTGTTAAAAATTCGATTTTTATTCCTTCATCCCCGGCACCTTCTACCTCTTCTTTATAAGCAGGTATTTCATCAATAGTTCTCCTGTAGAATATTGTTACACTTTCAGGCTTTGTTGTACGTAATGCGCTCCTTGCCGCATCAATCATAGTTACACTTTCAGATATTTCTGCACGCAACACACGCCTGGCAGCATCAACTGCAGTATTACCTCCGCCTATTATCCCTACCCGCTTTCCAAGTTCAATTTTTTCTCCAAGATTTAAAGCTGAAAGCACTTGCATACCCGGAATTACACCCTCAATTTCCTCGCCGGGTATATCAAGTTTCAATGATTGATGCGAACCGGTAGCAAGAAATACAGCTTTATAACCCTGATCGAACAAGCTATCTAAAGTATAATCTTCACCAAGTGCAGAATTTGTTTTTATCTCCATTCCAGCACTTTTAATATAATTGA
>CAZEWS010000273.1:0-5466 GCA_964515985.1 uncultured Rikenellaceae bacterium | reverse complement strand
AACAATTGAATAGCTTAATTTTATTTAAGATATTTGTAGCCTTTTTTATAATAGATATACATTAAATAATTATTTTATGAGTTACCTCAGGTTTGATAAATCCCGGTTAATAAATCTGGAATACTCTCTTGGTAAAGAAATACTACGAACAAACAGGGCTGGTTCGTATGCCAGTATGACTATCATAGGGTGTAATACCAGAAAATATCATGGCTTGTTGATTTGCCCTGTAGATCAGCTTGACGGCGAGAGGCATGTCTTATTGTCTTCTCTGGATGAGACCGTAATACAGCATGGTAAAGAATTTAATATTGGAATTCATAAATACGAAGGAGATAATTATGAACCCAAAGGGCACAAGTATGTCAGGGATTTCGAAGCAGAAACCATTCCGGTAACCATCATTCGGGTTGGAGGAGTTGTATTGCGCAAGGAAAGACTATTGGTTGAAAATGGTGAGCAGGTACTTATAAAATATACACTTCTGGAAGCTCATTCTCCTACAATTTTAAGATTTAAACCCTTTCTGGCCTTCAGAAATATACATACCTTGAGTAAATCCAATTTGACCGCCAATACAAAATCCGAATTCGTACCCAATGGGATCAAATCAAAATTATATAATGGCTATCCCTATCTACACATGCAATTTTCGAAGCCAGTTGGCTTCATACAAGTTCCTGATTGGTATTATAATGTTGAATATCTGGAAGAACAAAAACGAGGATATGATTATAAAGAGGATCTTTTTGTTCCCGGTTACTTTGAGCTTCCGATAAAAAAAGGTGAAAGCGTGGTTTTTTCGGGGAGCACCAAAGAAGTTAATCCGAACAGCATAACAAGAAGGTTTACGGCTGAGTTGAAGAAAAGGGTTCCCAGGGATAATTTCAAAAATTGCCTGATTAATTCTGCCCAGCAATTTATTGTAAGAAAGAAGGAGGAAACCCGGATTATTGCAGGTTTCCCATGGTTTGATTGTTGGGGAAGGGATACATTTATTTCGTTACCGGGATTAACCTTATCAATAGATGATCCTAAAACCTTTCTTCAGGTTACGGATACTGAGGTTAAGAAACTGAAAGGAGGACTTTTTCCCAATATGGAATCCGGAGAAGATGCGGCATATAATTCTGTCGATGCTCCTTTATGGTTCTTTTGGGCTATTCAGCAATATGTTGATTATGACGGTTCTGGGATATCCGTTTGGGAAAAATATTCAGGTCACATGAAAGCAATCCTTGCGGCCTATCGTGAAGGTGCTTCTTTCAATATTAGAATGCAGGGAAATGGATTAATATGGGCTGGTGAAGAAGGGAAGGCTTTAACTTGGATGGATGCTGTAGTAGATGGATATCCCGTTACCCAGCGTAAAGGTTTTGCCGTTGAAATAAATGCTTTATGGTACAATGCTATAAAATTTGCTCTGGAATTGGCTGAAAAAGCAGGGGATAATAAGTTTGTGAAGGAATGGGTAAATATGCCTGAAAAAATAAAGGAGTCATTCCGGATTGTATTTTGTGATCCTGATAAAGCGTACCTGGCTGATTATGTAGATGGGGACTATAAAGATTGGTCTGTAAGGCCAAATCAGATATTTGCGGTTTCGTTTAAATATTCTCCTCTCGATAATGATAAGAAAAAACAAGTGTTGGATACCGTTAGGAAAGAATTGCTAACCCCACGGGGATTAAGAACATTATCTCCTAAAAATCCTGACTATAAGGCAGTGTATGAAGGGAACCATGAACAAAGAGATAAAGCATATCACCAGGGAACGGTCTGGCCCTGGTTGTTGGGACATTTTTGTGAAGGGTATTTAAAATTGCACAAAAAAAGCGGGATTGGATTTGTCAGACAATTAGTGGAAGGGTTTGAAGAAGTGATGAGTGAACATGGGATTGGTTCAATTTCCGAGATTTATGATGGCAATCCTCCTCATCTTCCGGGGGGAGCAATATCCCAGGCGTGGAGTGTAGCTGAAATACTTCGGATTCTAACAATGCTGGAAAAATATTAGAAATAGCAGAAAATTAGTAAGATATGAAGGTCTTGATGTTTGGATGGGAATTTCCACCTCATATTTCAGGTGGTCTGGGAACGGCAAGCTACGGTTTAACTAAAGGTCTGTCATCTATCGAGGAAATCGAAGTCACCTTTGTGGTTCCGAAAGCATACGGAGACGAAGATCAAAGTGCTATCAGATTAATCGGAGCAGGAGATATCTCCATTATACGAAAGCAAATTGACATAGAAGGATTCAGAAAGAAAATGGAATTCCTGGAAGTTAAATCGGGTATTGTCCCTTATGTTGACCCGGAGGATTATTGGCGGTTAACTGAAAAGGAAGTATCAGGAGAATACCGGTTTGTACAGGTTGACGATGAAGGTAAAATACAATTTTCAGGGAAGTATGGAACGGATTTATTAACCGAAATTGCCAATTATGCAGTTGTATCTTCGGTGATTGCAGAGGAAATGGAGTTTGATCTGATTCATGCCCATGACTGGTTAGCTTATCCGGCAGGAATTGTAGCGAAAGAGGCATCGGGTAAGCCTTTGGTCATTCATGTGCATGCGACTGATTTTGACCGGAGCGGGGGTAAGGTAAACCCCGATGTTTATGCCATCGAGAAAAGAGGGATGGATGTAGCAGATCGTATTATCGCAGTAAGTAACCTGACAAGAAATACTGTAATTGAAAAATATCATATCGACCCTGCAAAGGTTATTACAGTTTATAATGCGGTTGAACCGGTTGTTGAAAAGGAGAGTAGCTGGTTTAGGAAAGGAATGGATGAAAAAATTGTTACTTTTCTGGGAAGGATAACGATGCAAAAAGGCCCGGAGTATTTTATCTCTGCTGCACACAGGGTTCTTCAAAAAATGAATAATGTAAGATTTGTAATGGCCGGCAGTGGCGATCTTATGAATAAAATGATAAGTCATGCCGCAGCTTTGAGAATTACTGATAAATTTCATTTTACGGGCTTCCTTAAGGGTAATGATGTTTTCCAGATGTTGCATTTGAGCGATATCTATATTATGCCTTCGGTTTCTGAACCCTTTGGTATTTCTCCTTTAGAAGCAATGCAATCCAATGTTCCTGTAATTATTTCCCGTCAGTCAGGTGTGGCTGAAATTCTAACCCATGCAGTTAAAGTGGATTACTGGGATATCGATGCCATGGCTGATGCCATTTACGGAATATTGAAATATCCGGCGCTCTCAAAAGTGTTTATCAAATTTGGTAAACAGGAAGTAGATGATTTAAAATGGGAGAATTCGGCATTGAAAGTTCGTGAAGTCTATCGTAGTGCGATAGGAAGAACATAACTGCATAATTTTACCCTGTGAAATAAAAATTGGAATAATTGACCTAATTTCTAATTGATCTAATTGATCTAAAAAATGACCCAAAAAACCCATAGAAAATATGATTTGGAAGAAAGAACAGCTAAGTTTGGTGAAGATGTTATAAAATTTTGTAAAAAAGTACCAAGAGGTCCTATCAATGATCCCTTAATCACGCAGCTTGTAAAAGCAGGCACTAGTGTTGGAGCTAATTATTCTGAAGCTGATGATGCAGAAAGCAAAAAAGATTTTAAACATAAAATAGGAATAGTTAAAAAAGAATCTCGTGAATCAAAGCATTTCATAAGAATGATTGTAGTGGCTGTTCCTGAATTGAAAGAAGAAGGACAACCATTAAGGCAGGAAGCTAAAGAACTAAATTTAATTTTCAACTCTATTTTTCGAAAAGTGAAATAAAAATAATTAATCTAATTAACCAATTTCTATCCGCCCAGGCGGATAACCTAAAAAACAACCAGAGTAATAATAACTAAAAAATCAGAGATTTGAAATCCACACGGACTCCCTTTGGACATTGAGATTTTAGAAATTGGGATTTGATTAGGTTAATTAGAGCAATTAGGTCAATTAGTAATTTAAAACAGATTAGGTTAATTAGAGCAATTAGAAATTTTAATTATAACAATCTATGAGAACAATCTGTCTCTATTTCCAGGTTCATCAACCTTTCAGGTTCAGGCGATACCGGTTTTTCGATATAGGGAATGATCACTATTATTATGATGATTATTCCAATGAATCCATCATCAATAAAGTCGCTGAAAAATGTTATCTGCCGGCTAACAACATACTTCTCGATTTGATCCGGAAGCATGGGAATCGTTTTAAGATCGCTTTTTCTATTTCCGGCATTGCAATTGATCAGTTCGAGTTGTATACTCCTCATGTCCTTAAATCATTTCAAAAACTGGCAGAAACCGGTTCGGTTGAATTTCTTGCAGAAACCAATGCCCATTCACTTGTGGCGCTAAAAGACAAAAATGATTTTTTTAAGCAGGTAAGGACTCACGAAGAGAAAATCGAAAAATATTTCGGCCAAAAACCCAGGGTCTTCAGGAATACCGAATTGGTATATTCAGATGAAATGGGAGCCATGGTTGCTGAGATAGGATATAAAGCCATGCTTACCGAAGGCGCCAAGCATGTTTTGGGATGGAAGAGCCCGAATTATTTATATTGTAATGCAATTAATCCGAAGTTGAAAGTTTTACTTAAGAATTTTAAGCTTAGCGATGATATCGCTTTTCGCTTTTCAAACAAAAGTTGGAACGAATGGCCTTTAACTGCAGAAAAGTTTATCGGTTGGCTGAATAACATTGACCGGAATGAAGAGGTGGTTAATCTGTTTATGGATTATGAAACATTTGGAGAACATCAATGGGCCGAGACAGGTATCTTTGAATTCCTGAAGGCTTTTCCGGGTTCAGTATTATCCAATTCAGATTTTTTATTCAGTACTCCTTCTGAAGTTGTAGATAAATTACAACCGGTTTCGGCTGTTCATGTTCCTCATCCTATTTCCTGGGCGGATGAGGAAAGGGATTTAACGGCCTGGCTTGGCAATGAACTTCAGGAGGAAGCATTCAATAAACTATATGATTTGTCAGAAAAGATCAGTAAATGTAAGGATGAAACAATCTTGAAAGACTGGAATTATTTACAAACCAGCGATCATTTTTATTATATGTGTACGAAATTCTTTTCCGATGGAGATGTACATGCATATTTTAATCCGTACGAATCGCCTTATGATGCATTCATAAATTATATGAATGTTCTCAGTGATTTTGAAATCCGTGTTAATTCTGCTGTTCCTCAAACCGATAAGGATCAGGAAATAGCTAATTTAACAAAAGTGATTTCTGATAAAGAGAAGTTGATAGAAAAATATACTGCCGAACTTGAAAAACTTAAAAAACTAAAAACCGTTTCGGGTAAAGCAAAATCTCAACCGGGAATACAAAAAAGAAAAAGTCCTGGAAAAACCCCTTCCAAAAAAGCAACAACTTCAGCCCGGGGAAAAACCGGTGGTGGGAAATAATCGAAAAGGTTAAAATCAATAAAGGCTCTTTTAACCTCTATTATTCAAAAACT
>CAZEWS010000272.1:0-5474 GCA_964515985.1 uncultured Rikenellaceae bacterium | reverse complement strand
CGAATACATCGGGTCAGGAGAGGTAATCCTGGCTACCAGGAATGGAGCAATTTTGGGTGTATCAATTATTTGGGTTATTGTTGCCGGTGTCTTTTTAAAGTATTGGATCGGTATGAGCGGAGCACGGTATACCGTATGTACAGGTGAGGGAATGATAGATATGTTTAGCCGTATACCCGGGCCCTCAAACTGGGTTGTGTGGGTTGTCCTGATTGCACAATTTATGGCCGCAACAATATCAATCGGATCAATTGCTTCAGTAGCCGGAGTGTTTTTGTCTAATCTATTCCATTTCTCATCATATATCGGTGGTTGGCTTGTTACCTTTTTTGCTTTGATTGTGGTGTGGTCAGGAAGTTTTAACTGGCTGAAAATCGTTATGAGTATATTGGTTGTTATCATAATTATTGGGATCTTTTATGTATCTATTCAAGTTTTTCCTGATATACAAACTTTTTTAAAAGGATTAATTCCTCATAAACCTCTAGTTCCTGAGTGGGCGTTAAATAAAGGAGTAGACTTAAATCCCTGGAAAGAAATGTTGCCTTTAATAGGCTGGAGTGCAGGAGGTTTTGCAAGCCAGGTTTGGTATTCCTACTGGGTTATTGGGGCAGGTTATGGTGCTGCAAAAGCCAATGTTTATGGCGAACCTGCTGACCTTAAAAAACTGAAGCAAATTACCGTTCCTGAGGCACGTAAAATTAAAGGCTGGTGCAGGGTCTTATATATGGATGCAACCATCGCTATGCTTATCGGGACAGTGGTAACCGTTGGATTTCTGGTTGCAGGAGCAGGAATACTGGGCCCCAAAGAATTAGCGCCCGAAGGAGAAAATGTTGCCATCCAATTATCCGTGGTTTTTTCAGAGAACTGGGGGAGACTTGGAGGGATTTTATTTATGATAGGAGGAACGGCTGCACTTATTGCTACACAAATTGGTCAATTAGCCGGTTGGCCAAGGCTGTTGGCGGATACTTTCAGGATTTGTATACCAGGCTATAAGGAAAAATTTAAATGGCGGACGCAATTTAGGATGTTTTTAATCTTTTTTCTGATCACAAATATGATTATTGTTTATACAATAGGATTTAAGCCTGTAATTCTGGTCAAACTGGCGGCTATTATGGATGGGTTATTATTAACACCTCTACAGGCGGTCTGTGTAGGAATCGGTTTATTTTTTGTCATGCCCAGGCTTTTCAGTCAAAACGTTAGCAGGATACTTCAGCCCAACTGGATATTTGGATTGGGATTATTGTTGGCTTTTTTAGTGTTTGGGTATTTCTGTATCTATCAGATTCCTTCGTTTTTCTAATTATCAGGTAACCTGCCGTCAAAATCGGTCCTGTCATATTCAGGGTTTAATGGAAATTTTATGGCTTTTCTATCTCTTTTCGACCGGTATATTGCAGTAAATATTTCAACCGTAACTCTGCCTTCTTCACCAGTTACCAGTGGTTTTCTTTCTTCCGGAATTGCGTTCAGGAAATCCTCAATTTGCAGTTGAAGGAAATATTCCATTGGATTAATCTTTTTAAAAAGGTCGGAATCCTCTTTTATCCAATTTTTAAGCATTTTCTCTTCACCGGGGACCGACCAGATATCATTTACAGGGGGGGCCTGGATATTTGAGACACCAGCAATAAACATGGCGCCACCATCGGTTTGGATACCAACTGATGCACCATTATCTCCGTGGATATGAACTTTGCCGTATATTCCGGGTTTCTGTGAGTTACTTACGATGATATTACCTATACCCCCGTTTTTGAATTTCAGGATGGCGAGTGCTGTATCTTCCACTTCTATGTATGGGTGATTTAAATTGCCCCAGATCCCGTAAAGTTCATCGATTTCACCCATATACCAATGAAGGAGGTCAATTTGATGGGGTGCCTGGTTTACAAGAATGCCTCCGCCTTCGCCTTTCCATGTTCCCCGCCAGGAATCACTTTCGTAATAGGCTTGATCACGCCAACCCAGAATAGTGATTGTACCCAAAACGGGTTTCCCTATCTTTCCCTCCTCAATGGCTCGTTTCACTCTCTGGCAAGGAGCATAAAACCTCCTCTGGGATACTACTCCAATTTGTTTGCCAACTTTCGTTGCCATACGTAAAATGGCATCACAATCCTCAAGTGAAGAAGCCAAAGGCTTTTCAACTAATACATTTGCTCCTTCTTTCAATGCTTCTATTGCTGGTTCCATATGTGCAGGATGGGGGGTACATATATGAATAACATCCAGCTTTTCCCGGGCCACCATTTCGCTTACATTAGGATAGGCTTTCACATTATATTTACGGGCAAACTCTTCAGCCCGGCTGGGAGTTGAACTACTGACTGCTAAAAATTCTGATTGAGGTAGTTTAGCTAAAGCAGCAGCATGAAGATGTCCTGCTTTTCCACAGCCTACCAAGCCTATTTTTAGTTTTTCCATTTTGAATGTCAGAAAATATTTGATTAATTGATTGAATTATCTTGATGGTTTTTGAATGGATTTTTTTTTCAAATGATTTATTTTTAAGGAATAAGAATGACTTTGAGCAGTTCTTGGTCTTTTTTAAAGAGTCGTTTGAACCATTCAGCTCCTTCCGATAAAGGGGCTTCGGTACTTAAAAGTGCTGTTACATTAATTTTTTCTGAAGAAATCATATCCAGGACTGCAGTATACTCTCCGTTTATGGCACAGGAACCCTGAAGCCTCAATTGCCTGGTTACAACAGCTTGAAGTGGTAATTCTATAGTTGGAGAAAGGTTGCCTACCAGGGTCAGGTTTCCTCCCTTACGCAGGCAGTTAATAGCTGTATTAACAGCAGGACTTATCCCAACCACTTCAAAAGCGACATCGGCTCCTCTTCCTTCCGTAAATTTTTGAATTTCGGTAATTACATTTGTTTTTTCCGGATTCAGGACAAGATCAGCTCCAAGCTTTCTCGCAAGTTCAAGCCGCTTTTCTTCAGGATCAACAGCAATAATTTTTCCGCATCCGGACACTTTGAGAATCTGTACCACAGATAGTCCGACCATCCCTGTACCAACAACTACGGTTGCGTCATCAGCCGAGATTGGGGTCAATTCAACAGCATGTAAGGCAACAGCAACGGGTTCCACCATTGCAGCTTGTGTAAATGTAACCTTGTTAGGAATTTTATATAATATATGTTGCGGCACAGCTACATATTCAGCAAAAGCCCCGTCCTTTCTATATTTTTTTGTTGAGACACCGAAAACCATTCTCCCATCACTTAAATTATACATACCCTTCAGGCTATACCAGTCATCTAATTTATAGATTGTCGAATCAAAGGTTACCCTGTCGCCGGTATGCCAATCTTTTACATTTTTCCCTTTTCTGACAATAACTCCGGAGGCTTCGTGTCCCATGATGATTGGGGGAATTCTTCTGCCTGAGCTTCCATCCATACCATGGACATCACTACCGCATATACCAGCTGCTTTTACCTGGACAAGTACATTATCATCCGTTATTTCAGGTTCAGGGACCTCTATATATGAAAATTTCATATAGTCTTCCAGTACCAGAGCTTTCATCGATAAATTTTAAAATTAAATTGTTCTGTTATTTTAACACTTTCGTAATAATCGAAACTTGAGTCTGTTTTTTTTTTATTAATACACCGGTAGCCTTATTCAATCTTTTCACAAGGTTAGCCACAAATGGTTTAGAGACAGCTTTGAGGTTGGCTTCCAACTCCTGTAAATTTTTTAACCCACCAAATGTCTAACATCCCAAACCAAGAACAAAAAAACACCAAATCAGATAAACAACACTTATGGTATTCAATAAAAAAATCCAGCCGAAGCAAAAAAACTAGCTAAAGTTAATAATTTCGCTAAATTTGATAATAAAATATTTAATGAACCTATTTGGTTTAATAAGCTGTATTCAGATTTTTATTATTACAGATTAACCCAGGTTAGGTCTTAAAATAAAGGAGAATTAAAAAATAAGAACTAATCGCTGCAGAAGTTTGTTATTGTTTCTCTTAATTGCGATAAGCACCAGCGTATTTTCGAAGGATTATAAATATCCTTTCCAAAATCCCAATCTCCCCATAGATTACCGGGTGAAGGATCTCGTCTCTCGTCTTACGCTGGAAGAAAAAGTGGGTCAGCTTATGTACACTGCGGAGGCGATTCCGCGGTTTGACATTCCGGAGTACAACTGGTGGAGTGAATGTCTTCATGGAGTTGCACGAAATGGACGTGCCACGGTTTTCCCGCAGGCCATTGGTATGGGTGCGATGTTTGATACCGGTCTCATCTATCGTATTGGTGCTGCTATCGCAGATGAGGGACGCGCGAAATTCAATGCTTGCTCGGCCAAAGGCGACCGATTCGATATTCGCTTACCGCAGAATCAAGTCGATTTTTTAAAGAAAATCCGCAATAAAGCGAATAAGCTTATTGTCGTTTTAACCGGCGGGAGTGCCATCGCCTGCCCCGAAGTTTATGAAATGGCTGATGCGCTGTTGTTTGTCTGGTATCCCGGGGAGCAAGGTGGACAGGCCATTGCTGATGTTATTTTTGGTGATGCAGTGCCATCCGGACGTTTGCCGGTCACATTTCCCAGGTCACTTAAAGATCTGCCGGCTTACGAAGACTATAGTATGATCGGTCGTACTTACCGCTACATGGAGAAAGAACCATTGTTTCCGTTTGGATTTGGTCTGAGCTATACAACCTTTAAATATAGTGACCTTAAACTTAGCACTAAGGAAGTGGAAAGAGGTAAATCCGTGACCGCAGAAGTGATTATTACCAATACCGGCAAAGTAAAAGCCGAAGAAGTTGTGCAACTTTACATCACTGATTTGAAAGCTTCAACACGTGTACCATTTTATTCGCTGAAAGGATTCCAACGCGTTCAATTAACTCCGGGTGAGAATAAAAAGGTTACATTTGAAATAACGCCGGAGTTGATGCAAATGGTCAATGATGAAGGCAAACGGGTCATTGAAAAAGGTGAGTTCAAGATTATCATTGGTAGTGCCTGTCCGGCGCAACGCAGTGTCAATCTTGGTGCCGCTCAACCGATTGAAACGGTTCTTCTTATAAAATAATTGCAGAGTTACATCTAAATTTCTTACAGGACAATATTCCCATTCTTGATTTCATCCATAAGGATCCGGGCTCCTTCCTTGTTCAATTCGCAGTCTTTTATAGAAATCCTGAGAAGGTTGCACAGGAAACCTGTCCGGTTGGAAGCGTTCGGATGGATTTCCACTTATACGCCGGACCCATTCATAAAAAACCCTTAGGGTTTTAGAAACCCCTTAGGGTTTGGGCCATGTCATACTAACTCGTATCCAGACTTTGAGTCGGAGTACGAGTATAAAAACAAATAGGCACTATATATAATATACTGATAGCCTGTAGCTTCTGAACCTGATTAATTCATAAACATTGCTAAACTATTTAACATGAATGGATTCCTGCTTTCGCAGGAAT
>CAZEWS010000271.1:0-5528 GCA_964515985.1 uncultured Rikenellaceae bacterium | reverse complement strand
TCCAGTTGCCATTGTGTTATAATTGTTTGATTGTTATTTACTTTTTTGTAGACTGGCGACTGTAGACTGCCGACTATTAACTAATTATTTATAAAACCTGAAAATTAAGATTTTTTTTAATCAATTTGTGAAACTATGTCCTTATTTATTCATTTTTTTATTCTATCGACAATACAGACAGACTCTAATTACCGGGTAGAGAAAATTCAATAGAACTTTTCTTTCAACGGGAATAATTTTGGCATAACAATTGTCTAATATAAAACTAATGCTTAATTCAAGTTACAAACAATAAACTACAGGTCGTTGTTGACCAATGAATTAAGAATTTTTGGTAAAACAAACTAATAAATTCTTTTATTGATTAATGCTCTATACCATATTAATTATGAGCAGGTTAACTCGTAGCTTGTAGCTTAAATTAGTTAGTTAAAAAATGTTAAAAAGAAAGGGATAAGACACACAATGATTATTTTTAATTACTTTGTGCTCCAATTTAATAATACCAAATAAAAATGAAAAAAATACTTTACATTTCAGTTGCTACAGTTATCGTGGTTATAGTTGCATTGGTAATATTCAACAAAGTTACAAGCGGGGAAGATTTGGCAACCCTTGAAGTTAAAGTAACCATAGGTAATTTTGAGATACTGGTTACTACAACCGGTGAATTACAAGCCGAAAATTCAAAGTTAATTACTGCCCCGGCGGAGCTTCGAAGCCGGAACCTCCGGTTTGGGCAACTTAAGATTCAAGATCTTATACCGGAAGGAACGGTAGTGGATTCAGGAAACTATGTTGCACAGATAGACAGATCTGATGCAGATAACCGGTTAAAGGATATGCTTGATGAGTTGGAGAAGGAAGAATATGATCTTCTGAAAACTAAATTAGATACTACCATTCAGTTGAGGAATCTGAGGGATGAGCTAATTAACCTGGAATTCAACGTGGAAGAAATGGAAATTACGCTTGAACAATCCATTTATGAACCTCCGGCGACGATCCGCCAGGCTCAGATCAATATGGATAAAGCAACACGGGCATTTAATCAGGCGAAAAAGAATTATAAGCTGAAAGTCCAGCAAGCCAAAGCCGATATGAGAGATGCAGAAATTAACCTGGCAAAAAGGCAACGCCAAAAAGATGAAATGATGAATGTTCTGGATAAATTTACCATTTATGCTCCTGCGCCGGGAATGCTGATTTATCATAAAGAGTGGGGCGGCGAGAAGCGTAAGGTGGGGTCGAACATATCTCCCTGGGATTTGACAGTTGCTACGTTGCCTGATCTTACTTCTATGATCTCAAAAACCTATATAAATGAAATAGATATTAGCAAAATAAAAACAGGTCAGGAAGTTCGAATTGGTGTGGATGCCTTTCCTGAAAAAGAGTACACAGGCAAAGTGTTCGAAGTGGCAAATATTGGTGAGCAACTGCCCAATACCGATGCAAAGGTGTTTGAAGTGGTTATCAAGGTCGATGGTACAGATCCCATTTTAAGACCTTCCATGACCACCAGTAACCAGATTGTTACTGCTACTTTTAATGATGTTATTTTCTTGCCCCTTGAAGCAATCCATGTTGAAGATAGCATTCCTTTTGTTTATAAAAAGAATGGGACAAAACAGGTGGTTATATTAGGGGAATCCAATGAAAATGAGATTATCGTGGAACAAGGTTTGAAAGAAAGTGATAGATTGTTATTAACCATTCCTGAAAATCCAGAGAAGTTTAAATTACAGGGAGAAGAGCTTATTGCCGTCATTCATGAAAAGGCAAGACAGAAAAAACTGGAAGAAGAGGCAAAAAAGGCTGAAGTAGCGAGGGAAGCAGAAGAAAAAGAAAAAAGAATGATGGAATTTAGGGAATTACCTGAGGGGATGACCAGAGAACAAATACAGGAAATAATGAGAGAAAGAGGAGGTACACGAACTGGAAGAGAAAGAGGTAGTACACAGCCTGAAGGAGAAAGAGGGAGTACACAAACTGAAGTAAAGAAAGAAGAAAAGAAGTAATTGGAATATTTTAATAATTATTCGATTGATAATGAAAAGATATTTTCACGATATTATCATAGCGGTTGAGTCGATTGCCTCAAATAAGCTAAAATCCATTCTTACAGCACTGGGAATCATATTTGGAGTTGCAGCGGTCATCAGTATGCTGGCTATAGGTAAAGGTGCTCAGCAGGAAATAATGGATCAGATAAAAATGGTGGGTGTAAACAATATAGTCATCAACCCGATTGTCAGAGAAGAAGGTGAAGGAAATGGGAATGGGGAAGAAGGGGAAGAAGGAGACCAACAACAATCAAAATTCTCAAGGGGTTTATCCAGCCTGGATGTTGAGGCTATACAACAAATTATTCCTTCTGTTAACCAGATAAGCCCTGAAGTTTCCCTGAATTCATACGTTCTTCAGAGTGGTAAAAGGTCCCCGGCTAAACTGATAGGTATTTCAAATGATTATTTTGACTTGTATAATCTGAAATTAATCGATGGGATGTTTTTCAATGATTACCAGGAAGAACATGGAATACAGGTGTGTATAATCGGGGCAAATATAGCCTCCCGGTTTTTTAGCAGGGTAAACCCAATAAACCAGTATATTAAATTCGGGAGCGTTTGGCTTAAAGTGATCGGTGTTCTTGAGAAAGGTAACTTTTCGCTGACTGCATTTGAAAATACCGGTGTAAATGTTTATAACGATAATATATATATTCCGGTAAAAACCATGCTCTTACGATTTCAAAACCGGGCATTGGTTAATGCTAAAACTTTTGGAGGAGGCACATCTGTGGTACGCGGAATGCATTTTATGGCTATAAGGAGCAGTAACCCTAGTACAAATACTATGTCGAACTATAATCAGCTTGACCGGATTATTGTACAGGTTGAGGAAACAGAACAATTAACTCCAACTACAGAAGTTCTGAGCCGGATGATTTTAAGACGGCATTCAGAAGTAAAGGATTTTGAAATTGTGGTTCCTGAATTATTATTAAAGCAGCAACAAAGAACAAAAGATATTTTTAATATTGTCCTTGGTGCAATTGCCAGTATTTCCCTGGTGGTTGGAGGTATTGGAATCATGAATATTATGTTTGCTTCCGTAATGGAGAGGATCAAGGAAATAGGTACCAGGATGGCAATTGGAGCCAACAAAACCGATATCGTTGTTCAATTCCTTTCTGAGGCAATATTAATAAGTGTAACAGGTGGATTTATTGGTGTCGTATTTGGGATTGTCATATCCAAATTAATTAATCAGCTTGCTGGAATTCTTACTATTGTTACTCCTTTCTCCGTTTTTATAGCCTTCGGAGTATCTGCTGCCGTTGGAGTTATTTTTGGTTATTCTCCGGCAAAAAAAGCATCCGAAAGGGATCCGATCGAATCGTTAAGGTACGAATAATAATACAGAATCATTATGAATAAAGGCATTTTGATAATTTTTACAACATGTTTGATTTTTTCTATTCATATACGCCCGGATTTTTCCCAAACTTTAAAAAAGCTAACCTTACAGGAAGTGTTGGAACTGGCCCAGGATCAATCGCCGGACGCTATTCTGGCAAAACACAGGTTTAGAGGCAACTACTGGCAATACAGAACCTATAAGGCAAAATACAGACCCTCTTTAAATTTATCCGCTACCTTGCCGGAATATAACCGGGTTTTTGAAAAAGAGTTCGATTTTGAGACACAACAGGAATATTATGTTGAAAAAAACACAAATAATTCTCAATTACAACTGTCTCTTTCACAGAATATTGGCCTGACAGGTGGTAGAATCTTCATGCGATCTGACTTACGCAGATTCGATATTTTTGGAGGGGATGGAAGTACACAGTATATCACAACTCCGGTCAGTATTGGCTTTAGTCAGCCGATTAATGGTTACAATAGCCTGAGATGGGAAAAGGAAATTGAACCCATCCGGTACGAAGAAGCAAAGAAAAACTACATTGACGCCGTTGAGGTGGTTAATATTAAAGGAGTTGGATTATTCTTTGATCTTGCCCTCGATCAGCTAAATAAAGAAATTAGCGGGATAAATTACTCCAATGCAGATACCCTGTTCCTGATTGCACAGGGACGTTATAATATAGGAACTATTGCAGAAGATGCATTGTTACAAATGGAGCTTGCCCTTTTAAATGCCGGAACAGCGTTAAACCAAGCCGGTATTAATCTTCAGGCGAGTGAATTCAGGCTCAGATCCTTCCTGGGTTTTAATGAGAATGTAAAACTTGAGCTGATCATTCCGGCACAAATACCTGAACTTGAAATAGAATTGAACAAGGCAATAGAACAGGCACGGGAAAATAATCCTGAATTGTTAAACCTGGAAAGGCAACTTTTACAGGCCGCACAGAATGTTGCCGAAACCCGATCACAGAAAGGATTAAATGCCAATTTGTTTGCTTCGTATGGGTTAACACAAAGAGCAGAAGATATTTCCGGAGCATACAAGGATCCCCTGTCACAACAACGGGTAAGTGTTGGGATAGAATTGCCAATTGTGGAATGGGGTCTGGGGAAAGGCCGGTATAAAATGGCCCAGTCCCAGGAAGAGGTGATCCGTACTCAGGTACGGCAGGCACAGATCGATTTTAAACAAAATATTTTCATTAATGTAAACCAGTTCAACTTGCAGGATGATCAGTTATTGATTGCTGCCAAAGCCGATACCATTGCCCAGAAACGTTACGACGTTACCAAACAACGATTCCTTATCGGAAAAATTGATGTTCTGGATCTGAACATTGCTGATTCAGAAAAAGACGTGGCTAAACGAGGTTATATCGCAGCCCTTAGGAACTACTGGACAGCTTATTATAATGTTCGAAGACTGACCTTATTTGATTTTGAAAGAAATCAAAGCCTGGAGGCTGATTTTGAAAAATTGGTGGAATAAGAAGAGGCAAAGGGCAAGGAGCATGGGGCGAAGAGCCATGTTCAGTGGCAGTAGCAGTGGTAGTTAAAAATCAACAGAAGGCAGTTTTTAGTTGGCAAAGAAAATATCGAATATCGAACACCGAATAATGAATGATGAAGTGAAAAAGACAGTAGCAGTAACAGGAGGCAGGATGGGAAGGATGAGTGATGAAAGATGAAGGACTGGGTGACGGGGAGACTTGGTGAGACCTGCCAGAGTTTGGAAAACCTGGCAGTGTCTGTGAAGGGATAAAGGTTAAGGTTGAGGTTAAGAAGAATAAGGAGGAGTTGCTGTTTACTGGATACTGGATACTTGATTGTAATTGAACTAAAAACTGAAAACTATAAACCAAAAACCATTTAATGTAGAGCCGAATTGTATTCGGCAGGAAAGACCTGGCGACTTTTGAACTGGGAATAACCTGCCAGGGTCTGATAGACCTGGCAGAGTTTAGTGGTGGATAAGGATGGCAGATAAAGAAAATCAACCACCTCCCCCTCCCTTCGGTCGGGTACTCCTCCTTTCCAAGGCTACCGTGTACCCACATCTTGAAGTTGGCTTTTGGCTAATTTCCAACCTTC
>CAZEWS010000270.1:0-5529 GCA_964515985.1 uncultured Rikenellaceae bacterium | reverse complement strand
CCCTGTGGAACATATACGTGATGACGCGGTGTGTACATTCCTGTCAGAATAAACCATTGAATGATCAAATACCAGAAAAACCAAATATTGTAATAGTCATCGCTGACGACCTGGGCTGGGCTGATGTCGGTTACAACGGTTCGGAGTTTTACGAAACACCTAACATCGATAAGCTGTCCGCCGACGGAATGGTTTTTACACGGTTTTATCCCGGTGCTGCAAATTGTGCTCCTTCAAGGGCCTGTATACTGACAGGAATGTACACACCGCGTCATCACGTATATGTTCCACAGGGACTGGCACGGGGGGGCGATGTATCCAAAATGCGGTGGAAAGTCCCAACCCAGGGAGAGGATTCTTCATTCAATACTTTTAAAGTAAGCATCAATACTGTTGATCCTGAATTTGAATCGCTTGCAGAAATGCTTAAAAAGTCGGGGTATATTTCTGCCCGCCTCGGCAAATGGCACATTGGTGACGACAACCAGGGATTCGATGCAGTGTCTGCTGCTGGAGTGATGGGTGAAATAACCAATTATAACGGAACCGAGAAACGGTATTACAGCGATACCCTTGTTGCAGAAAAATTGACCGATGCGGCATTGGATTTTATCGATGAAAACAAAAATAAACCGTTTTTCCTTTACCTGGCCCACTGGGAAGTACATACTGCACTGGCAGCCCGTCAACAACGCATCAATTATTATCAGGAAAAACTCAACCAATCGGGAAATTCAGATCTTGACCCGGTTTACGCTGCTGAAGTTGAACAGGTCGACGTAAGTCTTGGCAGGATAGTACAGAAGCTGAAAGAGCTGAAACTTGAAAAAAATACAATTGTCATTTTTACTTCCGACAATGGGGGAGTTTCAGGAGTCACTTCCAATTTACCTTTACATGCCGGTAAAGGGACCTTTTACGAAGGCGGGATCAGGGTGCCATTTTGCATCAAATGGCCTGGTGTAACCAATCCCGGATCACAAACTGATGCCCCGGTGAATGGAGTGGATTTCATGCCAACATTTGCTGAAATCGCATCAGCGCAACTTCCCGGAGACCAGCCGGTGGATGGAGTCTCTTTTCTACCGCTTCTGAGGGGAGAACAGTTAGAACTGGAACGCTCTTTATTCTTTCATTTCCCGTTGTATCTTGGAGGAAGCAGAGATGCCGTATTGCCGGCCTGGGACGGCCAGGAAAATTATTGGCGGGCTGTTCCTTCAACCACAATTATTTCAGGCGACTGGAAACTGATTTATTACTATGAATATGATCGTTATGAACTGTTCAACCTGAAGGATGATATATCAGAACAGCATGATCTGTCTTCCACGAAACCCGAAATAGAAAATAGGTTGCTTGATGAGCTAAACGAATGGACAGATGATGTCCGGGCACCCATCCCCTCCATTTCCAACGATTAAGTTTTATGAAGCATTATTACATACTAATTTCAATTCTGATTGGTCAATTTATTTTTTGTCAGACATCTTTTGCAAAGCGACCAAATATTTTGATTGCGATATCCGATGACCAATCTTTTCCTCATATGAGTGCATCAGGATGTAAATTCGTAAACACTCCTGCATTTGACAGGATTGCGGACAATGGTGTTATATTTTCTAATGCTTTTGTTACTTCGCCGGGATGTGCACTTTCAAGGGCATCTTTGGTATTGGGCAGGTATCCCTGGCAAAATGAACATGCCGGAAATCATTCTGCCATTTGGCCAAAAAAACTTATACCATTTCCTGACCTCTTAGAAGATAAGGGATATTTTATAGGTTTTACCGGGAAAGGCGTTGAGCCTTTTGAGCATGGTTTGGGAGGAAGGGATATAAATCCTGCTGGATATGAATTTAATGAATTTAAAAATAATCCTCCTGCCAGACCAGGAATTGACAAGGTTGATTATGCAGAAAACTTCAAAGCGTTTTTAAATGAAAAAGATGATGACTCCCCTTTCTGTTTTATGTATTTGAGTAAAGAACCCCACCGGGGGTTTGAGCTTGGTTCGGGTGTGAAGAGCGGAAAAAGTACAAAAGATGTAACTCTCCCTCCATTTTTGCCAGATACAGAAGAAATAAGGAGCGATCTTTTAGATTATGCACTAGAGATTGAATGGTTTGATCTACACCTGGCAAGAATTTTAAAGTTATTGGAGGAAAGAGGCGAATTAGACAATACCATAATTATTGTTACATCTGACAATGGTATGGCATTTCCTGCATCGAAGGCCCTTTGTTATGAATACGGGATTCATGTTCCCCTCGCAATTTCCTGGGGAGATAAAATTAAAGGTGGCAGAATTGTGGATGACCTGGTTGGATTGATTGATATTTATCCTACTCTTTTTGAAATATTGAATTTACCATTACCCGTTAATAATCCGGTTGAGGGTAAAAGTATGGCAAACATTTTATTCTCTGATAAAGAGGGGAAAATAGATAATACAAGAAAAGCAATCTATGCAGGAAGAGAGCGACATTCCTATTCAAGATGGCAAAATCTTGGTTATCCTCAAAGAACTATTCGTACAGATAAATACTTATATGTATGGAACTTTTATCCTGAAAGATGGCCTGCCGGTGCACCTGAGATGTTTAATGAAAATGGAGCGCTTATTACGGCTTTTACTGATGTTGACAATGCAAGAGGTCATAAAAAGGATGCAAATGCAATTTTAGTCGATGAAAGAAATGACCCAGCGATTAAGCCATTTTTTGAACTTGGTTTTGGGAAACGTCCACAGGAGGAATTATTTGATATTACCAAAGATCCGGGATGTACAAAAAACCTGGCTAATAATTCACAATATAAATCGATAAAAGAAGAACTTAATATTCAGCTTTTCGATTATCTAAGGAAAACAGAAGATCCAAGAATTGTTGGTCCAAATCCCGATATTTTTGAAAGTTACAGACGTTATGCAGGGACGCGTAATTTCCCCGAACCGGATTGGGTAAAAAACACAGACCCCGAAAAAATAGATCATCTTTTAAAAACTCTGGAAGAAGATAATGAACCCATCGTTTTTCCTGAAGAAATTGGTGATTGGGGACTAAAAATGGGAAGATGGGAACTAGTTAAGGCTGGAGAAAACAAGTGGGAATTATACAACATTGAGAAAGACCCTGAAAAAACAAAAGATCTAAGTACTCAAAAATACAGGGTAGTTGATAATTTGATTAAACTTTATGATTACAGTGTAGTGTTAAAATCCAATTAAAATGAAAATAGTAAGATATCTATTGTTGGTTTTATTTGTATTAAGTTGTACTTCTGAAAAAGAAGAGAAAGAAAAAATAAACTTATTATTTATTTGGACCGACCAACAGCGTTTTGATACCATGAAAGCTTATGGTAATGATAAAATTAAAGTGCCAAATCTAAATAAACTGGCAGAGCAGTGTATTGTTTTTGAAAAAGCTTATGTAACACAACCGGTTTGTACGCCATCGCGTTCAAGTGTTATGACAGGTTTAACACCCCATACCAATGGTTGTTATGAAAATAATATCCCTTTAAAGGCGGAAACTAAAACGCTGCCTGAGCTTATCAACGATCCGGAATATCGTACTGCATATATGGGTAAATGGCATCTTGGCGATGAGGTTTTTGCTCAGCATGGATTTCAAGAATGGTATGCCATAGAAGATGGTTATCACAGTCATTACAGTAAAGGAAAGGATAATGATAAAAAAGCAAGAAGTTCGTACCATCATTGGTTAATAAGCAAAGGGGAAAAAACCAATACTGAAGATGGTCGGTTTAGTCGTGGCTTTTCTTCAAACCTTCCTGTAGAATATGGGAAACCTAAGTTTCTCGAAGAGAAAGCCATTGAATTTATGGAAGAAAATAGAGCTAATCCGTTTATTCTTTATGTCAATTTTTTAGAACCTCATTCCCCGTTTTCAAGTACTTTAAATGAGTATCATGATTTGGATAATCTTACCGTTCCTGAAGATTTCTCAGTAGATGAGGAATTATCATACAGGGATGTTATGAGAAAATTTAGTGGAGACAATACAACTACAGAAAAAGTACCTGATTTTGTCAGAAGATACTGGGGCCTAATGTCAAAGGTTGATATGAGTGTTGGCAAAATTTTAGAAAAATTATACGAATTGGGATTAGATGAAAATACACTCATAGTTTACACCAGCGATCATGGTGAAATGCTAGGTTCGCATGGTTTAAAAGGCAAACGATATGCTTTCGATGAATCTTCCCGTATCCCACTCTTAGTGAAATTGCCGGGAACGCAAAAACAGAGAATTATAAAAGAAGCCGTTAGTCAAATTGATATTGTACCTTCAATATTAGATTATTTGGGGTATCCTGTTGATGAGTCATTAGAAGGAAAAAGTCTGGTTGACGTTTGGAATGGAGGAGAGGTTAAAAACAATTATGTATTCTTTGAAATGATAAAACCCAAAACAGTACAGGATAAAGTTATTGATAATGTTTCATCTCAGATGAAAATATCTGAGCAGAACTTGAAAAAAGCTATAGCTGCCTCATCTCGTGTAGTAGTATCACCTGATGGCTGGAAAATGGTTGTTTCTAATGGAGATAAAAGCCAGTTATATAACCTAAACGAAGATCCATTGGAGTACAAAAATCTGTACAATGATAAGCAGTATGCTGATGTTATTAAAAGGTTATCGAATAAATTACTGGAATGGCAAAAGCGTACCAATGACAAATTGGTTTTGAATTTTTAGTATTTACCGATTAATATTTAAATAATAGTAAACTAAAATACAACCGTATGAACATTAAATTCAAGATTCCCCTGGTGGCAATTGGTTTTATTGCGTTAACAACGGGGTTGAGCTGTGAAAAGGAGAATGTACCCCCAAATATTATTTTAATCCTTGCTGATGATTTGGGCTATACCCAAGTGGGTTTTAATGGAAGCAATTATTACCAGACACCCCACCTCGATAAACTGTCCAGGGAAGGAATGCGCTTCACCAATGCATATGCAGCATGTGCCGTTTGTTCACCGACCAGAGCCAGTATTATGACTGGCAAATATCCTGCACGATTACATCTGACCGATTTCATAGCCGGGAGCAACAGAAAAGATCTTCCCCTCCTCCAGCCTGAGTGGCAAAAGTTTCTACCTCTTGAAGAGATTACCGTTGCAGAAATGCTTAAGGAAGCAGGCTACACTACTGCATGTTTCGGGAAATGGCATTTAAGCCAGGAAAAAATGCCCCCCGGAAGCCTGCCCTTTAATCCCGGCAAGCAGGGTTTTGATGAATCATTTGTAACCTATAAGCCTTCAGGCGGCATGGCTCAGCCCTGGCAGGAAGCTGAAAATGATGCCCACAATGTGGACACCATAACAAGCCTTTCCCTGGATTTTCTCGAAAGGAACAAATCAAATCCGTTTTTTCTTTATGTACCACACAATACCATTCACAATCCACTGAAAGAGATAGCAGCGACCATTCGGAAGTATGAAGGAATGAAAGAGTCAGAAGAGCCGGAAAACAATCCCATAATTGGGGCCATGATTGA
>CAZEWS010000269.1:0-5576 GCA_964515985.1 uncultured Rikenellaceae bacterium | reverse complement strand
GGAGCCAAACAGTTGTATTTTTTTTATTTATCATTTGAATGGTCACCATATCTTTAGCCGGATTGGGAAAAATAACGAAACTGTTTATTGATTTATCTGCTAATGTTTCTATCGAACTTAAGCTGGGGATTTCTCCGCACATCACAACAGATATACCCAATGATGTTTTAAGGTTTAACGGGGACAGAGAACTGTATGGATACCATTGATCATTTTTAAAAGCAAAAGCTGTATTTATACCTCCGGAGCCTCTGTCTTCCACCTGATAAACAGCAAACTGATCCGTTAATGGTCCGGTAAGAGAATCATAATAGATTTCATATCCCACCCAGAAATTTCCTGAAACCACAATTAGGGAGTCAAACTCTGCATAAAATACAGTTGAATCCCTGAAGTTTCTTATGTATAAATCTTCGGAGTAGAAAATGTTATCCGGTTGTGATAAACCATCCCATACTTTTATGGTCACTTTATCTGAAGCGATTGAGTTTTCAGCTTTGGCAACATTCAGATATACCCCTGTTAAATTTCGTTGTTCAGAATTATCAACACCTTCAGCGTACTGCGTATAATATCCCAGATTATGGCCGGTCCAGAATCCCGAGTCCTGATTTCCAAATTCGTATAAAACCAGGTTCTCTGTGTCTATGTAATTTCCAAATGTATCGCATGTTTCCTTCGCAGCACCATAGGGATCAAGGCCTTCCATGGTAGTACCGGATCCGGACAACGGGTCGAGCCAATATTTTAACTGGTTGAACGAACCGGGATAGTCTTCCCACAGGCGTCCGAATTTTACAAAATAATCATTGACTGAGTTTCCGCATGACGCGTCTCCACCATTAAGCAGCCCAATCAGTCTGTGATCATCACCGAACAACGGTCCACCGGAAGAGCCGGGTTCGGTAGTACCCTTTTCCCATTTTTCAATGTGCCAAAATGCATTGTCATCATAAGACAAATATGTTGCTGTAAGTGGTTGATCGTCGTCGATCGAAATTTTCTTCACATCGCCGGAGGGATGATGAATGGTTACGGTATTTGCCGGTGCAACCAGGCTATTGTTCCAACCGGCATAGTATGGTTTGTACAAGAAAGGTGGTATTTTACTGAGTTCAACCAGGCTAAAGTCTAAATTTTCATCAGATGTAGCTTTGAGTGTTGCTCCGGATAGGGTTTTTAACACTGAACCATCAGGTCCATCACAATACGGGCTCTCGTAATCGAAAAAGAAGATTGTGACTTGTGCTTGCTCATTATTTTCAATGCAATGAAAAGCCGTGAGAAAATAAGGCACCGTATCGTTTTTTGTATTATTCACCAGGCTTCCGGAACACAGCTCACTTCCACCCACAATTATCCGGCAGACAGCATATTTTTCCTTTTGCCAGATTTCTCCCTCCGGACAATTGATGTCGACATTACAGGGGCCGGAATCCCCGTAGTATCCATACTTAACTATAGTTTCACCGAAAATATCAAGAAAATCATGTGCAACCTGACCAATGATTAATTGCCCATGATTAGCTGCAGATGCCGGTACCTGGAACTCGACAATAATTTGGTCACCTGGAACCGGAGCCGTTGCCAGTTTTTTGAATTTCTTGTTGTTTTTACCAGTAAACGCTCCAAGCACATAAGTAGCGTCAGTGTTGTATATAAAAAGTTTGCAACCTGATGGAATTTCAAACAGGTCGAATATGATGTTTAGTGAGTAGGCGCCTTTCGATTGTATTCCAAGGTACCATACCCTGTCACCTCCCGGGAGAGTTTTCCAGATTCCTGAATTTTGAGGTGTGAAATGTACTTTTACAGGTATAGCAAATTGTAATGGTTGCCCTTTTTGCGGGATGATGGACTTTTGTAAAACCTTTATATCTCCGGGGGTTACGGATTGGAAAGGGATTTCTGATTGCGATACTACACTAAATCCGTGAGGAATTCCTCCGTGCCCGATCTGTGCATGAGTATCCCATAACCCCAGATAAAGAAGAGTAACGACAAAGAAAGAAATGGGATAGAATTTTATCTTTCTCAAGTTCGAATAAAAATTATATTAAAAAATATTTTCAATTAAGCAGAACGGCTCGGAGAGTCGTTCTGCTTAGTTGAACGTTGCACCATTGGGTGCTATGCCTACTTCAAGAGAATCAGTCAATACCCCGTTGCTATTATACATATAAACCATTCCGTTTGCATCAAATCCATTGGCTTTCAGACAGTAGATTGTCCCATTATCCGGGTCAATATCCAAACCATAGTACTGTTTTGCAATATAGGCAGATGTTGGAACATTTGAATCCGCAATATTCATTCGATATATTCCACCGGCTTCTCCAAAAAAGATATTTTGTCCATCATGACTTATTGCCAAACGATTTGGATTTAAAAAACCCCCTGTTTGACCAATAAAAAAATTTTCTTCAACACTCCTGTTGCTACCGTTAATTTTAACCAATTTTCCCTTACATAACACCCAGATATCACCATTTTTATCCACTACCAGGTCTGTTGGATTATCTCCGACATGTATGGTTTTAATAACCTGGTCGGTGGTAACATCGATTACGCTTACAGTGCTGTCATTTGTCCATCCCCCGCTATTGGCAACAAACACATAATTACCTGATTTGACTATATTCTCCGGTCCGTTTCCCACAGCAATACTATCCGTAAGCTCGAGTTTTACCAGATCGATGACATACACCTTCCCTGCAAAATTACCATTTGAAAGATACCCTTTATCGTTATCAATGCCAATAAAATACCTGGGATAATCAACCCCTGTAATAGTGCCCAGGGATTGAAACGATTCCATATCCACCACTTCAACCTTCTGCGAATTATTCACCACAATAAAACCTTTGTTACCTGCTACTCCAAACGACTGAACAACATCACCCGGTATGCGACCATTGATTATTTGAAAAAGATTATTCGTCACCCTGGTTGAATCAATATCATAATAACTTATGGATCCGTTATTTTTCATGAAACCACCTTCATTTGTGATAAAAACTCCATGCAAATAGCCGGTGTCAATAGGTTTTTCATCATCTTTTGAGCAAGAGGTAAAGATTGATGTAAAAATCATTGCAAACCATACAAGTTTTTTCAGAATTCCCATGATTTTGTAATTTAAAATTAATTAATTCGTTGTGTGACTGAAACTGTTATCCAATTAATTTTGTGTTATCAGGTTTTAAATCAAAGATTTTTATTGATTCCAAATTTTATTGAGAAATAAAACGCCCTGCCCGGCATGGCATATGACCTGATCACCTGGTATTCCTGGTTAAATAAATTTTTAATTTTCAATTGTATAGTAGAATTTGCCATTTTCTTACCCAAATTGAAACCCAGCACAAAATCCGATACATTATAAGCCTCCATTTCGAACATAGGGTTACTATCTTCTGTTGTATATCTCGGACCAGTGAACCGGTGATATACGGATAAATATATTTGTTTATAGCTAATGGCAATTGAACCGTTAGCGGTGTTTTTGGGTACATACCGGAGTTGCTTTCCGATGATAGGATTGTTCTCCTCTATCTTTTCGTTTGTTGAAAGTGTATATGAAAAAGTAGCGTGAACTTTTATTCTGAATAATCCTGATTGTTGAGTGAATTGTAATCCGCTTTCCATACCTCTTACCCATACAAGCTTCCTGTTTTCGGGATGCCAGAACTCTGATCCCGGGACCCATTGTATCCAGTTGTGTATTTTGTTGGTATAAAGATTAAGATCAAGTGTTAATCGTGGATCCTCATGATTTGAATCAAACACATTCCATCCCATTCCCAGATCACCTCCCCAGCCTTTCTCAGGCAATAAATCAGGATTTCCTCCCGGATTCCAGTATTTTTCATTAAAAGAAGGTATACGAAACTTATTCGAGAGATTAGCTCTAAGAAATAATCTTTTATTTAAAATTTGATAGTTAAATCCAAGTGAATACAACAATCCAGGATCCCTGTATTTTGAAAACATTCTTCTTAAAGTAAAATTTGTCACTAAACCGGAAGATTTAAATTTGACACCTGTGAAAATATCGGTATGATTTTCTTCTTCACTACCGGTATAATTACCGGTTTTTGCGGAATGAAATGAATACACACCACCAACATCCAGTGAAAGGTAACGGTTTAAATAATACCTGTAATTAATATCGCCAAGGATCCTGCCGGTATTTATTCTTGAATCAATAGAAAAAAAATCATCTGATGCATTGTTTTTATCAGTATATCGAAGGTAATCATACAAATATGCGGTTTTGATCTCAAGGCTGGACTGTCTGAACAGCTTTCTCCATTTTACAAAAGCTTTAAACGAACTGTCGTGCTGTACCTGGTTGCTCTGTCCATAAGATCCCATTATCTCCGGTATTTCTTTTTGTTTTACCTGGTACCATAAACCAAAGTCAATACTGTTGTTGTTATTGAGTTTAAGGTATCCGTTCTGGATTATTCCAACATTTCTTAGTTGGTTGTGTCCAAGTCGTAATTCAGGGATTCCGGATTTTTCAATATCCCTGTATGGAAAATCATTTTCTGCACTGTTATAAAATCCGTAGATCTTATATTGAATTCGGGGACTACCGAACATGATTTTAAGTCCATAATTTCGGCATTCAAAACTTCCGTATTCAGCGGAAAGTTTAACATCATAACGGTTGGACCAATCCGGTTTATTCTTAATGACAACCGAACCGCCAAATGTTCCGTTTCCATATACTGACCCGGAAGCTCCATGATTGATCAATATCTCTTCAAAAAAATTACCGGGTATTAACGAGAGGTCTATTCCACCGGTAGTAATTGAATTGACCGGAAAACCGTTCCATATCACAGAAGTATGATTCGGACCGCTTCCTCGTAGTGATATGGTTGCCAGAGAACCGGATATGCCATATAAAGGAATATTAACAGAAGTTAAGCTGGATAAAATCTCTCCGAGATTGGATGAACCATTATATAAAATAGCAGATGAATCGATCCTGGTAATTTTTTTATCTTCGGAAAAATAAGAATATCTTGACTGGATTATTTTTACCTCTGAAATATAATGCAGTGTATCGGAGGCAAATCCAATCATGGGAGAAAGAAGGCTCCATCCCAGGATTAATACATAATATGCTTTTCGGATTGACAATTTAACAGATTAATGTTTATCCCGAACACAATATTATTATGGCAGGTCTTCTGACTTACTCCCTTTTTGATTGCCTTCCCATCCGGCTGATGCCGGTCAGTGGCCAGGGTAATCAAAAAGTTAAAGGAGATTACAGCAGCGGGTACTGTTCAGGAATTTCCGTCATCGGGCGGATCACCTGATTCCCTTTTCATCAAATGGCAGGAATCAACCATTTGAAACCATAATCAAAACAAAGATAGGAAAAATTATTAGTTTATGGTTGGTAGTTTTTAGTTTGTAGTTTGTGGTTCTCAGTTCCCGGTTCCCGGTTTTCGGTTTTCGGTTACAAGTTTCGGGATACGGGTTACGAGTTGCAAGTTGCAAGTTAATTGTTAACTGATATTAGTTATTTGTTGAATGTTATAGGTTTTTTCTCACAT
>CAZEWS010000268.1:0-5581 GCA_964515985.1 uncultured Rikenellaceae bacterium | reverse complement strand
AATAAGTGATTTCGAAATGATCTGAAACATAATCAAAGAAATCGGCATGTTTATTTAATATTGCAAAGGGAACAATATCACCAGCCAGCAACAAAATTTCGCCCTTGGGTATTAAAGGGTTTAATTTTAAGAATTCCTTATTCTCACGAAATTCCAGATGCAGGTCTGAGCAATATTGAACTGTCATATTACATTCCCAATTCTTTTAAATAACTATCCATTTCAGTGCGTACTTCTATTAGTTCCTTCTCCAAACTTTCTATTTCTTTCTGAACAGCAGGAATATCTACCTCTTCTTCCTCTTTAAAAGTATCCACATACCGGGGAATATTCAGGTTATACTCATTTTCCTTAATTTCATCAATGTTTGCCCGGTACGAGTATTTATCAGTAGTTTCATACTTCCGGTACGTATCTACGATATGTTCAATGTCTTTATCCCTGAGCTTGTTCTGGTTTTTACCATCCTGGTATTCCCGGCTGGCATCAATAAACAACACATCCTGTCTCTCTTTTGCTTTATTGAAAATCATAATGGCTGCCGGAATACCTGTTCCATAGAACAATTTTACAGGGAGTCCAACCACAGCTTCCAACAGGTTTTCATCAATAAACTGTTTACGGATTTTACCTTCTGCACCCCCTCTGAATAGCACTCCGTGAGGGACAATTACTCCAACTTTACCGTTTATATCCAAAGCGCTTTCAATCATATGAGTTATAAAAGCATAATCGCCCGTGCTTTTGGGTGGGATTCCCCGCCAGAAACGGTTGAATTTATCAGCTCCCGCATTTTCAGCGCCCCATTTGTCGAGTGAAAACGGGGGATTGGCAACCACAATATCAAACTTCATTAGTTTATCATCCTCAATCAACTTTGGATTATTAATGGTATCGCCCCATTCTAACTTTGCATTATCTTTTTGATGCAAAAACATATTCATTTTACACAATGCCCAAGTACTTCCATTGCTTTCCTGACCATACAATGAGAAATCTTCAGATCCCACTTCATTTGCCACTTTGATTAACAAAGACCCTGATCCACAGGCAGGATCATAAATCCGGTTGCCTGATTGAGGGTTAAGCGACTTCGCCAACAACATGGATACTTCGGCGGGTGTATAGAATTCACCACCCTTTTTACCTGAATCACTGGCAAAACGGGAAATAAGATATTCGTAAGTATTCCCAATTATATCCTGATTACCAATGTGTGATGGTCTCAAGTCGAGATCAGGATCTGCAAAATCCTCGATCAGGTTTTTTAACCTCCGGTTCCGGTCTTTTGTTTGTCCGAGGTTGCTTTCCGAGTTAAAATCAATGTTCCGGAATACTCCTTCCAGTTTAGCTTTGTTTGCCTCCTCAATGGCGTCTAATGTTTTGTTTATGATTTCACCAATATTAGGCTCATTCCTTTGTTTACAGATGAAATCAAAACTGCAATTTTCAGGCACAATGAACCGTTCCCTGCCCAAAGCTCTTTTCACTCTTACCTCATCGCCACTATACTTTTTTCTATAATCTTCTTCCTTGTCTTTCCACACATCACTCATGTATTTCAAAAACAGAAATACCAGAATATAATTTTTGTATTCAGCCGGATCAACCACACCACGAAAAGTATCGCATGCTTTCCAGGCTATTGCATTAATCTTATCCTGATTTACTTTAGGTTCCATAAATGTTATTTTATTTTGTTTGATAATAATTTTCTTACTAACAGATCACGATTTTTTGCAAGTTGCCGCATCAGGATTTGTTCCTTTAATCTTAATTTATCCACTTCAACAATCTTGTGCTGCTCCTCAATAGAAGGCACATTGACGCTTAATCCCTGAAGTTCTTTTTTGGGTATATTGGATATGGTTGCTCCTTTAGCAATCAGTCTTAAAAATGATTGTACCCAGTCAGAGTTTAAGTACCAGGCCAAAAACTCCGGCAAAATATCTTTGGACTTTAAAGTTAGTACATAGAAAGTGGAAGATGCCACAGCTTCAGAGATTTCTCCGTTCCATACCACGGCATAATTCCTGCTTCCTTTTCCTGCAAAAAGAATATCATCTTTTTTTAGAAGATACTTTTCGGTAATCGCATCTTTTTTTGTCAGAAATATCTCTTTATTTTTGAATTGGCCAAATCCGTTAAAATCCTTACCCTGTATGTATGGAATTCCGCCTTCATTGGTAGCTTTCCCATTAACTCCGAATCGAATATCAACCAGCTCTTTTATTTTTTTCATTTTTAAATCACTCTACAATACAAATGTAGTAATAAAAAATGCAATGAACTATCCCGCTGCAAGCAGCGGGGAATCCTTTTTTGTACTATTATTCCACTTTCGCTTCAAACTTCACTACGTTCGTTTTCATCGAGTGTTATTGATTTAAATGTCTCTACAAAACGTTATTTCAATAAAAGTTATTAAACCCCAAGGTAAGACCTGGACCCTTATTTTCGGGGCAAGCCCCGGGGAATTAAACCACTGCCTTATTGTATGCCATGAAGAAGGCATATAAGGAGACCACAAATAACCCAGCACGAGAATAATAAATTAATTGCAGGATAAGAAAACATGTTGAATATAATCCCAAAGAGTTTTACAAAGTAAAAACCACTATGAATAATCCTATATGGAATGCGGGGAAAAGAATGAATCATGACCCATCAACCCCTAAGGGTTGAACAATGAATAACCCGGTACGAAGTGCCGGGTATAAAGTACGAAAGTAATCCCTAACCCTAAAGGGGTTGAATAACGATAAAGATACTTGTTTTGAGTTCAACCCCATCCGGGGTTGGCGGGAGTAATGCATTATATTCCACCGGTGGTTATTAAAAGTTATACCCCTTCGGGGTAAGGATGTAATCGTTCAATTACGAGGAGTTTTAAAATCATGATAAAATGTAAAAACAGAAAGCTTGGAAATAATTCCTAAAGTTAATAGGATTGTTGCCAAAATTGTGAAGTATTACACGCTCCCACAACCCTTCGCTCAATCCTACTCGTGAAACATTCTGTCCGCTACAATTACAGAATGGTTACTCATTCCCTCAAATCGACCTCACAAGCTACTCGTAAAGTTTGGCAACGCCAAACGTTCCATATTTTATAATCAAACTCCGATGGAGTTTATATTCACTCTAAAACTTATCTGCTACAATAATCCAAGGCCGATGGCCTTGTTTCTTTGGAATAGCCCGGAGCACGGATTAGGGATGAAGCAAAGGATTTTATACCTTTGCAGGCTGAATTCGTAAAGGATTTAATTTGAATTAGAAATCCACCTTCTTTGATGGTGGTTATGTTCTTTTTTGTTATACATTATAAAAATTATTGGAATGTTGGAATATTGGAATGTTGGAATTGGACCCCGTTCGAATCTTTGAAAGTAACAATTTTTCCAAATTTCCATTCTTCCATCATTCCTTGATCCCTATTAATAAAGCGCCCAATGGGTGCAATTCAAAGCCACCTTCTTAGAGGGTGGATTTTCACTTATACCGTCTTATGGAATTGTTATCCAATAGTTATTTCGCTTTGTTTCTGATCATTTCTTTGGGTTTTATAGTAGGTCAAATCAAGGTAAAGGGGATTTCGCTTGATGTGTCAGCGGTAATATTTGTAGCCCTGGTTTTTGGGCATTTTGGCGTTCAGGTACCGAAAGATTTTCAGGTTATAGGATTATTGCTTTTCATTTATACTATTGGTATTCAGGCAGGTCCTGGTTTCTTTCAGTCCTTTAAGAAAAATGGCTTTCAATTAATTATTCTGCCCATTGTCCTGATATTTATTGCCAGCATTTCAACCGCTTTATTGGTTTTCTTTTTCAGGATTGACCCAAAAATTGCTGTGGGCCTGTTTACAGGCGCATTAACGAGTACTCCGGGACTGGCTGCGGCAATCGATAGCACCAATTCTTCTTTGGCATCCATAGGTTATGGTGTTGCTTATCCATTCGGAGTGATTGGAGTGATATTATTCGTCAGATTTTTACCCAAACTATTGCATGTACATACCGAGACCGCTGAAAAGGAAATAAAAAAGAAGACGTTGCAAGAATATCCGGAAATAATAGGCAAGAATTTCATAGTAGAAAACCAGATTATTTTTGGAAAGACCATAGGTGAACTTAATATACTGTCAATGACCGGTGCCAGTATCTCCAGGGTATTAACGGAAACATCTGCAATTGCACCTTCTTCAGAAACAACTTTACATAAAGGCGATTTAATCAAAGCCGTCGGAACAGAAGAAGCTCTTGGAAAAATAAAATTGCTCATCGGATCAGAGACCAACAGGGAAATACCGTTTGGTAAAGATTATGAAGTCCAGTCTATCCTGGTTACAAACAAAAAAGTAATCAATAAAACCATCGGACAACTGAACTTGCTGTCCGGTTATAATGCTACCATAACCAGAATCCGCAGGAGCGGTATCAATATAACACCATCTTTCAGCTCACACATTCGCTTTGGTGATAAACTAATGATTGCCTGCGACAAAGAACACATGAAAGATGTAATCCGCCTTCTGGGGAATGACAATAGAAAACTATCAAACACCAATTTCTTTCCTATTGCCGCAGGAATTGTACTGGGAGTTCTGCTAAGTAAAATAAAAATCGGCTTTTCCGATAGTTTTACATTCAGTCCGGGTCTGACCGGGGGCGTTTTGATCGTTGCATTGATTCTTGGATATTTTGGGAAAACAGGTCCTGTTATCTGGACCATGTCAGGAAATGCAAATCAACTTTTACGACAACTGGGCTTGTTGTTTTTTCTGGCAACCGTAGGTACTCATGCAGGTGAACATCTGGCAGAAACTTATCATGTTTACGGTATTAAGTTATTTTATATCGGGGCGATCATAACGGTAATACCCATGTTTGTAAGTGCCTTATTTGCTCATTATACCTTTAAAATGAATCTTTTAACCATTTTAGGGGTCTTAACGGGAGGTATGACAAGTACACCGGGTTTAGCAGCCGTAGACTCTATGACTGATACCAACACACCACATATTGCCTATGCAGCAGTATACCCTATCGCAATGGTATTTATTATTATTTGTGTACAGATTCTGACTCAATTACCTGATTAATTCCTTCGTGGTAATCTTTTATGGTTTCGGCCTTTCCTTTCATAACCTCAATTTTCTCTTTCAGGAAACCCTCCATAAAAGTAATATGTTCGTATCTAAAGTTATTCTTTTTTGTAAATTTTAAATCCTTTCCCTTGGTGTTCCCCCTTCGGCAGGCATAATATATAATTTGCTGTCGGGCATAAGGAGCATAAAACTTTCAACCTGACAAAAAACGATCCATTTTCCATCCGGTGAATAGCGGGCGAAATAATTACTCATTTTGTTTGTTCTATGTTCGGTAATATTGTTCTGTAACAAGACCGGGAATTATTTCCCGGGGAAAAGTTATTATCATAACATCGTGATTCAGGTATGAGTCTCCCGTACTGCGCGATGAAATGCCTCTCTTCCCGCCTCTATCACTCCAACATGAGCCATCCCCCTTGCTCCGCCACTGGAAAGCACTAATGCTACATTTTTTTCACTGGTTTTCAT